>NZ_JBHVUV010000013.1:114727-224071 GCF_042883905.1 Kitasatospora sp. NPDC058170
GGCGGGCGCCCCCCCGGGCCGCCCCGCCGCCGGCACGCCCCCACCAGGTCCGCGGGGGTATGCCGCCCCGCCCCCCTCCCCGCTCCTCACGTCAACCCGCTCTACCGCCCCGCGACCGCGTGGACGAAGCGCGCGCCGTCGATGGTGCCGAGGCCGCTGGCGAGGTCGTAGCCCTTGCCGGCCTGGTAGCCGGTGACGGTGTCCCAGGAGTTGTCGCCGGTGGTCACGTCGACCAGGCCGCTCCACTGCGAGGGCAGCAGGTTCAGGCCGTAGAGGCGCCAGTTGAGCTGGCCCAGGCGGTGGCCGGCGAGCTGGTCGGCGAGCGCGACGACGCCGGAGAAGATCGGGGTCGCCTCACTGGTGCCGCCGGTGAGGTGCCACCCGGCGGAGGCCGGGTCGTACGACTCGTACGTCCAGGCGCCGCCGTCGACCGCCGCGCTCATGCTGATGTCCGGCGTGCCGCGGTGGTTGCCCGTGGCGGAGGCGACGCCCGCCTGGTACCAGGGGCGCTCGAAGACGCCGGAGACCCCGCCGCCGCCCGCGCCGTACTTGTCGTGCCAGACCTTGTCGGGCGCGGTCCGCCTGCCCGCGTCGTCCAGGCTGAGCTGGGTGCCGCCGATGGAGGTGACCAGCGGGTCGGAGGAGGGCCAGGAGTTGACCTTGTACGGGTAGAGGTCCTCGCCGTTGGCCTGGGAGTCGGTGGCACCCGCGTCGCCGGAGGCGGCCAGCACGGTGACGTCGTGGGCGGCGGCCTCCTTGAAGGCGTAGCGCAGGTCGGTGAGCGACTTGAAGTCGCCCTTGTCGAACCCGGGGAAGGTGTTCTCGGTGGCCCCGAAGCTCTGCGAGATGACGTCGGCGCGCCCGGCCTTGATCAGGGCCTGCTCGGCGTCCATCATCTCGGGCAGGCCGGTGGTGCCCTCGGTCTCGGCGACGCCCGTCTCGACCAGGATGATGTGGGCGTCGGGGGCGATGGCGTGGGCGTACTCGACGTCGAGGGTGGTCTCGCCGGCCCAGCCCGTGTGGTCGGGGTTGGCGGGGTCGAAGACGGGGACGTTGCCCCACTTGACCACCTCGACCTGGGTGTCCGGGATGCCCCACTGCTTGTCGAAGGTCTCCAGGTCGTGCTGGATGGTCGGCGAGCCGAAGGAGTCGACGATGACGATCGTGCGGCCCTTGCCGGTGATGCCCTCCTTGTAGAGCGGGTCCAGGTTGTAGGCGGTCCGGTACTGGAGCGGCGAGTAGCAGTGGATGCCGATCTCGCTGACGCACTGCGAGGTGGGCAGTGGGGCGGTCCGCCCGACGGCGCTGACGTGGCCGCTGGACGCGGGGCGGACGTGGACGGCGGCCGCCGGCTGCGCGGTGGCGGAGGCGGTGCCGACGACGGGCACGGCGACGGTGCCGGCCGTCAGGGCGGTGGCCCCGACGGCGAGCAGGGCCAGGGCGCGGGAGGGCGCGGAGCTGCCCATGGGACTCCTTGGGACGCAGGGCCCGACCTGGTCAGGTCGGGTGGTCCGGCCATCCCATCGAGTGCCGCATGATCATGCCATAGTCATTTGGTACCGTCGGCATGGTCATGCCTGGCCACGGGAAAAGGTAAAGGCCGGCCCAGGTGAAAGTAACCCTCCACCTGGGCCGATATTCTGACGAATCGTCAGCCTGGTTTCAGCGTGCCCCACCGTTGACGTACAGGGTCTGCCCGCTGACGTACGAGGCGTCCTCGCTGGCCAGGAAGACCACGACGGAGGCGATCTCCTCCGGCTGCCCCACCCGCCGCAGCGGCGTCCGGGCGGCGACCTCCGTCTGGTGGTCCTCCGCCGTGGCGCCGACCCGCTCGGCCGTGGCGGCCGTCATGGGGGTGGCGATGTACCCGGGGGCGACGGCGTTGACGTTGATGTTGAACGGGCCCAGCTCGATCGCCAGAGTGGCGGTCAGCCCCTGGATGCCGGCCTTCGCGGCGGCGTAGTTGGCCTGGCCCCGGTTCCCGAGGGCCGAGCGCGAGCTGAGCGAGACGATCTTGCCGTACTTCTGCGCCACCATGTACTTCTGTGCGACGTGGCTGCAGTTGTAGGCGCTGGTCAGGTTGACCGTCAGCACCGTGTCCCAGTCGGACTTCGGCATCTTGAAGAAGAGGTTGTCCCGGGTGATCCCGGCGTTGTTCACCAGGATGTGCACCCCGCCGAAGTCCCCTGCGACCTCGGCGAATACCGCCTCCACGGCGTCGTAGTCGGCCACGTCGCAGCCGTACGCGCGGGCGGTCCCGCCCTTGGCGGTGATCTCCTCGACCGTCCCGGCGGCCCGCTCGGCGGTCAGGTCGACCACCGCGACGGCCGCGCCCTCCTGTGCCAGCAGCCGCGCGGTGGCCGCGCCGATGCCCTGCGCCGCACCGGTGACGACGGCGACCTTGCCTGAAAAACGAGTCACAGCAGCTCCTTGGAGGGGGTCAGACGTTCTCGACGAGGACGGCGGTGCCCTGCCCGACGCCCACGCACATGGTGGCCAGCCCGCGCCGGCCGCCGGTACGGCGCATCCGGTGCAGCAGGGTGGTGAGGATCCGGGCGCCGGAGCCGCCCAGCGGGTGGCCCAGGGCGATCGCCCCGCCGGTCGGGTTGACCAGGGCGGGGTCGATCCCCAGCTGGTCGACGCTGGCGAGGGCCTGGGCGGCGAAGGCCTCGTTGAGCTCGGCCTCGTCCAGGTCGGCGAGCGACCAGCCGGCCCGCCCGAGCGCCTTGCGGGTGGCCGGGACGGGGCCGATGCCCATCACGTCCGGGTGCACCCCGGCCGAGGCGCCCGCGACGTACCGGCCGAGCGGCTGGAGCCCGAGGTCGCCCAGCGCCTCCTCGCTGACCAGCACCAGACCGGCCGCGCCGTCGTTCATCGGTGAGGCGTTGCCCGCCGTCACCGTGCCGCCGGCCCGGAACGCCGGCTTCAGCCGGGCCAGCTTCTCCAGGCTGGAGTCCTCGCGGATGCCCTCGTCCTGGCGGACCGTCACGCCGTCGGGCCGCTCGACCGGGATCAGCTCGGCGTCGAAGAGCCCGTCCTTGCGGGCGGCCGCGGCCAGCTGGTGGCTGCGCAGGGCGAAGGCGTCCTGGCGCTCGCGGCCGATGCCGTACCGGGTGGCGACCTCCTCGGCGGTCTCGCCCATGGCGAGGACACCGTGCAGTTCCTCCATCCGGGGGTTGGTGAGCCGCCAGCCGAGCCGGGTGTCGTACGTCTCGATGCGGTGCGGCAGCGCCTCGTCGGGGCGGGGCAGGATGAAGGGCGCGCGGGTCATCGACTCGCAGCCGCCGGCCAGGACGACGTCGGCCTCGCCGGAGCCGATCGCCCGGGCGGCCATGGTGACGGCCTCCAGGCCGGAGGCGCAGAGGCGGTTGACGGTGGCGCCGGGCACGGTGTCGGGCAGGCCGGCGAGCAGCACGGCCATCCGGGCGGCGTTGCGGTTGTCCTCACCTGCCTGGTTGGCGGCGCCCCAGTAGACGTCGTCGATCCGGGCGGGGTCGAGGGCGGGCAGGTCGGCGACCAGGGCGCGCAGCACGGTGGCCGAGAGGTCGTCGGGGCGGACCGTGGCGAGCGCTCCGCGCAGCCGGCCGATGGGTGTGCGGCGGGCTGCGGCGAAGTAGACAGGACGCACGTCGTCGGGCTCCTTATCAACGGGGTTCGAGGCTCAGCGGGGTTCGAGGCTCATTGGGATTAGAGGCTCAGCGGGGTTCGGGACGCGAGGGGTTCCGGGACTCACTCGACGGGTCCGGGATGTGACAGGGCCGAGGCCCGGCAGGGGCTGGGGCGGCGTGTTTGCAAAGTCCCGCCGGGTCCGCCTGGCCCGCCTGGCCCGCCGGGTCCGTCTGGCCCGCCGGGTCTGCCTGGCCCGACGCGACTTTGCAAAGTCGGTGTGACTTTGCAAACACCCCCTAGAAGGCGTTGACGCCGGTGAGCGAACGCCCGATGAGTAGTTTGTGGATCTGGCTGGTGCCCTCGTAGAGGGTCATCACCCGCGCGTCGCGCAGGTACTTGCCGACCGGGTACTCGTCGATGAAGCCGTAGCCGCCGAACACCTGGAGCGCGTTGTTGGCGGCCCGCACGGCGGCCTCGCTCGCGAAGAGCTTGGCGACGGAGGACTCGGTGGCGAACGGCAGTCCGCGCTCGATGTGGTCGGCGACCCGCCAGGTGAGCAGCCGGGCGGCCTCGACGTCGACCGCGATGTCGGAGAGCAGCTCCTGCACCAGCTGGTGCGAGGCGATCGGCCGGCCGAACTGCTCGCGCTCGCCCGCGTAGCGGACGGCGGCCTCCAGGCAGGCCCGGGCGATCCCGACGCAGCCGGCGGCGACCGACATCCGGCCCTTGGCGAGGGCGGCCATCGCGACGCCGAAGCCCTTGCCCTCCGGGCCGAGCCGGGCGGAGTCGGGCACCCGGACGCCGTCGAAGGCGAGTTCGGCGGTGGCCTGGCCGCGCAGGCCGAGCTTGCCGTGGATCTCCGTCCGGGTGAAGCCGGGCAGGTCGGTGGGGACGAGGAAGGCGGTGATGCCCCGGTGGCCGTCCTCCCCGGTCCGGGCGAAGACCAGGGCGACGTCGGCCCACGTCCCGTTGGTGATGAACATCTTGGCGCCGCTGATCAGCCAGTCCCCGCCGTCCCGGACCGCCCGGGTGGTGAGGTTGGCGGCGTCGGAGCCGGTGCCGGGCTCGGTGAGCGCGAAGCAGCCGAGCGCCTCGCCGGAGGTGAGCCGGGGCAGCCAGTGCTGCTTCTGCTCCTCGCTGCCGTAGGCGTTGACGGACTTGGCGACCAGGCCGAGCGAGACCGAGACGATGCCGCGCACGGCGGAGTCGCCCCGGCCCAGCTCCTCCAGGACCAGGCAGTACCCGAGGTGGTCGCCGCCGCTGCCGCCGTACTCCTCGGGGATGGTCAGGCCGAGGAAGCCCAGCTTGCCGAGCTTGCCGATGATCGCGCGGTCGACGGACTCGGCGCGGTCCCAGGCGGCGGCGTGGGGCACGATCTCGCGGTCGGTGAACCCCGCCGCGAGCTCGCGGACGGCGACCTGTTCTTCGGAGAGCTCCAGATCCATGGCGGCCTCGATTAAACTAGCGCTGCAAGTTTTACCGGGACTGTAGCGCCGACCGGGCCGCACTGGGAAGAGGCGCCTGCCAGAATCGGTCCACACCCCACTCGACCGGAGGAACCGCGACGATGGCCCGCCCGCGCACCCCCCTGCTCAGCCGCGAGCGCATCGTCACGGCCGCTCTGCGGCTCATCGACGCCGAGGGCCTGGACGCCCTCTCCACCCGCCGGCTCGCCACCGGGCTCTCGGTCAGCGGGCCGTCCCTCTACAACCACTTCGCCACCAAGGACGAGCTGCTGGACGCGGTGGTGGACAGCGTGATGGGCGAGGTTGACCTGTCGATGTTCGCGGACGCCGCCGCGCCGTGGCCGCAGGCCCTGCGGGACTGGGCCCGCTCCTACCGCGCCGCGCTGGCCGCCCACCCCAACATCGTCCCGGTGCTCGCCCAGGGCCCCGGGCGGCGGCCGAACGCGCTGCGCCTGGCCGACGCCGTCTTCGGCTGCCTCGTCGAGGCCGGCTGGCCGCGCGGACAGGCCACCCGGATCGGCGCGCTGATGCGGTACTTCGTCACCGGCTCGGCGCTCGCCTCCTTCGCCGCGGGCTTCCCCGAGGACGCCGGGCTCTACGACGCCGCCGACTACCCGCACCTCGGCGAGGCGCACCGGCTCGCCGAGCACCGCGGCGCGATCGACGAGGGCGCCTTCGAGACCGGCCTCGAAGCGCTCCTCGACGGCCTCGCCCTACGCTACGAACGCACCGTCCCCGGGGCTCACCAGGGCGAGCGGGCCGTGAAGGCCGGCCGCAGCGAGGGGTCCACCGGGTCGTAGTACCGGTGGTAGACGGGGGTGAGCCCGCCGGAGACCGGGGGCACGATCCAGCTCCAGTCGGCGGGGGTGTCCCGGCCGAGCCGCTTCTCCTGGGCGACGTGCCGCAGGAACCGCTCGGACTCGGTGTGGTGGTCGGCCATCGTCACCCCGGCCTCCTGGAAGGAGTGCAGCACCGCCACGTTGAGCTCCACCAGCGCCCGGTCCCGCCAGAGCGTGCGGTCGCTGGAGGTGTCCAGGCCGAGCCGCTCGGCGACCTCCGCCAGCATGTCGTAGCGGTCGGCGTCGGCGAGGTTGCGGGCGCCGATCTCGGTGCCCATGTACCAGCCGTTGAAGGGCGCGGTGGGGTAGCGCACCCCGCCGATCTCCAGCGTCATGTCGCTGATCGCCGGCACCGCGTACCAGCGCAGCCCGAGCCGGGCGAACCAGGCGTGGTCGGGGTGGGTCAGCTCGACCTCCAGCGTGGTGTCGTCCGGCAGTTCGTACCACTGCGGGCGGGCGCCCGGACGCTCCTGGACCAGCAGCGGCAGCACCTCGAACCGCTCCTCGCCGCACTTCCACCCGAGGTCCCGGGCGCGGGCCGTCAGGACGGCCCCGGCCGGGTCCCCGACGAAGCCGCCCCCGACGGGGTGGCCGGCGTAGCGGACGAGCTGCTGGTTGAGGATGCGGGCGGCCGGGCGGCCCGGCCGGTCGGGGGCGAACACCGACACCACCGGGCGGATCCGGCCGCCGTTGCCGGCCAGCCGCAGGTGCTCGAAGCACTCGGCGGCGATGTCGTCGGCGGCGCTCAGGTGCCGCAGGTCGCGCACCACCAGGCTGCGCCAGTACAGCCGGCCGATGCAGCGGGCCGCGTTGCGCCAGGCGAGCTTGGCGCCGTACCCGAGCTCGGCGGTGGTGTGCGCGTAGGTGCCGGTGCGGTCGATCTCGTCGAGCACCGCGCGCACCCGCTCGACCGGGTCCCCGGCGGCGGGCTGCTCGCGGTGGAACTGCCGGATGAAGCCGGCCGCCTCGTCGGGGTCGGTGAAGTGCTCGGCCCGGGGCGGCGGTTCGGGCAGCCGCGAGGCCTCGGGAACGGTGTGCGCGTGGGCGTAGGGGCAGCCGCCGGCCGGAGCCGCCGCTGGTCTGCGCGGGCCGCGGGTACGAAGCCGATTGAAGATCAAGGACACATCCCTCCTGGCGAACAGGAGTACCGGATGTACGCGCCCCGGCGCAGGGAGTGAACGAATCGGCCCCCGTGCCGCGTTCGTCACGCTAGGCTGCGGGGGCCGATCGGGCGGTCCGACTGTCGGATCAGCCCATGTCCTCCAGGCGGACGCCCTTGGTCTCCTTCATGAAGCGGGCCACGAAGACGATCGACAGGGCGGCGAAGGCGGCGTAGACCAGGTAGGTCGCCGACAGGTTCCAGCGCGACAGCGACGGGAACGAGACGGTGATCGCCCAGTTGGCGAGCCACTGCGCGGAGGCGGCGACGGACAGCGCGGCGGCCCGGATCCGGTTGGGGAACATCTCGCCGAGCATCACCCAGACCACCACGCCCCAGGACATCGCGAAGAACAGCACGAAGGCGTTGGCGGCGATCAGCGCGACGGTGCCCTGCAGGTCGGGCAGCACGACGTTGTCGCCGCTGCCGGTGGCCGAGGAGAACGCCCAGCCGCAGGCGCCGAGCGCGACGGCCATGCCGGCCGAGCCGATCAGGGCGAGCGGCTTGCGGCCGATCCGGTCGACCAGCAGGATCGCGACCACGGTGCCGAGGATGTTGATGACCGAGCCGATGAAGCTGATCAGCAGCGAGTCGCCCTGGTCGATGCCGACCGACTGCCAGAGGATCGACGAGTAGTAGAAGATCACGTTGATGCCGACCAGCTGCTGGAAGACCGACAGGCCGATACCGACCCAGACGATCGGCAGCAGGCCGAACCGGCCGCCCAGCAGGTCGCGGAAGCGCGGGCGGTGGTCGGAGTCGATCAGACCCTGGATCTCGGCGATCCGGGCGTCGGTGTCGGCGCCCGTGCCCTCGACCTCGGCGAGCACGGTGCGGGCCTCGTCCAGGCGGCCTGCCGCGATCAGGTAGCGCGGGGACTCGGGGATCATCGAGGACAGCACGAAGTAGACGGCGGCCGGCACGACGCAGATGCCGAGCATCCACTGCCAGGCCTCCAGGCCGAGCAGCCGGCCGCGGGTGTCGCCGCCGGCGGCGTCCGCCAGCACCCAGTTGACCAGTTGGGATATCGCGATGCCGAGCACGATCGCGGCCTGCTGGAAGGAGGCAAGTCGGCCGCGGTACCTGGTCGGGGCGACCTCGGCGATGTAGGTCGGGGCGATCACCGAGGCGATGCCGATGGCCGCTCCGCCGAGGACCCGCCAGAGGGCGAGGTCCCAGGCGGAGAACGGCAGCATCGAGCCGACGGCGCTCACCGCGAAGAGCAGCGCCCCCGCCTTCATCACCTTGATGCGGCCGTACCGGTCGGCGAACCGTCCGGCCAGCGCGGCGCCGACCGCCGAGCCCAGCAGGGCGGAGGACACGATCAGCCCGGTCACGCCGTCCCCGACGCCGAACCGCTCCTGGATGCCGGAGACCGCGCCGTTGATCACGGAGCTGTCGTAGCCGAACAGGAAGCCGCCGAGGGCCGCGGCGGCGGTGATGAAGACGACGAAGCCGAGGCGGTCGGAGGGCCGGGCCTCCGCCGCCGAGAGCTCCGAGAGCTGCTGGGTGACGCTCACGAGATTGACTCCTGGTACTCAACGCTGAGCTTGGTAGCCGCGATCGTAACCCGTCAATGTTCAAGTGTTGTACATGGGATGCCCGGCAAATCCCTTTGCCTATTAGTAAAGTGAACTATCAAATGGGCTGGGCCAGTGACAGTCCGAACCGTCCCTCGTCGTCCGTCCACCAGTGGGCGAGCCGCAGGCCGGCCGCGGCCAGCTCCTCGGCGACCCGCTCCCGGCGGAACTTCGCGGAGACCTCGGTGCGCAGCTCCTCGTCCTTCTCGAAGTGGACCGGCAGGTCCAGGGCCGGGATCTTGACGGTCTGGGTGCGCAGCGAGCGCAGCCGCATCTCGATCCACTCCTGCTCGGCGTCCCAGTGCGCGACGTGCGCGAACGCGTCCGGGTCGAAGTCGGCGGCCAGCTCCCGGTTGAGCACGTTGAGCACGTTGCGGTTGAACTCGGCCGTCACCCCGGAGGCGTCGTCGTAGGCCGCGACCAGGACGTCCGGGTCCTTCACCAGGTCGGTGCCGAGCAGCAGGGAGTCGCCCGGGTCGAGCGTGCCGCGCAGGCCGCGCAGGAAGGCCGCCCGCTCGGCGGGCAGCAGGTTGCCGAGGGTGCCGCCGAGGAAGGCGACCAGCCGCGGGCCGCCGCCCGGGGGCAGCGCGAGCCGGGCGGTGAAGTCGGCCAGCACGGCGTGCACGGCCAGCCCCGGGTAGTCGGCGGCCAGCGCCTCGCCGGCGGCGGCCAGCGCGCTCTCGCTGACGTCCACCGGGACGTAGCTGTCCAGCGTCCCGAGGCCGCGCAGCGCGCTCAGCAGCAGCCTGGTCTTCTCGGAGGAGCCCGAGCCCAGCTCCACCAGGGTGCGGGCCCGGGTGGCGGCGGCGATCTCGTCGGCCCGGGCGGTCAGGATGGCCCGCTCGGCGCGGGTCGGGTAGTACTCGGGCAGCCGGGTGATCTCCTCGAACAGCTCGCTGCCCCGCGCGTCGTAGAACCACTTCGGCGGCAGCCACTTGGGTTCGGAGGTCAGACCGTGCTGCACGTCGTGCCGAAGGGCGGTGCTGAAGTGGTCGTCGGGCAGCAGTCGGACGAGATCAAAGGTGCTCATGACAGGTGAGTCCTCTATTCACAAGGTGAAGGATGGTGGACGTGCGGACGGGGTCGCTCAGAGCGCCCGGACGGTGATCCCGTCCGGTCCGGCCAGCAGCAGCGAGCGGTCCGGGACGGCCGTCCAGGCCGGGTCGTCGTCGTACGGCTCGGAGGCGACCAGGACCCCGCCGCCGCCCGGCAGGGTCCGGTGGTGGAGGGTGTCGCCCCAGGCCGTGGCGGCGAGCGCGCGGCCGTCGGTGAGCAGCAGGTTGAGCCGGCCGGTGGTGTGCGCGGCCGTGTCCGCGACGGTGGCGGCCAGCGCCTCGCCGAGGTCGGCACCGGCCCGCAGCCGGTGCAGGGCCAGGCCCCAGAGCAGCGCCGAGTCGGTCCGGGCCTCCAGGGCGAGCAGTTCGGCGGGCGGCAGCAGCGCGGCGAGCGCGTCCAGTCCGGCCGGCCAGCCGTCGACCGCGCCGTTGTGGCTGAACAGCCAGCGCCCGGCGGCGAACGGCGCGGCCGCCGTCTCGCCGGCCGCGCAGCCCTCGGTGGCCGAGCGGACGGCCGCCAGCAGCGCCCGGGTGCGGATCACCCGGGCGAGGTCGGCGAAGGAGGCGTCCGCCCAGATCGGCCCGGCCCGCCGGTAGCGGGCGGGCACCTCGTCCCCGTCGGCGTACCAGCCGAGGCCGAAGCCGTCCGCGTTCACCGTGCCGTAGCGCTGGGTGCGCGGCGCCCAGGATTGCCGGTAGAGCCCGAACGGCGGCTCCACCAGCAGCTCCCGGGGCGTCAGCGGTCCGCCCAGGTAGGCGAGGTGGCGGCACATCAGCGGGGCTCCGGGTCGGCGGCGGTGCGGAACCCGGCGAAGATCTGCCGCCGGACCGGGTAGTCCCAGTTGCGGAAGGTGCCCCGGCAGGCGACCGGCGCCACCGCGAAGCAGCCGCCGCGCAGCACCTTGTACTCCGGCCCGAAGAACACCTCCGAGTACTCCCGGTACGGCCAGGCCCGGAAGCCCGGGTACGGGCGGAAGTCGCTGGCCGTCCACTCCCAGACGTCGCCCATCAACTGCCGCACGCCGTAGGCGGACTCGCCCGCCGGGTAGCTGCCGGCCGGGGCCGGGCGCAGGTGCCGCTGGCCCAGGTTGGCGTGTTCGGCCGCGGGTGGCTGGTCACCCCACGGGTAGCGGCGGGAGCGGTCGGCGGCAGGGTCGTGCCGGGCGGCCTTCTCCCACTCCGCCTCGGTCGGCAGCCGCCGCCCGGCCCACCGGGCGTAGGCGTCCGCCTCGTACCAGCTGACGTGCAGCACCGGCTCGTCCTCGGGTACCGGCTCCAGCAGGCCGAACCGGCGGCGCAGCCAGCCGCCGCCCTCGCGCTGCCAGAACAGCGGGGCGCTCAGCCCGGCCTGCCGGCGGTGCTGCCAGCCCTCGGGGGCCCACCAGCGCGGGTCGTCGTAGCCGCCGTCGGCGATGAACCGCTGGTAGGCGCCGTTGGTCACGGGCGTGGTGTCCAGCCGGAAGGCGGGCAGCTCCACCCGGTGCGCGGGCCGCTCGTTGTCCAGCGCCCAGGGCTCGGTGTCGGTGCCCATGGTGAACGGCCCGGCGGGGACGAGCACCTCGGCGGGCAGCGCGGCCGCGTCCGCCGGGGCGGGCGGCGGCGGGGGAGCGGCCAGTGCGGGCTCCCCCCGGCGCAGCTGGTGGGTGATCAGCATGGTCTCGTCGTGCTGCTGCTCGTGCTGGGCGATCATGCCGAAGGCGAACCCGGCGTCCAGCAGCGGCGCGCCCTCCAGCGGACTGGCGGCGAGCAGGTCGAGGACCCGGCCGCGGACGTCGTGGGCGTAGGCGCGGGCCTCGCCGGGCGGCAGCAGCGGCAGGCTGGGCCGCTCGGCGCGCGGGTGCTCGAAGGCGTCGTACAGCGGGTCGATCTCCGGGTGCATCGGGTCGCGGCCGCCGATGTTGCGTAGCAGCCAGAGCTCCTCCTGGTTGCCGATGTGCGCGAGGTCCCAGACCAGCGGCGACATCAGCGGGGAGTGCTGGGCGGTGAGGTCCGGGTCCTCGACGCAGTCGGTCAGCGCGGCGGTGCGGGCGCGGGCGGTGAGCAGCTCGGTGGCGATCGTCTCGCGCAGGGCCTCCCGCGAGAGGTTCTCCCACGGCACGGCGGCGGGCGGCGGGGTCTGCGGGAGCGCTGCGGCCGGGCTCGGGGCGCCGGCGGGGGCGCCGGTCGGGCGGGCGTCGTCGATCATGGTGCGGCCTCCTCCGGAGGAGTGCGTCGGGTGCCGGAGCGCAGGGCGTCCAGCTGGTCGTCGGCCGGGCAGCGGCCGCGCGCGGGGTAGCGCTCGGCGAACTCGCCGACGGCGGTGCGCAGGCCGTCGGCGCCGGGCAGACGGCCCAGCGCGGCGTCGGCGGCGGCGAAGCAGGCGAGGGCGGCGCGGCGCAGCGCGGGGTCGGCCACGGCCAGGGTGGCGGCCCGGCGCCAGACGTCGCTGCGCGGCGGGCGCGGCCCCTCGGGGCGCTCCAGCGGCTCCAGGGCGGCCAGCGCGGCGTCGGCCGCGACCGGGTCGTCCAGCAGCACGGTGGCCAGGGCGGCGGGGACGATCCAGCCGTCACCGGGCTGGGCGTCGATCATCCGCAGCTCCAGGTGGCCGCGCGGGCGCACCGGCGGGAACAGCGTGGTGCGGTGGTAGTCCAGGTCGGCCAGGGTGGGCGGGCGCTCGCCCGCGCCGCGCAGCCAGTCGCGGAAGGTCAGTCCGGCCGGCGCCGTCCAGGGCAGTCCCTCGGGGCGGCGGATGCAGAGCACCTCGGCGTCCAGCACGTACCGGGCCCAGGCCTCGCGCGGGTCGCCGTGGTCCGGGTCCGGGGCGAGGGTGCGGCTCGGGTCCATCCGGGACCAGACGGTCTGCCGGGTGGACCGGTGGCCGGTCGGCCGGCCGTCCAGCAGCGGGGAGTTGGCGAAGGCGGCGACCAGGACCGGCCCGAGCTGGTGGACCAGCCGCCAGCGGCGGTCCATCGCGTGCGGGCCGCCCGCGGCGCCCGCGTCCAGGCAGACCTGGACGGAGGCGGTGCCGGTCATCATGATCCGGCCCCAGGGCCCGGCCGAGTTGAAGAATCGTTCCATCGCCAGGTAGCGCGGGTGGTCCAGGACCATCTGACGGGGGCGGGCCAGCGGATCGGTGCCGGTGCCGGTGAGTCGCAGGCCCTGCGCCGCGAAGGCGGCCCGCAGGGCGGCGAGATCGCGCCGGGTGTCGTCGACGCAGGCGGTGAGGCTGGTGGCGGGCGGGGAGCTGAGCTCGACCTGGCCGCCGGGCTCCAGGGTCAGCAGCGACCCGGAGGGGAGCGATGCGCCGTCCGGGCCACCGAGTGGCAGCGAGTCCATCGCGGCGTGGAGCCGCTCCGGTAGGACGGGGCTGGTGGGACATCGGTCGTCGTGGACGAACCACTCGACCTCGACCCCGACCAGCCGGGGCGGTCCGATCTTGAAGCAGACGCCGGCCACATGGCTGCGGGCGGCGGACTCGGTCAGCGGCGTCACCCCGCCCGGGGGCGGTGCGGCGCTCGGTCGGTCGGTCGGGCTGGTCGGGCGAACGGGTATCACCGGACTCACCATCCTCGGGATCACGATTGCGGCCCGGTCTACCCTGCCCAGTCTGCTACGGACCATGCCGGGCCGCCCCGCAAACATCCTGTGAACGGGTATCGCCGCAGGTCAGATGTGGTGCGATCGGGTGAAAGGCTGGGCTGGGGCCGTCGGACCGGCGGGTCGGGCGGTGGACGGCGGGCCCGGTCGGAGCCGCCGCAGCCGCTCGGCCACCGTCTCCAGGACCGGGCCCGGCAGGGCGTAGTTCAGCCGCAGCGAGCCCTCCCCGCCGGGGCCGAAGTCGGCGCCGTCGGAGGCCTCCAGACCGCAGCGCGCCAGCAGCGCCGCACGGGCGCCGACGGCCGGCAGACCGAGCGCGGCGGCGTCCACCCAGAGCAGGTACGAGGCCTCCGGCCGGGAGCGGACGGCCGGGCCGAGCACCCCGGTCAGCCGGTCCCGGGCGGCGACGAGGTGGCACAGCAGGGCGTCCAGCCACGGCGCGCCCTCGCGCAGCGCCGCCTGCTGCACCACCTGCTCGACCAGGCCGCCCTCCCACAGGCCGTACCCGGCCATCAGTGCGGTGAGCCGCCCGCGCAGCGCCGGGTCGGGGACGAGCGCGAAGCAGCTGGGGATGCCGGAGCCGTTGAAGGTCTTGCCGACGGAGTTCAGCGTGACGGTGTGCGCCCGGAGCCCGTCCGCCACCGCCACCGCGACGGGGTGCCGGCGGCCGGGGTGGGTGAGGTCGCCGTGCACCTCGTCGGAGACCAGGACGGCCCCGGCCTGCGCCGCGGCCCCGGCCAGCGAGCGGATCTCCCCGGCGGTCCAGACCCGGCCGGAGGGGTTGTGCGGGTTGCTCAGCAGCACCGCCCCGGCCCGGCGGCGGGCGAACTCCTCCAACGGCAGCCGGTAGCCGCCCCCGGTCCCGTCGCCGCCCCCGGTCCCGTCCCCGTCCCGGAGCAGTGCCAGCTCCTCGTACGGCAGCCCGGCGGCCCGGCAGAGCTGACCAAACCCGCCCCACTCGGGGGTCGGGAACAGCACCGGCCCGGCCGGGCGCAGCGTCTCCAGCAGCAGCCGCACCGCGGTCCGCGGCCCGAACGGCAGCAGCAGCACCCACTCCGGATCCACCGTGGCGCCGTGCCGCTCGTGGTACCAGCGGGCCACCAGCTCCCGGCCCGCCGGGTCGCAGGCCGTGTACCCGTACGCCCGGTGCCCGGCCCGCCGCGCCAGCGCCTCGGCCACGGCCGGCGGCCCGGGCAGGTCCATGTCCGCCAGCCCCATCGCGATCACCCCGCCCGCCCCGTCGCCGGCCCGGGCCCACTTGCTGCTCCCGGTGCCGGAGCGGTCGAAGGGGGAGTCGAAGCCGAACCCGTCCGGCGGTCGCGTCATGGCAGGGGCCTCCCGGGCGGCGGGCGGGCAGCACGGGCTGCCACGGCGGGTCGTGCGGCCCACGGTAGCCCCGGCCGCACACGGCGGGGGGCGGAGCGCCACGGACGATCCGTCGAAACCGGCGGGCCGGCGGCGGGGGCGCGCTGGACGATGACCCGTTCCGCCTGCGCCGGGCGCATACGGGGGCGCGTGGGCCGCTCTGCACGCCGTACGCTGCGCTCTGCCACGACCGGCGGAGGCGGAACGGGACCACCGGAACGACAGGCACGACAGGAACGATAGGAGCGGCGGGGATGGCGGGGACGATCAGGACGACAGGCACGACGGGCACGGCCGGGCCGGGCAGCACGGCGGACGGCCGGGCCGCGCAGGACGAGGTCACCCTCTTCGTGGCCCGCCGGGTGGAGCCCGGACACGAGGAGGCGTTCGAGCACTGGGCCAAGGGCATCCTCGGCGCGGCCTCCGCCCACGAGGGCAACCTGGGCACCGGCCTGCTGCGCCCCGCCGGACCGGACGACCCCTGGCACCTGCTGCTGCACTTCCGGGACGGCGCCGCCTTCCGCTCCTGGCAGGACTCCCCGGCCCGGGCGGCCTGCTTCGCCAAGGCGGACGGCCACCACGTGGAGGTGCACCGGCACGAGATCCTCGGCATGGAGGGCTGGTTCGCCACCACCCCGGGCGCGGACCGCCGCCGTCCGCCGGTGCGCTGGCGGATGGCGGTCGCGTCGACCATCGCGATCGCCCCGCTCACCATCACCGCGGGCCTGTTCCTCAACCCGCACCTGGCCGGCCTCCCGGTGGCCGTCCGCTCGCTGGTCACGGCGCCGCTGATCAGCGCCCTGATGACGTACGCGGCGCTGCCGGTGGTCACCCGCCTGCTGCGCGGCTGGCTCTTCGGCCCCCGCGACTGACCCGACCGCGCCCCGGGACCGGCTGCGCCCCGCGACCGACCGCACCCCGGGACGGACTGCACCCCGGGACGGACCGGCCCCGGGATCGGCTGCGCCCCCGGGGCTCAGCCCGCCAGGTACGCCCGCAGGCCGCGCCGGCCGCGCAGCATCATCACGGCGTGGTTGGCCCGGAAGAGCGGGCGGCCGGGCCGCGCGAGGCGGCGCAGCAGCGGTTTGCCGGGGCGCGTCTCCTCCTCGAACAGGGCCCGGGTGCCGGCGCCGTCAGGGGTGATCGTCCAGCGCGACCAGCCGACCAGGTCGCCGCGCATGGCGACCTCCAGCACCCCGGCCGCCGGGTCGCGCCGCGCCGCCGTCAGCACCAGGACCAGCCGGTACGGCACCAGGGCCCGGATCACCACCTCCCCGGTGTCCGCGCCGGTCTGCCGCGCGGCGCGGATGTCCGGCCACCACAGCGGGTACCGCGGCACGTCCTCCAGGGCCGCGTACACGGCGTGCGGTGGCGCGTCGAGGAGCCAGGCGCCGCTGAACCGGTAGTGGTTGGGGTCCACGCCGGCAGCCTACGCGGGCTCGGCCAGGGTGAAGGCGGTGTTGACCAGTGCGACGTGGGTGAACGCCTGTGGGGTGTTGCCGAGTTGGCGGCGGGCGCGCGGATCCCACTCCTCGGAGAGCAGGCCCAGGTCGTTGGCGAGCCCCACCACCCGGGCGAACAGTTCGCGCGCCTCCTCCGGCCGCCCGGTGGCGGCCAGCGCGTCGGCGAGCCAGAACGAGCAGGCCAGGAAGGCGCCCTCGCCGCCGGGCAGGCCGTCGGTGCGCTGGTGCGCCTGGTAGCGGCGGACCAGCCCGCCGTGGTCGAGGCCCTCGCGCACCGCGTCCACCGTGCGCACCACCCGCGGGTCGTCGGGCGGCAGGAAGCCGCTCTTGACGACGAACAGGGTGGCCGCGTCCAGCCCGTGGCCGCCGTAGTGCTGGACGAACACGCCGAGCCGCGGGTCGTAGCCGTGCGCGCAGACGTCGGCGTGGACGGCGTCCCGCATCGCCCGCCACCGGGCGACCGGCGCCGGCAGGCCGGTGGCCTCGGCCATCCGGACCGCGCGGTCGGCGGCGACCCAGGCCATCACCTTGGAGTGGACGAAGTGCCGGCGCCCGCTGCGCACCTCCCACAGGCCCTCGTCGGGCTCCCGCCAGTGCTGTTCGAGGTAGGCCATCAGGGCCCGCAGCAGGCTCCAGACGTGCCGCTCCATCGGGATGCCGGCCAGCAGCGCGAGGTGCAGGGTGTCCACCACCTCGCCGTAGACGTCGAGTTGGAGCTGGTCGACGGCGGCGTTGCCGAACCGGACCGGCCGGGAGCCCTCGTAGCCGGGCAGCCAGTGCGCGACGGTCTCGCCGAGCACCCGCTCCCCGGCCACCCCGTACACGGTCTGCAGGTCGCGCGGGTCGCCCGCGATGGCGCGCAGCAGCCACTGGCGCCAGGCGGCGGCCTCCTCGCGGAACCCGCCGCGCAGCAGGGCGGAGAGGGTCATCGAGGAGTCGCGCAGCCAGCAGAACCGGTAGTCCCAGTTGCGCAGCCCGCCGATCCGCTCGGGCAGCGAGGCGGTGGGCGCGGCGACGATGCCGCCGGTGGGGGCGTAGGCGAGCGCCTTGAGGGTGATCAGCGAGCGCAGGACGGCGTCCCGCCACTCCCCGCGGTAGCGGCAGCCGGCCGCCCAGTGCTGCCAGTCGCGGACGGTGGCCAGCAGGGCCAGGTCGGGGTCGGTGCGCGGGGTGGTGGCCAGGTGGGAGGGCTGCCAGGTGAGGATGAACGGGACGCTGCACCCGGCGGTGGCGGTGAAGTCCGAGGCGGTGACCCCGTCGACCCCGTAGGTGTGGACGCCGTTGGGCACCCGCAGCCAGGCCGAGTCCGGCCCGGCGACGGCGACCCGGTGGTGGCCGGTGCGGCGCACCCAGGGGTCGATCCGGCCGTGGTTGAAGCGCAGCCGCAGTTCGCCGCGCATCGGGACGCTGCCGCTGAGCCCCTCGACGATCCGGATCAGCTGCGGGGCGCGCCGGCCGTCCCGGCCGCGCTGCGGCATGAAGTCGACGACCCGCACGGAGCCGGAGGCGGTGTGCCACTCGGTCTCCAGGACCAGGGTGTCGCCCCGGTAGCGGCGGGTCGCACAGCGGGTGGCGCCGACCGGGGCCAGCCGCCAGGCGCCGTGCCGCTGGTCGCCGAGCAGGCCGGCGAAGCAGCTGGGGGAGTCGAACCGGGGCAGGCACAGCCAGTCGACCGAACCGTCCCGTCCGACCAGGGCGGCGGTCTGCAGGTCACCGATGAGGGCGTAGTCCTCGATGCGTCCGGCCATCGGGTCCATTCTCCGGCCCGGCGGCCGCCCCGGCAGTGCGGGGAGCGCGGACGGAAGGAGTGGGCAACTCCGCTTGCACGCGTTCGGCGTGCAGAGGAGGATCTTTTGTGCTTGTAGTCTCATCTGTCTCAGCCGTCTCACGAGTCGGCTGTACCCCCATAACCGGAGCGAAGGAGTCCCGAGGATGCGGCGACCGAACTGGGTACCGGAGGGCACGGACCTGGACAAACCGAACGCCGCGCGGGTCTACGACTACTACCTCGGCGGGTCACACAACTTCGAGGTGGACCGGGAGATGGCCCGCAAGGCGATCGCCCTGTGGCCGGAGCTGCCCCAGATCATGCGCTCCAACCGGGCCTTCCTGCGCCGCGCCGTGCAGTTCGCCGCGGAACAGGGCATCACCCGCTTCCTGGACATCGGCTCGGGCATCCCGACCTTCGGCTCCGTGCACGAGATCGCCCGGGCGGTCCGCCCCGAGGCCGAGGTGGTCTACATCGACCGCGACCCGGTGGCCGTCGCGCACAGCCGGCTGCTGCTGGAGGACGACCCGCGCAGCTCCGCCGTCCAGGCCGACCTGCGGGACATCGACGACCTGATGGGCCGCCCGGAGGTGACGGCGCTGCTGGCGGCCGGCGAGCCGGTGGCGGTGCTGCTGGTCGCCGTCCTGCACTTCGTCAGCGACGCCGAGGACCCCTGGAAGCTGGTCGCGGTCCTGCGCGACGCCCTTCCGCCGGGCAGCGCGCTGGTCCTCTCGCACGCCTCCCTGGAGGGCCGCCCGGACCAGGCGGAGGACCACCAGAAGCTGTACAAGATGACGCCCACCCCGCTGACGATGCGCACCCACGAGCAGATCGGCGCGATGTTCGCCGGCTTCGAGCTGGTCGAGCCCGGGGTCGTCTACCTGCCGCAGTGGCGGCCCGACCAGCCGGAGGCCGTCGGGCAGCACCCGGAGCGGATGACCGGGGTGGCGGGCGTGGGGTTCCGTCCGTGACCGGAACACCGGTTCCCAGCAGCGCCGAACGGTTCCACGAGGACTGGGCGCGGCTGCTCTCCGGTGACCATGGCACGGCGGTCCACCCCGGCCTGCTCGGCCGGCTGGTGTCCCGGACCGCCGCGCTGCTCCACCGCGCCCAGCAGGACGAGCCCTTCCAGCCGCTGCTGGCCTCGCAGGCCGGCGCCGAGCTGGTCGAGGCGCACTTCACCGACCCGGTGGTACTGGCCCGGGCCGTCGAGCTGCTCCAGGAGCAGCCGGCCGTGGACGGCCGCGGGCCCGCCCTGTGCGGCGCGTTCGCGGCCGGCTGGGCGGCCGCCCTGCGCGAGCGCACGCTGCGCGAGCAGGAGGCGATCCGCACCGCCGCCGACTCCGCCCGGCTGGACGCCGAGCGGGCCCTGCGCGTCTCCGAGGCCCGGTTCCGCGCGCTGTTCGAGAGCGCCGCGATCGGCATCGGCATCGGCGACACCGAGGGCAACATCCTGGCCGTCAACCGCGCCCTGCAGGAGCTCTTCGGGGCCGGTCCGGAGGACATGCGGGGCCGGCGGGTCGGCGACCTCGTCCACCCCGAGGACACCCCGGGCGTCTGGGAGGCGTACGAGGAGCTGATCAGCGGCAAGCGGGACTACTTCCAGTTCGACAAGCCGTACTACCGGCACGACGGCGAGGTGGTCTGGACGCATCTGACGGTCTCGCTGATCCGCGACGACGACGGCCGCCCGCTGTACCAGGTGGCGATGCTGGAGGACATCACCGACCGCTACCGGCTCCAGGAGCGGCTGCGCCACCAGGCCACCCACGATCCGCTGACCGGCCTGCCCAACCGCGCGGCCTTCTTCGAACGGTTGGAGAAGCTCTTCGAGGAACCCGACCCGGGCGCCCGGTTCGGGCTCTGCTACGTGGACCTCGACGGCTTCAAGGTGGTCAACGACAGCCTCGGCCACGACACCGGCGACCAGCTGCTCTCCGCCGTCGCCGCCCGGCTGAAGGCGGCGCTCAGCCCGCTCGGCCACCTGGTGGCCCGGCTCGGCGGCGACGAGTTCGTGGTGCTGCTGGAGAACTGCCGGGGCGAGCAGGAGGCCGTCGCCGCCGCCAAGACCGTCCTCAAGGCGCTCGCCGGGCCGGTCCTGATCGGCGACCACAAGCTGGCCGTCGGCGCCAGCGTGGGCGTCCTGGAGCGCAGGGTCTCCACCACCACCCCCGGAGCGGCCGTCCGGGCCGCCGACCTGACGCTGTACCGGGCCAAGGAGGCCGGGCGCGGCCGCTGGACGCTGTTCGACCCCAAGGCGAACGCCCGCGCGGTCAGCCGCTACGCCGTCTCGGTGCGGATGCCCGCCGCCCTGGACCGGGGCGAGTTCTTCATCGACTACCAGCCGCTGTACGCGCTGGCCGACGGCCGGCTCGCCGCCGTCGAGGCGCTGGTGCGCTGGCGCCACCCGCAGCTCGGCGTGCTCGGCCCGGACGAGTTCGTCACCACCGCCGAGGAGACCGGCCTGATCATGCCGCTCGGCCGCTGGGTGCTGGAACAGGCCTGCGGCCAGGCCGCCGACTGGATCAAGCGGTTCGGCGCCGAAGCGCCGCAGCTCAACGTCAACCTGGCGGTCCGTCAGGCCCGCAGTGCCGCCCTGGTGACCGACCTCGGGCGGATCCTCGACGACACCGGCCTGGACCCGGCCCGGCTCCAGCTGGAGATCACCGAGTCCACCGTGGTCGGCCCCGAGGACGAGGCGCTGCGCACCCTGCACGGGCTGGTCGGCCTCGGCGTCTCGCTCGCCGTGGACGACTTCGGCACCGGCTGGTCCAACCTCGCCTACCTGCGCGACCTCCCGGTCTCCGGCCTGAAGATCGCCGGCTCCTTCGTCGGCGACCTGCACGACCCGGCCAAGGACGAGTCCACCGGCTGGCGGATCGTCAGCGGCCTGGTGTCGATGGCGCACGCGCTCAACCTGACCGTCACGGCCGAGGGCGTGGAGACCAGGCGGGACGCCGAGCGGCTGCGCACGATCGGCTGCGACTGGGCGCAGGGCTGGCACTTCGGCCGCCCGGTGCGGCCCGCCGAGATCGCCCGCCGGATCGCCGAGGAGCCGGAGGGCCGGCCGGTCCAGGGCTGAACCGCGCCGGCCCGGAGCCGACGTGGCACCGGTGTCGGCACCGGCACCGGCGCCGCGTCGGCTCCGCTCCGCAGTCGCGCCCCTCGGTTTTCGGTAAAAACGGAAATAGTGCGACAAACCCCCTTGACGTGACGCAGGTCACCTGGGCACGATGAGGCCCTGGCACACCCCGCACCCCGGTGCGGGAAGCACATTGGCCAGTTCGACACACCGGCGCCTCGGCGCCCGAGAGCCCGGCGGCCCCCGCATTGTCCGGCCGCCACGGTCGCTCTCCGTAGTCCAGGCAGTCCCCCTGGGGACTTCCCCCGGGGCCCCGCCCCGCGCTTCCCGTCGCGCCTCGGGCCCGCCCCGTCACCAGGGGCCGCGCCGCCTTCCGGCGCCGCCCGCCGCCTCCCCCCGAGAGGCCGCCCCCGATGAGTACCGCCCTGCCCCCCCACGTCCTCGCGTACGCGCCTGACGGCCATCCGCTGCGGCGGGCCGGCGACCAGGTCACCCTCCGGCGCCCGATGCGCCGGGCCGGGGACGGCGCCGCCAGCAGGCACAGCGTCAGCCTGGTCGTCCCCGCCCGGAACGAGGCCCGCAACATCCCCTGGGTGTTCGAACAGATCCCGCGCTGCGTCGACGAGGTCATCCTGGTCGACGGATCGTCCGTGGACGCCACCGTCCCGATGGCCCGGCACTGCCTGCCGACCGTCCGCAGCGTCGAGCAGAGCGGACCGGGCAAGGGCAACGCCCTGCGCACCGGCTTCGCCGCCGCCACCGGCGAGTACGTCGTCATGATGGACGCCGACGGCTCCATGTGGCCCGGCGAGATCCCGCACTTCCTGCACTTCCTCGACCACGGATTCGACTTCGTCAAAGGCTCCCGGTGCATCGCCGGCGGCGGCTCGCTGGACCTCACCAGGATCCGCTCGCTCGGCAACCGCGCCCTGCTCGCCGTCGTCAACCGCCTGTACGACGCGGGCCTCACCGACCTGTGCTACGGCTACTGCGCTTTCCGCCGCTCCTTCCTGGACGCACTCGACCTGCGCTCCACCGGCTTCGAGATCGAGGCCGAGATGATCGCGCACGCGCTGTGTTCGGGACTGCGGATCGCCGAGGTGCCGAGCCTCGAACTCCCCCGCCGCAGCGGTCGATCCCACCTGCACGCCGTCTCCGACGGGCGCCGGGTGCTGAGGACCCTGATCTCCGAGCGTCCCGGCGCCCGGTCCTCGGCGGCCGCCTCCACGGGGGAGCGATGATGAATGGCTCCGACCGGCGCACCGCAGCTGCCTGCCCGCGCCCTGCCGCCCGCGACTCGCTCTACACCCCCGTCCGCGTCGTCGAACTGGATCTGGACGAACCGAGCGGGCTGCGCCCGCCCGGCGGTCTCGGCACCGTCGACCCGGCCGGCCGCGTGTTGGCGTTGGTGCGACTGCACGGACACCCGCTCGGCTTGGTCAAGGCCACCGGAACAGCCGGCGACAGTGCCGCGCTGCGCCGGGCGCTGGTCGACGCCGCTCACCGGGAACTGCGCGTTCCCGCCCTGTCCACCGCGACACCCGCGGCGCGTCCCGGTCGGGTCGGCCGCGCCCGGGTGCCCGCGGGCCCGGTCACGGTCAGCGTGGTGATCTGCACCCGCAACCGGACCGATCAACTGCGGAGCTGCCTGGACTCCCTGCTGCGGAACGGCTATCCGCACACGGAGGTCCTGGTCGTCGACAACGCCCCGCAGAGCGACGCCACCGAACGCCTCGTCGCCACGCGGTACCGCGACCGCGTCCGGTACCTGCGCGAGCCGGTACCGGGCCTGTCCCGGGCCCGCAACCGCGGACTGTCCGCGGTGCGCGGCGAGGTGGTGGCGTTCGCCGACGACGACCTGATCATCGACGGCGCCTGGGTGGAGGCGCTGGCCGGCGCGTTCGACGCGGACGACCGGATCGGCTGCGTCACCGGGCTCGTCCTTCCGGCCGAGCTCGACACCCCCGCGCAGGCCGCCCTCGAACAGTACGGCGGCTACTCGCGCGGCTTCGCCGCCCGCGACTGGTCGCTGCGCGAGCGCCCCGACGACCCGCTGATGCGGTTCTCGGTCGGCCGCTTCGGCTCCGGCGCCAACATGGCCTTCCGGACCGCCGTCCTGCGCGGCCTCGGCGGCTTCGACCCGGCGACCGGCGCCGGCACCCCGGCCCGCGGCGGCGAGGAACTGCTGGCCTTCTTCCAGATCCTCGACGCCGGCCACACCGTCGCCTACCAGCCCGATGCCATCGTCTGGCACCGCCACCCGCGCACCTGCGACGCCCTCACCCGGCAGGTCTTCAACTTCGGCGTCGGCTTCGGCGCCTACCTGACCGCCGCCGTCTCGCACCGGCCCGGCATGCTCACCGCACTCGTCCGACGCGTCCCCGGCGGCCTGCGGAGGTGGCAGACCGTACGCCACCACCGCGCCCGCTCCGGCCCGGCCGACGGCGAGTCCGTGCTGCTGAGCCTCGGCCGCCGCGAGTTCCGCGGCCTCCTGGTCGGCCCGTTCGGCTACCTGCTCAGCCTCTGGCACGAGCACACCGTGCGGACCGGCGACCACCGCGCGCACACCGGGAGCGCGTCATGACCGGCGGCACGGCCACCGCCCTGCCCGTCCCCGCGCAGGTGGTCGAACTCGATCTCGACCGGCCCGGTGGGCCGTGGCGGCCCGGCTTCACGGCCCCGGTCCGCCCGCAGGGGTCCGTCGTGGCCCTGGTCCGCCGGGCCGGCCGACCCCTCGGCCTGGTCACCCTCGCCCCGGACACCGGGCCGGACGGCCCGCGCGACTGCGCCGAGCTGCGGCGCCGCCTCGTCGAGGCCGCCGAACGGGACCTCGGCACCGGACCGGCCACCGCCGCGCCGACACCCCCGCCCACCCCCGACCCGCTGGTCAGCGTCATCGTCTGCACCCGCGGACGCCCCACCCTGCTCGGCGACAGCCTCAGCGCGCTGCTGCGCACCGACTACCCCGCCGCCGAGTTCCTGGTCGTCGACAACGCCCCCGAGGACGACGCCACCGAGCGGCTCGTGCGCACCCTCGCCCCCGGCAGGCTGCGCTACCTGCGCGAGCCCGTCCCGGGCCTGTCCCGGGCCCGCAACCGCGGCCTGTCCGCCGCCCGCGGCGAGTTCGTGGCCTTCACCGACGACGACGCCCTGGCCGACCCCGGCTGGGTGAGCGCCCTCGCCACGGCCTTCCGCACCGACCGCCGGATCTCCTGCGTCACCGGCCTGGTCGTCCCCGCCGAACTCGACACCGAGGCCCAGGCGGTCTTCGAGCGGTACTGCGGCTTCGGCAAGGGCTTCACCGCCCGCGACTGGTCGCTGCGCGCGAACCGCCGCGACCCGCTCTTCCCGTTCGCCGCCGGCCGCTTCGGCACCGGCGCCAACATGGCCTTCCGCACCTCCGTCATCCGCGGCCTCGGCGGCTTCGACCCGGCGACCGGCGCCGGCACCCCGACCCGCGGCGGCGAGGACCTGCTCGCCTTCCTGCGCGTCCTCGTCGCCGGGCACACCCTCGGGTACCGGCCGGACGCCGTCGTCTGGCACCGCCACCGGCGCACCATGGCGGCACTGGACGCCCAGATCCAGGGCTTCGGCACCGGCCTCGGCGCCTACCTGACCGCCGCCGTCTCGCACCGGCCCGGCCTGCTCGCCGACCTGCTCCGCCGACTCCCCGCCGGCGCCCGGTACGCCCTGCGCCGGGCCGCGGCCGGACCGGCCGAGGCCCCCGACCCGGCCCTGGCCCGGCTCGGCCGGCTCGAACTGCGCGGCCTGTGCTACGGCCCGTTCAGCTACCTGGTCAGCCTCCGGCAGGACCGCAGATTCCAGGCCGAGGACTGGTCCTGATGCTCCTCACCACCCGGACGACCGCCCTCGCGCGGCCCTGCTCCTGCCCGCTGCCGCTGCCCTGCCAGTGCTCCTACCCGGCCCTGCTGGTCGCCAGGGTCCGGGCCACCCGGGTCCACCTGGCCGGCGAACCGCTGCTGCGCAACGGCCACATGCTGCTGGCCAGCTCGATCGTGGCGGCCGCCCTCGGCGCCGTCTTCTGGGTGTTCGCCACCCGCTGGTACAGCGCCGAGACGGTCGGCCTCAGCTACGCCGCCGTCTCCGCCGCCGGGCTGCTGTCCGCACTCGGCCGCTTCAACCTCAGCAGCGTCCTGGTGCGCTTCCTCCCCGGGGCCGGCCGGCACACCCGGCGGCTGGTGCTGCGCTGCTACCTCGCCAGCATCGTCGCCAGCGGGCTCGCCGCGATCCTCTTCCTGCTGCTGATCCCGTGGCTCTCCCCGAGCCTGGACTCGCTGCGCCAGCCGGTGATGGCCGTCGCGTTCGTCGTCGTCACCGCCGGCTACTCGCTGTTCGTCCTGCAGGACGGCGCGCTCACCGGCCTGCGGCGCACCGGCTGGGTCCTCGGCGAGAACGCGCTGTTCGCCGTCGCGAAGGCCGGCGCGCTCGCCGTCTGCACCGTGCTCGCCGTCGGCACCGGCATCCTCGTCTCCTGGGCGGCGGCCCTGCTGGTCACCGTCCTGCTCACCAACATCGTGCTCTTCCGCCGGGCGATCCCGGCCCACCAGCGGGCGGCCGCCGCGACCGCGCCGGCGCCCCCGCGGGTGGCCCGGTACGCGATGGCGGACTACCTGGGCAACATCTCCGGCATCGCCGCGTGCAGCGTCGTGCCGCTGATGGTCCTCGCCGTGCTCGGCGCCGCGCAGAACGCCTACTACTCGCTCGCCTGGGTGATCGCCGACAGCCTCTACATGGCCGCCTACAGCATGGGCAGCTCCCTGGTCGTGGAGGCCGCCGACCGCCCCGAGCGGCTCTCCGAGCACGCCCGCCGGATGCTGCGCCACACCGGACTGCTGGTCCTCTCGGCGGTCGTCGTGATCGTCGCCGGAGCGCCGTGGCTGCTCCAGCTGTTCGGCCCCGGGTACGCCGAGCACGGCACCACCGTGCTGCGGCTGATGGCCCTCTCCGCGCTGCCGAACGTCGTGCTCAGCATGGCCACCGACGTGGCGCGGGTGCGCCGCTCCCTCGGCTGGATGATCGGCCTGCAGCTCGTCTACGCGGTCCTCGTCATCGGCCTCACCGCCGGACTGCTGCCGGTGCTCGGCCTCACCGGGGTCGGCCTGGCCTGGCTGCTGGCCGGCACGGTCCTCGCCCTCCCGCTGCTGGTCGCCCTCCCGCGCTGGCTTCCGTCCCCCGATCGGAGATCGTGATGAACACCGTGCCGAAGCCCGGTCCGGGTACCGCGCAGGACCGCACGCCGACGCTGTCCGTCGTCGTCTGCAGCTACACCCTCGACCGCTGGGACGACCTGTGCGCGGCCCTCGACTCGCTCCAGGCCCAGCGGCTGCGGCCCGACGAGACCGTCGTCGTGGTGGACCACTGCCCCGAGCTCACCGCCCGGCTGGCCGACCGGCCGGGCCTGCGCCTGGTGGAGAGCCCCGAGGAGCCGGGCGTCTCGGGCGCCCGCAACACCGGGGTCCGCACCGCCCGCGGCGAGGTGGTCGCCTTCCTCGACGACGACGCCGTCGCCGAACCCGACTGGACCGAGCGGCTGCTGGCCGCCTACCGGGACCAGCGGGTGATCGGCGTCGGCGGCCCGGTCGAGTCCTGGTGGGAGACCGGCCGCCCCGGCTGGTTCCCGCCCGAGTACGACTGGGTGGTCGGCTGCTCCTACCCCGGCGCGCCCGAGGCCACCGGGACGGTGCGCAACTTCATCGGCGCCAACATGTCCTTCCGCCGCGCCGAGGTGGTCGCCGCCGGAGGCTTCCGCGGCGACCTCGGCCGGGTCGGCACCAGCCCGTTCGGCTGCGAGGAGACCGAGCTCTGCCTGCGGCTGACCGCCCGCCACCCGGGCCGCGAACTGCGCTACGAGCCCGCCGCGGTGGTCCGCCAGCACGTCCCGCCGGCCCGCGCCACCTGGCGCTACTTCAGCTCCCGCTGCTACGCCGAGGGCCGCTCCAAGGCCGTCGTCGCCCGGCACGCGGGCGCCCGGTCCGCCCTCTCCAGCGAGCGCCGCTACGTGCGCCACACCCTGCCCGCCGCCGTCGGCAGCGCCCTGCGCGGCGGCCGGCTGCGGGCCGCCGCGGCCCTGGGCACCGGCGCCTGCCTGGCCGCGGTCGGGTACACCACCGGCCGGCTGGCCCGCCCCGCCCGCCGCGCCGACGGCTCCGCCGCCCCCACGACCGGGCGCCCGGCCCCCGCCGGCCCATCCGTGACGAGGAGTCGGACATGAAAGCGGTACCGGTCTTCCTCTACCACTCGGTGTCCGACAACCCACCCCCGTGGATCGCCCCCTACACCGTGACCCCCGAGACGTTCCGCCGACAGCTCGACTGGATCGTCGACAGCGGCCTGCCGGTGGTCCCGCTGCGCCGCCTGGTCGCCGCGATCCTCGGCGGCCCGCCGCTGCCGCCCCGCGCCGCCGTGCTCACCTTCGACGACGGCTTCGCCGACTTCTACTGGACGGTGGCCCCGCTGCTCGCCGAACGGGGGCTGCCCGCCACCCTCTACGTCACCGTGGGCGCCGTCCACCCGCCGGGCGGCCGCCCCACCGGCAGCCTCTTCCCGCCGGCGGACATGCTGAACTGGCGCCAGATCGCCACCCTCGACGCGATGGGCGTCGAGATCGGCGGCCACTCCGTCACCCACGCCCAGCTGGACACCGTCTACGGCCAGCGCTGCACCGACGAGATCGTCGTGTGCAAGCAGCGCCTGGAGGACGCCCTGGGCCACGAGGTCGGCGCCTTCGCCTACCCGCACGGCTACTCCAGCCCCGCCGTGCGGCGCAAGGTCCGCGAGGCGGGCTGGACCTCGGCCACCGCGGTCGAGAACAAGTTCAGCTCCGCGTCCGACTCCGTCCTGCGGATCTGCCGCCTGATGGTCCGCAGCGACACCCCCGACCGGGTGTTCCGCGACTGGGCGGCCGGCCGGGGCGCCCGGACCGGACCCGTCCCCGAGAGCCTCTACACACGGCTCTGGCGCAACTACCGCCGACTGCGCACCGCGGTCGGCAGTCCGGTCGGAAGGCCCTCCGATGGTTGACCAGTTGACCCGGGCCCGGACCCCGGCGGGCGGGGACGCACCGTCCGACGGCCCGCGCGGAGCCTGGCGCGCGATCGGGCCGCTCGGCCTGTTCGCCCGGGGCGCGCTGCCCGCGGCCCTGCTGCTCTGGGTGCTCGCCCTGCCCCGGGTCAGGATCGACCGGATGGGCGACCTCGGCCTGCTCCAGGTCCTGCCGGTGCTCTACTGGGCCGGCCTCGCCCTGCTCGTCGCCGGATTCGTCGCCGTCCTGCTCGACCCCCGGATCCGCCAGCGCTGGGCGGCCGGCTACGTCCTCGCGCTCATCGCCTTCATCCACGCCACGCCCACCCTGCTGTACCCGACGCTGCGCTACGCCTGGGCCTGGAAGCACGTGATGGTCGTCGACGCGATGCTGCGCCACGACGGCTCGGTGCCGCACGCCGGCGAACTCGACATCTACAACCAGTGGCCCGGCTTCTTCCAGCTCAACGTCCTGCTGCTGCGCGCCACCGGACTGCACTCCTCGCTGGGCTACGCCGCCTGGTACCCGGTGCTCGCCAACGTCCTGCTGCTCGGCCCGCTGCTGCTGGTCTTCCGGTCCGTCACCCAGGACCGCCGCCTGGTCTGGGGCGGGATCTGGATCTACTTCAGCGCCTCCTGGGTCGGGCAGGACTACTTCTCCCCGCAGGCCTTCACCTACCTGCTGTTCCTCGCCGTCCTCGCGCTGGTGCTGCGCCGGCTGGCGGCCGCCCGCGCCGCGCAGCCGCCCGACGGGGCGCCGCCGGGGGAGGGCAGCGGGTCACGCGCGGTGACCTGGGTCGCCGACGTACCCGCCCGGGGAGGCTGGCGGCCGCTGCCGTTCGCCCTGCTGCTGGTGCTGATCGCGGCCATCGTCTGCTCGCACCAGCTCACCCCGCTGATGCTGATCAGCACCCTGCTGATGCTCGCCCTGCGGCGCCGCAACCGCCGCGTGGTGCTGCCGGCCCTGGCCGCCGCCGTCGCCATCACCTTCGCCTGGGACGCCACGGTCGCCCGCCCCTACCTGGCCAGGAACATCGACAACCTGGTCGCCGCCCTGGCCTCCCCCGACAACAACGCCCTCCCCGGCCTGCAGCGGCTCGCCCAGCCCGCCGCCGGGCAGGTGTTCGCCTCCTGGGTCGACCGCGGCCTGACCGCGGCCGTGCTGCTGCTGGCGGTGACGGCCGTCCTGCGGCACCGCTGGGTGCGCCGCACCAACCTGCCGCTGCTGCTGTGCGCGCCCGTCCCGCTGCTGCTCGCCAACAACTACGGCGGCGAGATGGTCTTCCGCGCCTACCTGTTCGCGCTGCCCGCCGCCGCCCTGCTCGCCGCCACCCTGGTGATCCCGTCCGGCACCCGGGCGCCCGTGCGGCCGCGCGGGGTGCGCCGGGCGCTGCCCGTGCTGCGCTGGGGGCTCACCACGGCCGTCCTGTTCGCCCTGCTGGGCGGACTGGTCTTCGGCTACTACAGCAAGGAGTCGATGAACAGCTTCACCCCCGGCGAGGTCGCCGCCCTGCGCTTCGTCGCGCACACGGCGCCGCCCGGGTCGCGGATCATCTCCGTCACCGCCGACCTGCCCGGCGGCGAGGAGCGGTACGACGAACACAGCAGGGCCGCGCTCGCCCTGGGCACCCCCGAGGACCGCCGGCACCTGCTGAACGACCCCGCCGCGGCCGTGGAGGCCGCGCTCGCCGACCCGGCCGTCACCGGCCCCTCCTACCTCGTGCTGACCAGGGCCCAGATCGCCGAGTGCGAACTGACCGGCATCCTGCCCGCCGACACCGTCGACCGGGTCAGGGCCGCGGCCTCGGCCTCGTCCACGCTGCGCGTGGTGTTCACCGACGGTGACGCGGTGGTCTACCGGCACACCACCCCGGTCGCCCCGGAGAGCCCGTTCAGCGAGAGTGGGAAGCCATGAGGACGTCGTCGCGGACCGTTCCCCGCCTCCTGCTGGCCCTCCTCGGCTGGGTGGCCCTGGCGGCCACCGCGCTGCCCCCCGGCAACCCGCTGCGGGTCGCGCTGGCCGCCGGGTTCCTGCTGGCCGGCCCCGGTACGGCCGCCCTGCTGGCCCGCCCGACCATCGCCCGGACGGCCGGGGGACCGGACCGGATCGCCGCGGCCTCGCTCGCGGTCGCGATCAGCGCCGCGCTCGCCGCGCTGGTCGCCGTCGCCCTGCTGGCCTACGGGGCCTTCACCGCGGGCCGCGCGATCGCGATCCTGGCCGTCCTCACCACGCTGCTCGCCGTGCTGCCGCACCGCCCGCGGCCGGGCCGCCGCCATGGTGCCGGCCCCGGGCGCTCCGGCCCCGGGCAGCGCGGCAAGCGGCAGCCCGGCCCCGAGCAGCCCGGCCCCGAGCAGCCCGGCCATGAGCAGCCCGGCCAGGAGCAGCCCGGCCCCGGGCAGGCGGGCCGGAGCCGGTGGCACCCGGACCGGCTGCGCCGCGGCGCCGGCGGGACGGCCGCGGCCGCCCTGCTGGTCCTCGCCGCGGCCTGCTCCGGATCCACCGAGGGCTCCGGGCCGAGGACGGCGGTGGTGCAGCCGGGGTCGGAATCGGCCGCCGCCCGGCCCGGCGGAGCCGTCCCGGATCAGCCGGCCGCCGCCGGCACCTGGCACCTGGCGTTCCAGGACGACTTCACCGGATCCACCCTCGACCGGTCGGCCTGGACCACCTGCTACGACTGGAACGACAACGGCTGCACCAACGCCGGCAACCACGAGGAGCAGTGGTACCAGCCGGGCCAGGTCCAGGTCGGCGGCGACCAGCTCACCCTCACCGCCCAGCGCAAGGCCGTGACCGGCAGCGACGGCAAGGCCTACCCCTGGGTCTCCGGCATGATCAGCACCGGCCGCGACAACTGGAACGCCAAGCCGCGGCACACGTTCACCTACGGCTACTTCGCCGCCTCGCTCAAGGTCCCGGCGAACCCGGACGGCTTCTTCCCCGCCTTCTGGCTGATCCCGGCCGACACCCGCGGCACCCCGCCGGAGGTGGACGTCGCCGAGTTCCCCAACACCAGCCAGTACGTCCACATGAACCTCCACTGGCGCGGCGCCGACGGCACCGACCAGCACGTCGGCGACAACTGGGGACCGGCCGACTTCTCCTCCGACTACCACGTCTTCGCCGTCGACTGGGAGCCGGACGCCGTGACCTGGTACATCGACGGCCGCCAGTGGTTCCAGGTCACCGACCCCTCGCGGATCCCCGCTGTGGCCATGGAGGTCGTCATCAACCTGGCCGTCGGGTACCTGCAGTCGCCGCCCGACGGCACCGACTCCGCCGCGCTGGGAGTGCGGTGGGTCCAGGTGTGGCAGCACTGAGGAGGTGGGACCGTCATGACGCACAGCCGTCCCGACGCGGACCGCACCGTTCCGGCCCTCCTGGTGAAGGTCGGCCGCTACCCGCAGTCGCACAGCGCCGTCGGCGCCGCGCGCACCCTCGGCCGGCTCGGCGTCCCGGTCCACGCGATGGTCGAGGACCGGTTCACCCCCACCGCGGTCTCCCGCTACCTCGCCGGGACGATCGTCAGCCCCACCACCGGCTGCGAACCGCCGGACCGGCTGGTCGCCGCCCTGCGGGAGGCGGCCGGCGAGGTCCGCCGGCGCACCGGGCGGCGCGCCGTGGCGGTGGCCACCGACGACGAGGCGGCGGTCCTGCTCGCCGAGCACGCCGCGGAGCTCTCCGCGGACCTGCTGCTGCCCCCGGTGGAGGCCGGCCTGCCCCGCCGGCTCGCCGACAAGGTCGGCCTGTACCGGCTCTGCGAGGCCACCGGCACGCCCACCCCGCGCGCCTGCGCGCCCACCGGCTGCGCCGAGCTGCTGGCCGCCGCCCGCCGGTTCGGCTACCCGCTGGTCCTGAAGAACCGCGAGCCGTTCACCCGGCTGGACCGCCCGGTGGTCGGCCACACCACCGTCGTCCGCGACGAGGCGCAGCTGCTGGAGCTCTGCCCGCCGGGCGGGCGGCCGCTCGCGGTGCTCGCCCAGGAGTACCTGCCCGCCGACCAGGCACAGGACTGGTTCACCCATCTGACCTGCGGACCCGGCGGGGAACCGCTGGTCCTGTTCACCGGCGTCAAACTGCGCTCCTGGCCCCCCGACGCCGGCGTCACCACGCGGGCCCGAGCCGTCGCCAACCCCGAACTGGCCGAACTGGCCGAGCGGTTCTGCCGGCGGATCGGCTACCAGGGGATCGCCGACCTCGACTGGCGCCTCGACCTGCGCGACGGCCGCTACAAGCTGGTCGACTTCAACCCGCGCACGGGCGCCCAGTTCCGGCTGTTCGAGACGGTGGACGGCGTCGACGTGGTGCGCGCCCTGCACCTGTCGCTCACCGGCCGCCCGGTGCCGCGCGGGCCGCAGCTGGCCCGCGGCTACACCGTCGGCCAGCTCGACCTGCTCTCGGCCGGATCCACCGCCTGGCGCCGGCGCCGGGTGCCGTGCGACGTGGCGCCGCGCCGCAACACCGAACGGGCCTGGCTCTGCCCGGACGACCCCGCGCCCGCCGCGGCCGAGGCCGCCCGGTTCGGCGGCCGCGCCGCCCTGTACACCGCCCGCCGGATCCGGGGCGCGGTATCGGCCCGGGCGTCAGCCGCGCGGACCGTCGGCCAGCGCGGCTGAGATCCGGCGCGCCGCGAAGCCGGTGCCGCAGACGAAACGCAGCAGCGGCCCGAAGGTGTTCGCCGCGGACAGCCCGGTGAAGTACAGCCCCGGGACGGAGGACTCGAAGCCGCCGGACAGCCGGGGCGCGCCCTGCGCCGTCCGCACCGCCCGCCGCAGGCCCGGGTCCAGCAGGTCGAGGCGCTCGACGTCCACCCGGTAGCCGGTGGCCGCCAGGACGTGGTCGACCTCCAGCTCCCCGGTGCGCCCGCGCATCCGCAGCCGCACCGATCCGCCGTGCTCCCGCGCGGACTCGACGGTGTGCCCGGTGAGCAGCAGCACGCCCGGGCCCTCCACCCGCTCCTGGAGCCACCAGGCGCCGGCCGGGCCCAGCACCGTCCGCACCCGCTGGGCCCGGACGGAGTCCGGGAGGTGGCGGAAGGCCCACGGCGCCCGGCTGTAGCCGAGCAGGTTCCACCCGGGGCCGAGGTCGGAGCCGGGGTGCCGGGCCCGGGTCGGGAGCGGGCGCTCGCCGGGCAGGCCCGTCTCCGGCGTGCTGCCGAACAGCAGCCGGTCCGTGCGCGCCAGCAGCGTCGTCTGCGCCCCCGCCTCGTGCAGCAGGGCCGCGCTCTCCAGCGCCGACTGCCCGGCCCCGATCACCGCCACCCGGCGGCCGGCGAAGACGCCCAGGTCCGCATGGTCGGCGGGGTGCGAGACCAGGCCGGCCTCCCGGACCGCCGCCAGCTCCACCGGCACGTGGGCGAAGGGCCGCAGGCCCGTCGCGACCACCGCGGCGCGGCTCGCGACCTCCTCGCCGGTGTCCAGCCGCAGCCGGAAGACACCGTGGTCGTAGCCGATGTGCTGCACGGCGGACCGCTCCACCTCGGGCACGCAGGACTGCTGGAACCAGTCGCCGTAGTCGATGAACTCGGCGATCGGGACGGGATAGCGGTCGTCGATCGGCGCGAGGCCGCGCCAGGTGCGGAAGTCGGCCAGCCGGTGGCGCGCGGCGGGTTCGGCGATGGTCGAGGCCCGCGGTGTGGACTTCAGGAACATCCCGGCCGGCATGTGGCTGCGCCAGCCGTCCATGGGCTCGCCGAACACCCGCTGGTCCGCCCCCCGGGCCTTCAGGTGGGCCGCGGTGGCGAGCCCGTACGGGCCGGCCCCCACCACCGCGACCGGCAGGTGCTTCGTCGGCATGGCCGCCTCCAGGAACGCTGCGAACTCCGGGAACGCTGCGACGTCCTTCTCAGGATGCGCTCCCGGGCGACCGACGGCATCAGCTGCGCGGCCGCCGCGGCGCCCGCCCCGGGGCAGCCACCGGGGCGGCTCAGCCGACCAGGCGGGACAGCTCGATCGAGTGGCCGGTGCGCTCCACCTTCGCCTGCAGGTAGCGGACGTTGCTCGCCGACAGGTGCACGCCGGTCGGCACCCGCCGCTCGACGGTGATGCCGAGGCCGGCCAGCTGGGCCGCCTTGTCCGGGTTGTTGCTCAGCAGGTCGATGCCGGTGGCGCCGAGGGCGGTCAGCATCTGGGCGGCGGCGGTGTAGTCCCGGCCGTCCTCGGGCAGCCCGAGCGCGGTGTTGGCGTCGTAGGTGTCCAGACCGGAGTCCTGCAGGGCGTACGCGTCGAGCTTGTTGTAGAGGCCGATGCCCCGGCCCTCCTGGCGCAGGTAGAGCAGGTAGCCGCCGGCCGCGGAGATCCGCTCCACCGACTCGCGCAGCTGCGGCCCGCAGTCGCACCGGTCGGAGCCGAACACGTCGCCGGTCAGGCACTCCGAGTGCAGTCGCACCAGCGGCGTCGCGCCCTCGCGGACGGTGCCGAAGGCGAGCGCCAGGTGCTCGGCGCCGTCCTCCAGACCGTGGAAGGTGGACACCTCGGCCTCGGCGCGGAAGCCGTCCGGGAAGGTCAGCGGGATGCGCACGCGCGAGCGCACCGTGGCGGTACCGGGCTGCGCCGTGGCGGACTGCGGCATGGGCGGGCCTCCGTTCACTGGGATGGTGGTCGGTTGTCGACCGTACTAGGTAGTTCCAATTTGAACAACAGGAGTCGGATGTGACCTTCCCCGGCCCCACCAGTCCCACCGGGCGCTTGGAACACCGCCGTCCCGTCCGGTGTTCCCGCCGGCCGCCCGGGCTCCGGGGAATCGCCCGACGAAGTTTCAGATGGTGGATGCCGCCGGAAATCTGTTGTTAACACTGAAAGACTTATCTGTGTCACAGCGCTCCTGTAGGTGCGATCACGCGACCACGAAAGGTCTTGATCAGATGCCGGCCACCCCCCGTTCCTCCGCGCCCAGTGCGACCGAGGGCCAGCTCGTCGAGTCGCTCTACGCCGAGGTGCTCCGCCGCAACCAGGGCGAGCAGGAGTTCCACCAGGCGGTGCGCGAGGTCCTGGAGACCCTCGGCCCGGTGCTGGCCCGCCGGCCCGAGCTCGTCGACGCCCGGATCGTCGAGCGGATCTGCGAGCCCGAGCGCCAGCTGATCTTCCGGGTGCCGTGGTCGGACGACCGCGGCGGCATCCACGTCAACCGCGGCTTCCGGGTGGAGTTCAGCAGCGTCCTCGGCCCCTACAAGGGCGGGCTGCGGTTCCACCCGTCCGTCAACCTCGGCATCGTGAAGTTCCTCGGCTTCGAGCAGATCTTCAAGAACGCCCTGACCGGCATGCCGATCGGCGGCGGCAAGGGCGGCGCCGACTTCGACCCGAAGGGCCGCTCGGACGCCGAGATCATGCGGTTCTGCCAGTCCTTCATGACCGAACTCCACCGCCACCTGGGCGAGTACACCGACGTCCCCGCCGGGGACATCGGCGTCGGCGGCCGCGAGATCGGCTACCTCTTCGGCCAGTACAAGCGGATCACCAACCGCTACGAGTCCGGGGTCCTCACCGGCAAGGGCCTCGGCTGGGGCGGGGCGCAGGCGCGGACCGAGGCGACGGGGTACGGCTGCGTGCTGTTCACCGCCGAGATGCTGCGCAGCCGCGGCGAGAGCCTGGACGGGCGGCGGGTGGTGGTGTCCGGCTCCGGCAACGTCGCCATCTACGCGATCGAGAAGGCGCAGCAGCTCGGCGCCACCGTGCTCACCTGCTCCGACTCCTCCGGCTACGTCGTGGACGAGAAGGGCATCGACCTCGCCCTGCTCAAGGAGGTCAAGGAGGTCCGCCGCGGCCGGGTCGCCGACTACGCGGAGCTGCGCGGCTCCCATGTGAAGTTCGTCGAGGGCCCCGGCGTCTGGGGCGTGCCCTGCGACGTCGCCCTGCCGTGCGCGACCCAGAACGAGCTGACCGAACCGGACGCGCTCGCCCTCGTGCGGGGCGGCGTGCTGGCGGTCGCCGAGGGGGCCAACATGCCCACCACCCCGGAGGCCGTCCGGATCTTCCAGGAGGCGGGGGTGGCCTTCGGCCCCGGCAAGGCGGCCAACGCGGGCGGGGTGGCCACCAGCGCCCTGGAGATGCAGCAGAACGCCTCGCGCGACTCGTGGACCTTCGCGCACACCGAGCAGCGGCTCGCCGAGATCATGCGGCACATCCACGACTCCTGCCACACCACGGCCGAGCGCTACGGCAGCCCGGGCAACTACGTCGTGGGCGCGAACATCGCCGGCTTCGAGCTGGTCGCGGACGCGATGCTGGCGCAGGGCCTGATCTGACGCTCCATCAGGTCGGTTGTGCGGCCGCGCCGGTCCGGCCGAAGCGGTACGCGCGGTGAACTCGGCCGGGCCGATGGGGTGTTGGCCACCCCGTCGGCCCGGCGGCCTGTTAGGGTCCGCGACATGACGAAGCGGGTGCCCTTCACGGGCGGGGAGAAGGAGAGCCTGTACGTGGCTCTCGACCGGCACCGGGACGCGGTGCTGTGGAAGCTCGAAGGCCTGGACGACGAGCAGCTGCGGCGGCCGATAACGCCGTCCGGGACGAACCTGCTGGGGGTCCTCAAGCACCTCGGCGGCGTCGAACTCGGCTGGTTCTGCGAGACGTTCGGCCGGGAGACCGGCCCGCTCCCGTTCGACCTGGACGAGGACGAGGAGTCGGACCTGCGGATCCGGCCGCATGAGTCCACCGCCGACATCCTGACCTTCTACGCCCGCGCGCGGGGCGCCGCCGACCAGGTGATCGAGGAGCTCGACCTGGAGGACCGGGGCCGGGCCTGGTTCGGCGACGAGGTGACACTGCGCTGGGTGCTGATCCACATGGTGGAGGAGACCGCCCGCCACGCCGGGCACCTGGACATCCTGCGCGAGCTGATCGACGGCCGGACCGGCGACCACGACCGGGGCTGAGCCCGGCCTCGGGGCGGCGGCGCGGCCCCTGGTCCGTTCGGCGCAGCGGCGGCGGGCCCGGGGCGGCGGGCGGCCGCATGCTGGGCGGGGGTGCAGGCCGCCTACCCGAGGAGTGCGATCAACGATGTCCAAGGCGTTCGGGTTCGTCGACTACGGCGGGCCGGAGACTCAGGAGTTCCTGGACCGCCCGGCCCCGGATCCGGGGCCGGGCCAGCTGCGGATCGCCGTCCGGGCGGCCGGGGTGAACCCGGTCGACTGGAAGATCCGCCGGGGGCTGCTCGGGCGCGACCGCGAGCTGCCCGCCGTGCTGGGCACGGAGGCGGCGGGCGTGGTGGAGCGGATCGGCCCCGGCGTCGAGGGGTTCACCCCGGGCGACGAGGTGTTCGGCGTCGCCGCGACGGGCGCCTACGCCGAGCAGGCCCTGCTGGTCGCCGCGCAGAGCGCGCGCAAGCCCGCCGGGGTCGGGTTCGACCAGGCGGCGGCGCTTCCGGTGGCCGCCGCGGCCGCCGACGACGGGGTGCGCGACGTCGGGCTCGGCTCCGGGCGGACCCTGCTGATCCTCGGCATCGCCGGCGGGGTCGGCAGCGCCGCGGCGCAGATCGCCCGCAGCCGCGGCCTGCGGGTGCTCGGAACGGCGGGCGACGCCAACCGGGGGTACGTGGAGTCGCTGGGCGCGGTGCAGGTGCGCTACGGCGCCGGGGTGGCGGAGCGGATCAGGGCGGCGGCCCCGGACGGCGTGGACGGCATCCTCGACCTGATCGGCGGCGAGGACCTGCGGGCCGCGGCCGAGGTGCTCGCCGACCGCTCGACGCTGGTCAGCACCGTGGACCCGGACACCGTCGCGGAGCTCGGCGGGCGCTACATCACCCGGAGCACCACCTCCGACAGCCTCGCCGCGCTGGCCGCCCTGGTGGCCGCCGGCGAGCTGGATCCGCACATCACCGGCCGCCATCCGCTGGCCCACGCCGCCCAGGCGCTGGCCCTGGTGGAGTCCGGGCACGTGCGCGGCAAGCTGGTCCTGGAAATCGGCTGAACGACCGAGGAGGGCACGAGGGATGAAGATCAACGAAGTGACCGTCGGCGGACCCTGCTGGGTCGAGCACGGCAGCGCCGACCCGCAGGGCGCCCAGCGGTTCTACGGCGAGCTGTTCGGCTGGCGGGCCGAGACCGACGAACGGCCGGAGGCCCGGGGCTACACCTTCATGCGGCTGGACGGGGCGGTCGCCGCGGCCGTCGCCCCGCTGATGGGGGAGGAGCAGCCGACGGCCTGGACGCTCTCCTTCGCCGTCGCCGACGCGGACGCCTCCGCCGCCCTGGTCCGCGGGGCGGGCGGGAGCGTCCTCGTCGAGCCGGCGGACGCGCTGGACCTCGGCCGGTTCGTGATCGCCGCCGACCCGTCCGGCGCGGTGTTCGGGCTCTGGCAGGGGCGCACCCTGGCCGGGGTCGAGGTGCTCAACGCGCCCGGTGCGCTCGGCTGGGTCGAGCTGCTCACCCGGGACCCCTCGGGCGCCACCGCCTTCTACCCGGCGGTCCTCGGCTGGACGGTCAACCCGTCCGAGGTCTACACCCAGTGGGGCCTGGCGGGCCTGGACTTCGGCGGGATGCTGGTGATGGACGACCGCTTCCCGCCGCAGGTGCCGCCGCACTGGCTGCCCTACTTCGCGGTGGCGGACGTGGACGTGTCGGCGTTCCGGGCCGGGAACCTCGGCGCCGACGTGCTGATGCCGCCGACGGCGATGCCGGACGGGCCGCGGGTCGCCGTCCTGCGCGACCCGCTGGGCGCGGCCTTCGCCGTCCACGCGGCCGGTGGCGGGGGCTGACACGCCCTAGCCGCGGCGCGGCCTGACGGACCCTAGCCGCGGCGCCGCCGGGCGGCGACCACCGCGGCGGCCGTGACCAGCAGCGCCGCCAGCGGCACCACGTCGCCGAGCCGGTCGTACCAGGTGAGCGCCCCCGGCTCGGTGAGCGTCAGCCGGACGGTCAGCGCGCCGGTCCGGTCGGTGCCGAGCCGGGCGAGCTCGCGGCCCTGGGCGTCGAAGGCCGCCGAGACACCGGTGAGCGAGGCCTGGACGGCCGGGCGGCCGGTCTCGGCGGCCCGGATCGCGGCGAGCGAGACGTGCTGCTCGGGCGCCCAGGTGTGCTGGAACGTCGACGTCGAGGACTGGTAGACCAGCACCCGGGCGCCGTCCCGCGCGGCCGTCCGGGACATGTCGGGGAAGGCCGACTCGAAGCAGATCAGCGCACCGACCGGCAGCGGGCCGCCGCCGTGGTCCGTGGCCGGCAGCGGGTGGAAGGAGGTGCCGGGGGCGCGGTTCTCGCCCGCGGCCCGGCTGACGCCCGCGATCCAGCCGAGCAGCGGGCGCAGCGGGATGTACTCGCCGAACGGCACCAGGCGGATCTTGCGGTAGCGGTCGAGGACGCCGGCCGGGGAGACGAGCACCGCGTCCTTGGAGATCCGCCCGTCGGCCTTGCGGGCGTCCTCGCCGGCCAGGATCATCGCGCCGGTGGTGGCGGACAGCCGGCTCAGCCGGGACAGCGCCGCCGGATCGCGGTCGAGGTCCGCGGTGGTGCTGCTCTCGCCCCAGACGACCAGGTCGACCGGCCGCCCGGCCAGCGCGGCGGTCACCCGGGTACTGGCGTCGAAGCGGGCCTGCGGGTCCTCCACGACGCCGGGCTGGACGAGGGCGACGACGGCCGTCCCGGCGGGTGCGGGGGCCGCCCGCAGGGCGAACAGCAGCGGCCCGGCGGCCAGCACCAGCGCGGTGGCCAGGGCGGCGAGCGCGCGCGGGCGCCGGCCGGCGGCGGTCAGCACGATCAGCACACCGGTGTTGACGGCCACGACGGCGGCGCTGACCAGCCAGATCCCGCCCGCCGAGGCCAGCGCGAGCACGGCCGGGTGCTGCCACTGGGTGGCGCCGAGCAGTGCCCACGGGCCGCCCAGGGCGTGCCAGGAGCGGGCGTACTCGGTGGTCAGCCAGACGGCGGGGACGACGACCAGCGCCGCCAGCGCCCGGCCGGTGGTCAGCGGCGGGTGCAGCAGCCGCCACACCGCCAGCCCGAGCCCCGCCTGCAGCCCGCCGACGAGCACCGCGAGCACCGGCAGGGCGGGCCCGATGGACGGGATCAGCCAGTACATCGCGGTCAGGATGAAGCCCGCGCCGAACCACCACCCGCGTACCGCCGCCTCCCGCGCGCCGGGCGCCCGCTGCATCAGGAGCAGCCCGGGGACGAGGGCGACCCAGGCCAGGGCGGCCAGAGCGGGGGCCGGGAAGGCGAGCACCGGTACCGCCCCGGCGGCGAGCGCCGCCACCCGGGCGGGGTAGCGGCGCGCGGCGGCCGGGGACGCGGGCCGGCTGGAGGTGCTGACGGGAGGCGCGGGGCGCAGCGGCATGCCCCGTATTGTCCGCTTGGGCGGGGAATGCCACCAGCTGCCGCGTCACCCGAACGGACGAGGCCCTGTCCGGCGTGAACAGCCGGACAGGGCCTCGGTGACGGGGGCGGGGCCCGGCCCGCGGCGGGGCCGGGCGTCAACCCGCGGGAGCGGGCATCAGCCCGGGGGGATCAGCCCTCGTCGCCCTCCAGGTCGCCCTCGGTCTCCAGGAAGGCGGCCTGGAGCTGCTCGATCAGGTCCGGGTCCGGCTGCTCCCACAGGCCGCGGCTCGCCGCCTCCAGCAGCCGCTCGCTGATGCCGTGCAGCGCCCACGGGTTGGCGCCGGCCAGGAACTCCCGGTTGACCGGGTCCAGGACGTACTCCTGGGTCAGCTTCTCGTACATCCAGTCGGCGACCACGCCGGTGGTGGCGTCGTAGCCGAACAGGTAGTCGACGGTCGCGGCCATCTCGAAGGCGCCCTTGTAGCCGTGGCGGCGCATCGCCTCGATCCAGCGCGGGTTGACCACCCGGGCGCGGAAGACCCGGGCGGCCTCCTCGGTCAGGGTCCGGGTGCGGACGGTCTCCGGGCGGGTCGAGTCGCCGATGTAGGCGGTCGGGGCCTTGCCGGTGAGCGCGCGGACGGTGGCGACCATGCCGCCGTGGTACTGGAAGTAGTCGTCCGAGTCCGCGATGTCGTGCTCGCGGGTGTCGGTGTTCTTCGCGGCCACGGTGATCCGCTTGTACGCGGTCTCCATCTCCTCGCGCGCCGGGCGCCCGTCCAGGCCGCGTCCGTACGCGTAGCCGCCCCAGACCGTGTACACCTCGGCGAGGTCGGCGTCGGTGCGCCAGTCGCGGCTGTCGATCAGCTGGAGCAGCCCGGCGCCGTAGGTGCCCGGGCGGGAGCCGAAGACCCGGACGGTGGCCTTGCGCTCGTCGCCGTGGACGGCGAGGTCCGCCTGGACGTGGGCGCGGACGTGGTTCTGCTCGGCGGGCTCCTCCTGGGCGGCGGCCAGGCGCACCGCGTCGTCCAGCAGGGCGACCACGTGCGGGAAGGCGTCCCGGAAGAAGCCGGAGATGCGCAGCGTGACGTCGATCCGAGGGCGGCCCAGCTCCTCCAGGCCGATCGCCTCCAGGCCGGTGACCCGGCGCGAGGCCTCGTCCCAGACCGGGCGCACGCCCAGCAGGGCGAAGGCCTCGGCGATGTCGTCGCCGGCGGTGCGCATCGCGCTGGTGCCCCAGAGCGAGAGGCCGACCGAGGGCGGGACGGCGCCGTCGTTGTCCGCCTGGTAGCGCTCGACCAGGGACGCGGCGAGGGCCTGCCCGGTCTCCCAGGCGAGCTTGCTCGGCACGGCCTTCGGGTCGACGGAGTAGAAGTTGCGGCCGGTCGGCAGCACGTTGACCAGCCCGCGCAGCGGCGAGCCCGAGGGGCCGGCCGGGACGAAGCCGCCGCCGAGCGCGTGCAGCACGGCGTCCAGCTCGTCGGTGGTGGCGGCCAGCCGCGGGACGACCTGCGCGGCGGCGAAGGCGAGCACCTCGGCGACGGCCGGGGCCAGCCCGGCGGCGACCTTCTCGACCGCCGACGGCGCCCAGTCCTCGGCCTCCATCGCCTCGACCAGGGCGCGGGCCTGCGCCTCGGCGGCGTCGGTGGCGCCCAGGGTCAGCGCGGCCTCGTCCAGGCCGAGCGCCTCGCGCAGGCCCGGCAGGGCGCTGACGCCGCCCCAGATCTGCCGGGCGCGCAGGATGGCCAGCACGATGTTGACCCGGTCGGTGCCGGCCGGCGCCTGGCCCAGGACGTGCAGGCCGTCGCGGATCTGGGCGTCCTTGATCTCGCAGAGCCAGCCGTCGACGTGCAGCAGGAAGTCGTCGAAGCCGTCGTCCTCGGGGCGCTCGTCCAGGCCGAGGTCGTGGTCGAGCTTGGCGGCCTGGATCAGCGTCCAGATCTGGGCGCGGATCGCGGGCAGCTTGGCCGGGTCCATCGCGGCGATGTTGGAGTGCTCGTCGAGCAGCTGCTCCAGCCGCGCGATGTCCCCGTAGGAGTCGGCGCGGGCCATCGGCGGGACGAGGTGGTCGACCAGGGTGGCGTGGGCGCGGCGCTTGGCCTGGGTGCCCTCGCCCGGGTCGTTGACCAGGAACGGGTAGATCAGCGGCAGGTCGCCGAGGACGGCGTCCGGGCCGCACTCGGCCGAGAGGGCGGCGGTCTTGCCGGGCAGCCACTCCAGGTTGCCGTGCTTGCCCAGGTGGATCACCGCGTCGGCGCCGAAGCCGCCGTCGGCCTGCTCGGCCGCGATCCAGCGGTAGGCGGCCAGATAGTGGTGGGAGGGCGGCAGGTCCGGGTCGTGGTAGATCGCGACCGGGTTCTCGCCGAAGCCGCGCGGGGGCTGGATCAGGACCAGCAGGTTCCCGGAGCGGATGGCGGCCAGCACGATGTCGCCGTCCGGGTTCTGCGAGCGGTCCACGTACAGCTCGCCCGGGGCCGGGCCCCAGTGCTCCTCGACGTGGGTGCGCAGCGCCTCGGGGAGGGTGGCGTACCAGCGGCGGTAGTCGGCGGCCGGGATGCGGACCGGGTTGCGGGCCAGCTGGTCCTCGGTGAGCCAGTCCTGGTCGTACCCGCCGGCCGCGATCAGCGCGTGGATCAGGGCGTCGCCCTCGTGCAGGTCCTGGTTGTCCGGCACGGAATCCAGCCCCGGCAGGTCCGAGCCGAGGTCCATGCCCTCCGCGCGCAGGCGCTCCAGCAGGCGCATCGCGCTGGCCGGGGTGTCCAGGCCCACCGCGTTGCCGACCCGGGCGTGCTTGGTCGGGTAGGCGGACAGCACCAGCGCGAGCCGGCGCTCGGCGGCCGGGATGTGCCGCAGCCGGGCGTGCCGCACGGCCGTGCCGGCGACCCGGGCGGCCCGCTCGGGGTCGGCGGCGTAGACCGTCAGGCCGTCCTCGTCCAGCTCCTTGAAGGAGAACGGGACGGTGATCAGGCGGCCGTCGAACTCGGGCACCGCGATCTGGGTGGCGGTGTCCAGCGGGGAGAGGCCGTCGTCGCTGGCCTCCCACTGGGCGCGCGACCAGGTGAGGCACAGCGCCTGGAGGATCGGCCGGTCCAGCGCGGCCAGCGCGCCCGCGTCCCAGGCCTCCTCGTCGCCGCCGGCCTGCGCGTCGGCCGGGCGGGTGCCGCCGGCCGCCAGCACGGTGGTGACCAGGGCGTCCGCCGCGCCGAGCTCGGCCAGCAGCTCGGGCTCGGCGCCGCGCAGCGAGGCGCAGTAGTAGGCCTTCGCCTGCGCGCCCTGGTCCTCGATCGCCCGGCAGAGGGTCTCGACGAAGGCGGTGTTGCCGCTCATGTGGTGGGCGCGGTAGTAGAGCACCGCGACGGTCGGGCCCTCGGCGGTGCGGGCCTCGCGGACCAGCGGGCCCCAGGCGGGGGCCGAGGCCGGCGGGGCGAAGCCGTGGCCGGTGAGCAGCACGGTGTCGGAGAGGAACGCCCCCAGCTCGGCCAGGTTGGCCGCGCCGCCGTGGGCGAGGTAGGCGTGCGCCTCGGCGGCGATGCCGGCCGGCACGGTGGACAGCTCCATCAGCTGGGCGTCGGGGGCCTGCTCGCCGGTCAGCACGATGACCGGGCGGGGGCCGGCCAGCAGCGCGTCCAGGCCCTCCTGCCAGGCGCGGCGGCCGCCGAGCAGCCGGACGACGACCAGCTCGGTGCCCTCCAGCAGCGCGGGCAGGTCCTCGGGGGTGAGCCGGGCCGGGTTGCCGAGGCGGTAGCGCACCGGCCCCTCGGCGGCGCGGGCACTGAGCAGGTCGGTGTCGGACGTCGACAGCAGCAGGATCATGCGAAGGCCCTCCCGGCCTCGATGGCGGGCATGGGCACGGGCGACGGCAGGGTCGCACGTGGGGGCACGTGCGACGGCAGGGTCGCGGGCATGCGGCGGCGCATGGCGTCAAGCCTTCCTCGGGGTCCGCGCCCCGGGCCGGTGGAGGACGGCAGGAGTTCCTGGCTCCCGCGACCCACCGGAGCTCCGGTGAACCGCGGTCACAGTGGCGGGACCGCACCGGGTTTGCACCGGCTTCCTCCCCTGCGCCGTCGCTGGCGTGCGGGCGGCCCGCGGGGGCCGCCCGGCAGCATCGTACGGGGTACGGCTGACCTGGGGGAGAGCGGTCGGGAGTGTGATCCGAGGTACGGCGGCAACCGATCGGATCATCTGTATGCTCGCGGCCATGCCACCGACACCCGACGCCACCGCGCCGGGCGCCGCCGTGCCCGACCGGGGGCGCGCCGACGCCTGCCCCGGCGCCCTGCGCCTGCACCCGGCCGACGACGGCGCGCTGGCCCGGGTCCGGCTGCCCGGCGGACTGCTGACGGCCCGTCAGGCCATGGCGCTGGCCGCGGCCGCCCAGGAGCTCGGCGACGGCCACCTGGAGATCACCTCACGCGGCAACGTCCAGCTGCGCGGCCTCGCTTCGCACTGCGGCGCCGAGCTCGGCGAGCGGCTGCGCACGGTCGGACTGCTGCCCTCGGACACCCACGAGCGGGTCCGCAACATCGTCGCCTCACCCGGCCCCGCCGACGGCCCCGCCGACGTCCGGGCCTGGGCGCGCGAGCTGGACGCCCGGCTGTGCGCGAGCCCGTGGGCGACCGGCCTCTCCGGCAAGTTCCTGTTCGCCCTGGACGACGGCAGCGGCGACGTGGCCGCGCTGAACGCCGATGTGACATTGATCGCAGGCCCGCACGGCACCGCCCTGCTGCGCCTCGGCCGGGCCGCCACCGCGCGGCCCGTCCCCGCCGGGCAGGCCGTGGACGCCGCGCTGGCGGCCGCCCGGGACTTCCTGGACGCGCTGCGCGCCGCCGGCCGCCAGGCGTGGCACCTGCGGGAGGCCCCCGACCTGCTGGCGCCGGGCCCGGTGGAGCTGCCGGCGTTCGCCGGGACGCCGCCACCGCTCGGCGCGGTGCCCGGCGGCCTGTCGGTCGCCCCGCGCTTCGGCACGGCCTCCTGCGCGCAGTGGCGGGTGCTGGCCGACGCCGCCGAGGGGGAGCTGCGGCTCACCCCGTGGCGCGGGGTGGTGCTGCCCGGCGCGCCCGCCGCGCGGCTCGCCGACCTGGCCGCGGCCGGTTTCCGGACCGCGCCCCGAGCCGCCTGGGAGCGCGCCACCGCCTGCACCGGGCTGCCCGGCTGCGGGTCCTCGCTGGCCGACGTCCGGGCCGACGCGGCCCGGGCACTGGAGGGGGCCGGGACCGGCGGCCTGCCGGTGCACTGGTCGGGCTGCGAGCGCCGCTGCGGGCACCCGGCCGGGCAGTGGGTCGACGTACTGGCGACCGGGCAGGGATACCGGGTGGCGGTGCAGTCCGCCCCACCGGGGCGGGGCACCGCCCTGGACGTGACGAACGAGGAGATGGCCGAGGCGGTCGCCGAGGCCAGGAGGACCACGAAGTGATCGAGTACGAGAGGGACGGCGCGTCCATCTACCGCCAGTCCTTTGCCACCATCCGCGCCGAGGCCGACCTGGCCGCGCTGCCCGCGGACGTCGCCCGGGTCGCGGTGCGCATGATCCACGCCTGCGGCATGACCGACCTGGTCGAGGACCTGGTGTACTCGCCGGGTGTGGTCGCCTCCGCCCGCGCGGCGCTGAACGCCGGGGCGCCGATCCTCTGCGACGTCAACATGGTCGCCAGCGGCGTCACCCGCAAGCGGCTGCCCGCCGACAACGAGGTGGTCTGCACCCTCACCGACCCGTCGGTGCCCGAGCTGGCCCGGAAGATGGGCAACACCCGCAGCGCCGCCGCGATGGAGCTGTGGCTGCCCCGGCTGGAGGGCGCGGTGGTCGCCGTCGGCAACGCGCCGACCTCGCTGTTCCGGCTGCTGGAGCTGATCGAGGCGGGCGCCCCGCGCCCGGCCGCGGTGATCGGCGTCCCGGTGGGCTTCATCGGCGCCGCGGAGTCCAAGGAGGCCCTGGCGGTGCACCCGTCCGGCCTGGAGCACCTGGTGGTGCGAGGCAGGCGCGGTGGCAGCGCGATGGCCGCCGCCGCCGTCAACGCGATTGCGAGCGAGGAAGAGTGACGGAGAACCAGGAACGCACGGGCCGGCTGTACGGGGTCGGGCTCGGCCCCGGCGACCCGTCGCTGGTCACCGTCCGCGCCGCCGAACTCATCGGCAAGGCCGACGTGGTGGCCTACCACAGCGCCCGGCACGGCCGCTCGATCGCCCGGTCCATCGCCGAACGGTACCTGGCGGGCGGCCAGATCGAGGAGAAGCTGGTCTACCCGATCACGGTCGAGACCACCGACCACCCCGGCGGCTACCGGGGCGCGCTGGACGACTTCTACGAGGAGGCCGCCGCCCGGCTGGCCGCCCACCTGGACGCCGGCCGCGACGTCGTCGTGCTGGCGGAGGGGGATCCGCTCTTCTACGGCTCCTACCAGCACATGCACAAGCGCCTCGCGCACCGGTACCCGACCGAGGTGGTCCCCGGCGTGACGTCCGTCAGCGCCGCCGCCGCCCGGCTCGGACAGCCGCTCACCGAGGCCGAGGAGACGCTCACCGTCATCCCGGGCACCCTGCCCGAGGAGGAGCTGACCGCGCGGATCGCCTCCGCCGACTCCGCCGTGATCATGAAGCTCGGCCGCACCTTCCCCGCCGTCCGCCGCGCCCTGGAGCGGGCCGGGCGGCTCGCCGACGCCCAGTACGTTGAGCGGGCCTTCATGGAGGGCGAGCGCGTCGTGCCGCTGGCCTCCGTCGAGGCCGGGACCGTCCCCTACTTCTCGGTCGTCGTGCTGCCCAGCAAGGTCGCGCCGCTGCACACCCCGGAGCCCGACCCGGACGGCCCCGGCAGCGTCACCGTCATCGGCACCGGCCCGGCCGGTCCGCTCTGGCTCACCCCCGAGGCGCGCGGCGCCCTCGCCGCCGCCACCGACCTGGTCGGCTACACCACGTACCTGGACCGGGTGCCGGTCCGACCGGGCCAGCAGCGGCACGGCTCGGACAACAAGGTCGAGTCCGAGCGCGCCGAGTTCGCGCTCGACCTGGCCCGGCGCGGCCACCGGGTCGCGGTGGTCTCCTCCGGCGACCCGGGCGTCTTCGCGATGGCCACCGCCGTCCTGGAGGTCGCCTGCGAGGACGGCTACCGGGACGTCCCGGTGCGGATCGTCCCCGGCATGACGGCCGCCCACGCGGCCGCCTCCCGGGCTGGCGCCCCGCTCGGCCACGACTACGCGGTGGTCTCGCTCTCCGACCGGCTCAAGCCCTGGGAGGTCGTCGCCAAGCGGCTGCGCGCCGCCGCCGAGGCCGACCTCGTGCTCGCGCTCTACAACCCCGGCTCGCAGTCCCGCACCACCCAGGTCGGCCGCGCCCGCGACCTCCTGCTGGAGTACCGGGACCCGGGCACCCCGGTGGTGATGGCCCGCGACGTCGGCGGCCCGACCGAGCGGGTCCGCACCGTCCGCCTCGGCGAGCTCGACCCCGCCGAGGTCGACATGCGCACCATCCTGCTGATCGGCTCCTCCCAGACGCAGGCCGTCGAACGCGGCAACGGCACCCAGGTCGTCTGGACCCCCCGCCGCTACCCGGAGGACTGACTCCGGGCGCCCCCTGCCCGGCGCCACCGGGCAGGGGACGGGCGGCCGGTCACCCGCGGTAGACCTCGGACCGGTGCCCGACGCGAATCACCAGCACCACGAGCCGTCCGCCGTCGACGGTGTAGACCACCCGGTGGTCGCCGACCCGCAGCCGCCGGTGCTCGGGGGAGCCGACCAGCGCCGTGGTGTGGAAACCGTAGGGGTCCTGTTCGAGCTCGGCCAGTTTGCGCAGGACGAGGACGGCCGTGGCCCTGGGCAGCTTGCGGAGTTCGCCGCGCGCGGACTCGGTGAAGCGGGTGCTGTACTTCACTCGGGCCTGGCCAGCGTCTCGCGCATGACCTCGTCCAGGGAGTACGTGGGCTCGTCGCGGCGCTCCTCGATGAGGCGCACCAGCTCGCGCTCCTCCCACTGGCGGTACTCGCGCAGCAGCTCTATCGGTACGACGGCGGCGACCTCGCGGCCACGCCGGGTGATGACCGTCGGCTCGTCCCGCTCGGCGCGGTCGACCACGTCGGCGAAGCGCTCGCGGGCCTCTCTGATCGACACGGACTCCACAGGCTGCTCACTCATGAGTCGAGTGTACGAAGTGGACCATGTGTACACAAGCGGCGAGGGTGCCCCGGCTCCGCCGCGGGCGGGGTCGCGGGGGAGCATGGGCGCGGGGCAGAGGGGTCGGGTGTGAGGTGTCAGGTGTCGGTGCGACGGGAAGCGGTGCGGTGATGGGCGAGGTCGGTGGGCGGGCCGGGCAGCTGAGGAGCAGCGGGCTGCGGCACGGCTGGACGACCGGGGCGTGTGCGACGGCCGCGACCAAGGCGGCGTACCAGGCGCTGCTGACGGGCGCCTTCCCCGATCCGGTGGTGATCACCCTGCCGAAGGGGCAGCGGCCCGGATTCGCCCTGGCGGCGGAGGAGCTGGCGGACGGCCGGGCGATGGCCGGGGTGGTCAAGGACGCCGGGGACGACCCGGACGTCACGCACGGCGCGCTGATCCGCGCCACCGTGCGGGCCGGGGAGCCCGGGGCCGGGGTGGTCTTCCGGGCCGGGCCCGGCGTCGGCACCGTCACCAAGGCCGGGCTGCCGCTGGCCGTCGGCGAGCCGGCCGTCAACCCGGTGCCCCGGCAGATGATCCGGGACGCCGTCGCCGAGGTGGCGGCCGAGTTCGGGGACGGCGGGGACGTGGTGGTGGAGGTCTCCGTGGACCACGGGGAGGAGATCGCCCGCTCCACCTGGAACCCGCGCCTGGGCATCCTCGGCGGGCTGTCCATCCTCGGCACGACCGGGATCGTCGTCCCCTACTCCTGCTCCGCCTGGATCGACTCCATCCGGCGCGGCATCGACGTGGCCCGCGCCGCCGGGCGCACCCACGTCGCCGGCTGCACCGGCTCGACCTCCGAGCGGACGGCCGTCGCCGTGCACGGCCTGCCCGAGGACGCGCTGCTCGACATGGGCGACTTCGCCGGGGCGGTGCTCAAGTACCTGAAGCGCCATCCGGTACCGCGCCTGACCGTCGCGGGCGGCTTCGCCAAGCTCTCCAAACTGGCCGCCGGACACCTGGACCTGCACTCGGCCCGCTCCCAGGTCGACCCGGGCCACCTGGCTGCGCTGGCCCGCACCGGGGGCGCCGGGCCGGACCTCGTCGCGGCGGTCGCGGCGGCCAACACCGCGCTGGAGGCGATCCAGCTCTGCCGCGCCGCCGGAGTCCCGCTCGGCGACCTCGTCGCTGAGGCCGCCCGCGCCACCGCCCTCGGGGTGCTGGTCGGTTCGCCGGTCACGGTGGACGTCATCTGCATCGACCGGGCGGGCACGATCGTCGGCCGGGCCGAGCCGCTGGGGCCGTAGGGCGTGGCGCCGACCGGGCGGGTCCTGTTCGACACCCGGACCGTGACGGGAGTGTGGCGGTGATGTGCCGATGGCTCGTCAATCGAGTGCAGAAACGGACAAATGCCCTGCATTGCCAGCCCCCGGTTCTGGCGCTATCTCAAGCATGAGATATGGTCTGCCGGGTGACAGGCGACTACCTCACCCGAATCGGCACCCTCATCCGCACCGCGCGTCAGCACCGCGGCTGGTCCCAGGCCCAGCTCGGCGAGGCCCTCGGCACCAGCCAGAGCGCGGTCAACCGGATCGAGCAGGGCAAGCAGAATGTCAGCCTTGAGATGATCGCAAGGATCGGCGAGGCCCTCGACAGCGAGATCGTCTCCCTCGGCTACGCCGGACCGATGCACCTGCGGGTTGCCGGCGGCACCCGACTCTCCGGCGCCATCGACGTGCGCAGCAGCAAGAACGCCTGCGTCGCCATCCTCTGCGCCTCGCTGCTCACCACCGGCCGCACCACGATCCGCCAGGTCGCCCGGATCGAGGAGGTCTACCGGATCCTCGAGGTGCTCACCAGCATCGGCGTGAAGAGCCGCTGGACCAACGACGGCCGCGACCTCGAACTCACCCCGCCCGCCGAGCTCGACCTCGCCGCCATGGACGTCGAGGCCGCCCGCCGCACCCGCAGCGTGCTGATGTTCCTCGGCCCGCTCATGCACCGCGCCGAGCGCTTCGCCATCCCGTACGCCGGCGGCTGCGACCTCGGCACCCGCACCGTCCAGCCGCACCTGACCGCGCTGCGCCGCTTCGGCCTGGAGGTCGCCACCACCGCCGGCGCCTACCACGCCTCCGTCCAGCCCGGCGCGCCGATGGACCGGCCGATCGTGCTGACCGAGCGCGGCGACACCGTGACCGAGAACGCCCTGCTCGCCGCCGCCCGGCACGACGGCGTCAGCGTGATCCGCAACGCCTCCCCGAACTACATGGTCCAGGACCTCTGCTTCTTCCTGGAGCGGCTGGGCGTGCGGATCGAGGGCATCGGCACCACCACCCTCACCGTGCACGGCGTACCCCGGATCACCTGCGACGTCGACTACACCCCCGCCGAGGACCCGGTGGAGGCGATGAGCCTGCTCGCCGCCGCCGTCGTCACCTCCTCCGAGCTGACGATCCGCCGGGTGCCGATCGAGTTCCTGGAGATCGAACTCGCGGTACTGGAGGGGATGGGCCTCGACTACGACCGCACCCCCGAGTACCGCGCCCACAACGGCTACACCCGGCTGGTCGACCTCACCGTGCGGCCCTCCAAGCTGACCGCCCCGGTCGACACCATCCACCCGATGCCCTTCCCCGGCATCAACATCGACAACGTGCCGTTCTTCGCCGCGATCGCCGCGGCCGCGCACGGTACCACGATGATCCATGACTGGGTGTACGACAACCGCGCCATCTACCTGACCGAACTCACCCGGCTCGGCGCGGACATCAAGCTGCTCGACCCGCACCGGGTGCTCGTCCAGGGCCCCACCCGCTGGCGCGCCGCCGAGATGGTCTGCCCGCCCGCGCTGCGCCCGGCCGTGGTGATCCTGCTCGCGATGCTCGCCGCCAAGGGCACCTCGGTGCTGCGCAACGTGTATGTCATCAACCGCGGTTACGAGGACCTCGCCGAGCGCCTCAACTCGATCGGCGCCCAGATCGAGACCTTCCGCGACATCTGACAGCCGCCCCGCCGGCCGGCCTCAACCGTCGAGGCCGGCCGGCAGCGCGGCCACGCCCGGCCCGGCCGTCAGGTAGTCCACCGGGGTGCCGGATCCATCCGGCGGTCTGCATCGGTTCTCCGTCGCTGCTTCCGGGCCCGGCTACTCGCCGGTCACGCCGTCGAGGTGCTCGCGGAGCAGGTCGGCGTGGCCGTTGTGGCGGGCGTACTCCTCGATCATGTGGGTGAGGATCCAGCGGAGCGAGAAGGCCTCCCCCTTGTGGTGCCCGAGGACGTCCAACGACTCGGCGGCGGCGACGAGTTCCCGGGCGTGGTCGCACTCGCCGCGCCAGACGGTGAAGGCCTCGTCGGGGTCGGCGGTGTCGACGTCGAACTCGGCGAAGGAGCCGTCCGGGTGCTTCCAGAAACCGGGCTGGTCCTGGCCGTCGAAGACGTTGCGGAACCAGCCGCGCTCGACCTCGGCGAGGTGGCGGACGATGCCGAGCAGGGAGAGCGCGGACGGGTGGAGGACCCGCTCGCGGAGCTGTTCGGTGGTCAGTCCGGTGCACTTCATGGCGAGCGTGTCGCGCTGGAAGTCCAGGAAGCTGACCAGGGTGGCGCGTTCGTCGGCGGTCTGCTGGGTGCGGGTGCGCTGATCGTCTTTCATCGCGCCATGATGCCACCGCCGCGACGGGCCGTCGTCCGGTTTACCGGAGGGCGAGACCGCGTGCGGTGAGCCAGTCCAGCGCGGCCGGCACGTCCTCGGCGACCGGGATGCCGGACGGGACGGGCGGGCGCTCCACGACCACCACCGGCAGGCCGAGTTCGCGGGCGGCGGCCAGTTTGGGGGCGGTGGCGGCGCCGCCGCTGTCCTTGGTCACCACCACGTCGATCCGGTGCGCGCGCAACACGGCCCGCTCGCCGTCCAGGGTGAACGGCCCCCGGTCCAGCAGGACTTCGGTCGAGGCGGGCATCGGCGGTTCGGGTGCGTCCACCGAGCGGGCCAGGAAGTGCAGGCCGTCGAGGTGGGCGAAGGCCCTGATGCCCTGGCGGCCGCTGGTCAGGAACACCCGCCGGCCGAGGGCGGGCAGCAGCGCGGCCGCCGCGTCGAGCGAGTCCACCCGGTGCCAGCGGTCGCCGTCCACCGCCGTCCAGCCGGGTCGGCGCAGCGCCAGCAGCGGGACGCCGGTCGCCGCGGCGGCCAGGGCGGCGTTGTGCGACATGGCGGCGGCGAAGGGGTGGGTGGCGTCCACCACCGCGTCCACCGCCTCGGCGCGCAGCCAGGCGGCGAGCCCGTCCGGACCGCCGAAACCGCCGATCCGGACCTCGCCGGCGGGCAGCCGCGGCTCGGCGACGCGCCCTGCGAGCGAGCTGGTGACCCGCAGCCGTGCTGCGGCCGGCGCGGCAGCCCGCGCGGCGGCCGGCGCGACATCCGGCCCGGAAGCCAGCGCGGCGGCCAGCGCCCGCGCCTCCGTCGTGCCGCCGAGGATCAGCAGGTGGTGCGCCATCACGCCCCGCAGGGCTCGTGCGGGCGCTCGCGGTCGGCCGAGTAGAGGTGACTGTCGCGGAACTGCTCGGCGGCCAGCGTCCGGCCCACCAGGATCACCGCGGTGCGGACCACGCCCGCCGCCTTGACCTGCCCGGCGATGTCGCCGACGGTGCCGCGCAGCACCAGCTCGTCCGGCCGGCTGGCCATCGCGACCACGGCGGCCGGGCAGTCGGCGCCGTAGTGCGGCAGCAGCTGCTTGACCACGTCGTCCACGTACCCGGCGGCCAGGTGCAGCACCAGCAGGGCGCCGCTGCGGCCGAGGGTGGCCAGGTCCTCGCCCTCGGGCATCGGGGTGGCCCGCTTGGCGATCCGGGTCAGGATGACGGTCTGGCCGACGGTGGGCACGGTCAGTTCGCGCTTGAGCGCGGCCGCGGCGGCGGCGAAGGCGGGCACGCCGGGGACCACCTCGTAGGGGACGCCGGCCGCGTCGAGGCGGCGCATCTGCTCGGCGACGGCGCTGAACACGGAGGGGTCGCCGGAGTGCAACCGGGCCACGTCCTGCCCGGCCTCGTGGGCGGCGACCAGCTCGGCGACGATCTGGTCCAGATTGAGCTGCGCGGTGTCGACCAGCCGGGCGCCGGGCGGGCACTCGGCCAGCAGCTCGCGCGGCACCAGGCTGCCCGCGTACAGGCAGACCTCGGCGCGGGCGAGGATCCGCTGGCCGCGCAGGGTGATCAGGTCGGCGGCGCCCGGGCCGGCTCCGATGAAGTGGACGGTCACGAGCTCGCTCCTGGATCGGTCGAAGGTTTGACGGCGGACCACTGGGTGACCGGCATCGCCTGGCGCCAGCCGGTGAAGCCGCCGACCGGGACGGCGTGGGCGACGGCGAGCCGCAGCAGCTCGCCGCCGTGCCGCCGGTACCACGCGGTGAGCAGGGCCTCGGACTCCAGGGTCACGGTGTTGGCGACCAGTCGGCCGCCCGGCGGCAGCGCCGCCCAACAGGCGTCCAGCAGGCCGGGGGCGGTGAGCCCGCCGCCGATGAACACCGCGTCGGGGGTGGGCAGGCCGGCCAGCGCGGCCGGTGCGGCACCGGTGACCACCTGCAGCCGGGGCACGCCGAGCGCGGCCGCGTTGCGGGTGATCCGCCCGGCGCGGACGGCGTCCCGCTCGACGGTGACAGCCCGGCAGTCGCGGTGGGCGCGCAGCCACTCGACGGCGATCGAGCCGGAGCCGCCGCCGACGTCCCAGAGCAGCTCACCGGGGGCGGGGGCGAGGGTGGCGAGGGTGGCGGCGCGGACGTGCCGCTTGGTCAGCTGGCCGTCGCTCTCGTAGGCGGTGTCGGGCAGGCCGGGGACGAGGGAGGTCCGCGGGCCCTCGCCGAGCTCGACGGCGATGACGCTCAGCGGGTCGCCCGCCGGGTGCGGCCAGCCGTCCGCGGGGCCGTCCAGCCGCCGCTCGGCGGGGCCGCCGAGCTGTTCCAGGACGTGCAGCCGGGCGGTGCCGTAGCCGCGCGCCGTGAGCAGCGCCGCGACGGCGGCGGGGGACTGCGCGTCGGCGCCGAGGACGAGCAGCCGGCGGCCGGGGTGCAGGGCGAGCGCCAGGGTGTCCAGCGGTCGTCCGACCAGGCTGACCACCTCGGCGGCCTCCAGCGGCCAGCCGAGCCGGGCGCAGGCGTAGGAGACGGAGGAGGGGTGCGGCAGGACCCGCAGCCGGTCGGGGCCGACGGTCTCGGCGAGGGTGCGGCCGATGCCGTAGAACATCGGGTCGCCGCTGGCCAGCACCGCCACCCGGCGGTCGGCGTGCCCGGCGAGCAGCCCGGGGACGGCCGGGCGCAGCGGGGACGGCCAGGGCACCCGCTCGGCGGCGACCTCGTCGGCGGGGAGCAGGGCCAGCTGGCGCGGGCCGCCGATCACCACCTCGGCCGCCTGCAGTGCCGCCCGGGCGGTGCCGGCGAGGCCGGGCCAGCCGTCGGCGCCGATCCCGACGACGGTGATCGGCGGTGGCAGCTCGGGCACCGGGGGCTCCTCGTTCGTTCGGTGTCTGGTCGGCGGTCGGTCGGTCGGTGATCAGGCGGTGTCAGGCGGTGTCAGGCGGTGTTCGGCCGGGCCTCGGCCGGTGTGCCAGCCGGTGTGCCGGTGGGTTTCCCGTCCGGCGAAGGCGTGGCCGGGGCAGCCTACCTGGCGGTATCCGGAAGCCCCCTGGCCAGGGGGCTTGCCGTGGGCGTCCGTGGCTCAGCGCCGGGTCCAGTCCCCGGAGGGGATGAGCGCCGGGTGTGCGCGCAGCCGGGCGGCGGCGGCCGGGCCGGCCAGGTAGACCCAGGCCTCCACCGGGTCTCCGCCGGCCGGGCCCCCGCCGCCCGGACCCAGCTCCGGCGGTGCGCCGAGGTGGACGGTCATCCGCCGCCGGACGTACAGACCGGTGCCGTCCGACCGGCACTCCTCCAGCAGGTCGAGCGCGGCCAGCGCGGGCGCGTAGGCGACGGGGCGCACGGTGATCAGCTCGCCCGTGATCCGGCGGCCGGGGTCCGGCACCGCGTACGGGAAGCCCGGACCCTCGTGCAGCGCCGCCCCCTCCAGCACCGCGGGACGGACCGCCGTACAGCGTCCGGCCAGGTGCGCGGCGTGGTTGCGCCCGCCGGTGCGCAGCGTCCCGTAGACGAAGAACGGCAGGGTCCCGGGCGGCTCGGCAGGCATCCGCCCACGGTACGTCCGACATACCGCCTGGTGATACCCGCTGGCGCGGAGGCCGCTGATGCGCTGTCATGGCCTGTGAAATGCCAGTACCGTTCAAGGGGGACACCCATGACAGCGCCTGCCTCGCCCCGCCCCGGGGTGGCTCCCAGTGATGCCGTTCCGGCGTCCGCCCGGCTGGGTGGGGCGGTGTGGCTGGCGCTGGCGCTGGTGTACGTGGTGTGGGGGTCGACCTATCTGGCGATCCGGATCGCACTGGAGACGATGCCCTCGTTCCTGTCCGCCGGGGCGCGGTTCCTCTGCGCCGGACTGGTGCTGGCCGGCTTCGTCGCCGCCCGCCGGGGGCCGGCGGAACTGCGGGTGAGCCTGCCGCAGTTGGGGTCCTCGGCGCTGGTCGGCGGGCTGCTGCTGACCGGCGGAAACGGGCTGGTGGTGCTCGGCGAGAACTCCATCCCGTCCGGGCTGGCCGCGCTGCTGGTGGCCGCGGTGCCGCTGTGGATGGTGCTGCTGACGGCCGCCGCCGGCGACCGCCCGAAGCCCGTCGAGCTGGCCGGCGTGCTGCTCGGGCTGGCCGGGCTGGTGGTGCTCTCCGCGCCCGCGATCGGCGGGGACATCGCCCCGGTCGGGGTGGTCGCGGTGATCTGCGCCACGCTCACCTGGGCGGCCGGGTCGTTCGCCGCCAAGCGGATCCCGATGCCGGGCAGCGTGCTCGCCGCCAGTGCCTACCAGATGCTCGCGGGCGGGCTGGGCAATGTGCTGGTCGGCCTGGCGCGCGGCGAGGAGCACGGACTGGACCTGGCCGAGGTGTCCGGCCGGTCCTGGCTGGCGCTCGGCTACCTGGTGGTGGCCGGCTCGCTGGTCGCGTACACCGCGTACGCCTGGCTGCTGCGGTCCGCGCCGCTGACCCTGGTCGCGACCTACGCGTACGTCAACCCGGTGGTCGCGGTGCTGCTCGGGTGGCTGGTCCTGGCCGAGCCGCTGACCGGCCCCACGCTGGCGGGCGGGGCGATCGTGGTCGCCGGGGTCTGCCTGGTGGTGAGCGTCAGCCGGCGGCCCGCCAAGGCGCCCTCGCGCCGCTGAGGGCTCGGCCCCTGCCTTCCTGTCCGCCCCGGCGCCTTTTGCGCGCCGGGGCTCTCGTCAATTGCGCCAACCAGGTTCCGTTTATGGGCCCGTTCGAGTGGAATCCATTCGTCAACGAACATTTGCGTGGATAGGCGTCCGGTCCGATCCGGTTTGATCCCCACCGATCCCGACCGATCCCGACCGATCCCGGCCATTGTGGAGATATCCGGTCATTGTCCCGATGTGCCGCATGAGTCCGGCGATCCCGGGATATTCCTAGTATCTGTTCGGTGGAATGCAGATGACGCACCAGGTAACGCGCGGGCGCAACGGTCGCCGCGCAACGTTCCCAGGGCCTTCCGGGTCGGCCGCCACAGCCGTTGACCAGGGAGGTCGAAGGCGCCGAAAATCCCACGGGAGTCCGGAGAATGGACAGTCAAGGCACCCTTGAGCTCGACTCCGACCAGGTCGCGGAGTTCTTCAGGCTCGGCTTTCTGGTACTCCCCGCTTTTCTTCCGGCGGAACTGATCGGAAGACTGGAGCCGGAGGTCGACCGATGGGTGGACACCGGTCTTCGGGACCACTCGATCGCGGCCTGCCTCGATCCGGAGTTCTCGGGTGCCCCCGGCGTCCTGGAGATAGAGCTGGCCGCCCACGGTGAACTGGTCGCATTCCCGCCACTGCTCTCGATGATCTCCCGGCTGATCGGTCCCGATTTCGTCTTCCACCACATGCACAGCAATCGCCAGGCCCCGGGCGCGGCCGGCAAGGAATGGCACCACGACTACGAACAGGGCCAGCTGGCCGACCGCTCGAAAATCATGGTCCACGCCCTGCACTATCTCGGCGGCCTCGACCGTACGGTGGGCGGTCTCGCGGTACTTCCCGGTTCGCACCGGGAACTCGCCGGGAAACGCGCCAAAGCCCATCTCGGCACGGCCGAAATCCCCGGCGAGGTACTGATCGAGGAGCTGCCGGCCGGCTCCACCGTCCTCCTCCACTCGGCGCTCTTCCACGCCCGCCGCCCCTCACCCGCAGGTCAGCGCCGCGAGCGGTACATGGTGGACAGCTCGTACTGTCAGTGCGGCGTCAGCTGGCCGCCGGTGAAGCCGTACTGGCGGCACCTGCTCGCCCGCGGCCGGGCGCTCGGACTGGACGGCGGCCGGTGGCCCGAACTCTTCGCCGAACGGCACTTCGCCGAATACGTCCGGCCGAACTGAAAGGACCCGACAGGCCGTACCCGCGATCCGAACCCGCCGCGCCCCGACAGCGAAGGAACCGCCCCCGATGAGAATTCTCGCCAGGACCGATTTCGAGACCGTGCTCCGCCGCTACCGGCGCGACCACCCGGTGGACCGGGAGCACGAGGACAACTCCAACAGCGACGGCGACGCGCACCTGCTCGCCGCCGAGGGGCTGTTCGGCGGCTGGGGGAAGGTCCTGCTCGACCGCGCGGACGTGCTGGACACCGTGCTGCCGTGGCACCTCGGCGAGGGGGGCGAGCTGGAGCTCGTCCCCGCCACCGGGATGACCGTCGCCGAAGCGGTGGAGCGGCTGCGGGGCATCGGCGACGGCTACGGCGGGCTGAACCCCTCCTGCGGCCGCAAGCTGCGCCGTCAGGCCGATGCGCCCTTCACCCCGGTCTTCCTGAGCGTCCCGGCCATCGGCAGCACCGACTACCAGGGGCTGCTGCGCTCCGACGGGCTGACCCACCTCGACGGGCTGCACCGCATGATCGCCTGGGAGCTGTACGGCAGGCTCGGCCCGGGCGTCGAGATCGAGGCGTACGTCGCGGGCCTTCCCGGTGCGACCGCGACCGCGACCGCGACCGCGCCTGCGACCGGGACCGCGACTGCGACCGTGACTGAGAGTACGGCCGTGACTGAGACTGCGGCCGGCGCCGGGACCGGACGGGACGCCCGGCGGACCGGTTAGGGCTGCCGGGCTCACCGCCCTAACCCCGGCCGGCGTTGTACGGCATGGCACTCGGCATCACCGTGACCGACGGGATGTTCACCCCGAGCGGGAGCGCGGCCATCGCCACCACCATCTCCGCCACATGGCGGACGTCCATGGTCGGCTCGACCCGGAGGCTGCCGTCGGCCTGCCGGGCGGCGGGCTGCTCCCGGTCCGGTGGCGTCACGTTGCCGATGTCGATCTGACCGCAGGCGATGTCGTACCGGCGGCCGTCCAGGGAGAGCGACTTGGTCAGACCGGCCACCGCGTGCTTGGCGGCGGTGAACGCGATCGAGTCGGGGCGGGGGACGTGGGCGGAGGGCGCGCCGTTGTTGATGATCCGCCCACCGCGCGGCGACTGCTCCTTCATCATCCGGTAGGCGGCCTGGGCGCAGAGGAAGCCGCCGGTGGCGATGGACCCGAGCACCCGGTTCCAGTCCTCGATGCCGACGTCCTCGGTGGGCAGGTAGGGCATGGTGTCGGCCGCGTTGTTGAGCAGCAGGTCGAGCCGGCCGAACCGCAGGGCGACCTGGGCGAACAGGTCGGCCACGGCGACCGGGTCGGTGATGTCGGCCGGGACCGGCACCAGCCGCTCGGCGAGTGGGCGCCCGCCCAGCCGGGCGGTCTCCTCCAGGGCCTCCTTGCGGCGGCCGACCAGGACGACCGTCCAGCCGTCCGCCGCCAGCGCCAGGGCGCAGGCCCGGCCGACGTTGCTGCCCGCCCCGGTCACCACGGAGACCTTCACCGCCATCGGTGCAACTCCTCGAATATTAAGTGAACATGACGAGAGATCAGTTTTTGGATGACGGTGACCGCCGTCAAGAGCGCAGATCCGGTCAGGCGGCGGAGAGCCGCCGGCCGGCCGCGCGATCAGGCGGTCCGGACACGGGATCCGCGCCAGGGGATCCGACCTACTGGGACAGGACGAGCGAATGACCACTCAGCAGACCTTCGGCGCCGGACCCGACTCCGGGGTGCCGGTGGGCCCGCGGACCGAAACCAGCCGGGCCCTGTTCGAACGGGCCAAGAAGTCCCTTGCGGGCGGTGTCAGTTCGTCGTCCCGGATCACCTCCACGGGTCCGCACCCGTACCCGCTGTACATCGAGCGCGGCGCCGGGGCGCACATCTGGGACGTGGACGGCAACGAGTACGTGGACTTCCTGATCTCCTACGGCAGCGCGGTGGTCGGCCATGCCGACCCGGGGATCACCCGGGCCCTGGGCGAGGTCCTGCTGACCGGCACGATGTTCGGCACCTGCAACCTGCCGGAGGTCGAACTGGCCGAGCAGATCCAGAAGACGGTGCCGTGTGCCGATCTGGTGCGCTATGCCAACTCCGGCTCGGAGGCGATCCAGGGCGCGGTCCGGGCGGCCCGCGGCTTCACCGGGCGGTCCAGGATCGTCAAGTTCGAAGGGCACTACCACGGTTGGGTGGACACGCTGGCGATCTCCAACCGGCCCACCGCCGCCGAGGTGGGCCCGTACGAGGCGCCGGCGGCGGTGCCGCACTCCCCGGGCATCCCGGTGGGGGTGGTGGACGACGTGGTGGTCTGCCCGTGGAACGACCCGGACGCCCTCCGCACCGTGCTGGACGCGTACCGGGGCGATCTCGCGGCGGTGATCTGCGAGCCGATCGTGGCCAACAACGCCTGCACCATGCCGGATCCGGGCTTCCTGGAGCTGCTGCGCGAGGAGTGCACCAGGCGGGGGGTGGTGCTGATCTTCGACGAGGTCTGCACCGGCTTCCGGACCGGCCCGGGCGGCGCGCAGTCGCTGTTCGGCGTCGTCCCCGACCTGGCGGTCTACTCCAAGGCCCTCGGCGGCGGCCTGCCGATCGCCGCCTTCGCCGGTCGCGCCGACATCATGGGCGAGGTGGCGGCCAACCGGGTCAAGCACGGCGGCACCTACAACGGGTCCCCGCTCTGCTCCGCCGCCGCCCTGGTGACGCTCACCCGGCTCGCGGACCCGGCGGTCACCGGGTGGATCGACGAGGCCGGCCGGCGCCTCATGACCGCCGTCCGCCGGGCGTCCCGCGACCACGGGGTCCCGTGCGCGGTCCAGGGCGTCGGCGCGATGTTCCAGGTGGTGTTCTCGGCCGACGGCGCGCCGACCCGGCAGTACCGCGACACCCTCACCCTGGACCAGCGACGCTACGAAGCCTTCCGGCACGCCCTGTTGGAGCGCGGCATCCACGTGAACGCCTACGGGCTGGCCTGCTGGTTCGTCTCGGCCGCGGTGACCTCGGACGACGTGGAGGCGGCCTGCGCGGCGATCGACGAGGCCTTCGCGACGATCCGCTGAGCGGGCGGCCGGCTTCGCCGGCCCTCCTGCGGAGGCCCTTCCCGAGCCCGGTCCCTCCTGAGCCCGGCCCCGGCCCGGGAGGGGCCGTTCCGCGCGCCCTCAGTGCGCGGCGGCGAGCAGCTCCCTGGTGTAGTCGGTGTGCGGGGCGGCGAACAGCCGGTCGCGGTCGGTGCTCTCGACCAGGCGGCCGTGGTGCATCACGGCCACCCGGTCGCAGAAGTGCCGGACCACCGCGAGGTCGTGGGAGACGAACAGGAAGGCGACGCCCAGCCGGTCGCGCAGCTCCATCAGCAGGTTGAGCACCTGGGCCTGCACCGAGACGTCCAGCGCGGAGACCGGCTCGTCGGCGATGATCAGACGCGGCTCGGGCGCGAGGGCCCGCGCGATGCCGATCCGCTGGCGCTGCCCACCGGAGAACTCGTGCGGGTAGCGGTCCAGGTGGGCGGCGGTCAGGCCGACCTGCTCCAGCAGTTCGGCGGAGCGCTCCCGCCGCTCGGGCGCGGTCAGGGCGGTGTGCAGCCGCAGCGGGGTGTCCAGGGTCTGGGCGACGGTGCGGCGCGGGTTGAGCGAGGCGTACGGGTCCTGGAAGACCAGCTGGATCTCCCGGCTGAGGCGCCTGCGCAGCGCCCGGTCGGGGCGGGTGGCGTCCACGCCGTCGTACCGCAGCCGCCCGGCGGTCGGGGTCTGCAGTCCGGCCAGTACCCGGGAGGTGGTGGACTTGCCGGAGCCGGACTCCCCGACCAGGCCGACCGTCTCGCCGGGCGCGATCCGCAGGCTGACGTCCTCCACCGCCCGGACGGGCGTGCCGCGCCGCCCGCCGAGGCCGCGCCGGCCGGGGAAGTGCACCGAGAGCTCGGCCGCCTCGACCAGCCAGCGCTCCGGCGGGGCCGTCGGGCGTACGGCGAAGGAGAACGAGGGTGACGGATCGTCAACTGTCGGCAGTGGGGTGCCCGGTACCGTCTCCAGGGTCAGTGCGGCGCCCACCAGGGCCCGGGTGTAGGGCTGTTGCGGTGCCGCCAGCAGCTCGGCCGTCGGCGCCGACTCGACCTGCCCGCCGTCGCGCAGCACCAGGGTGCGGTCGGTGGTGCCCGCGACCACGCCCAGGTCGTGGCTGACCAGCAGCACCGCCGTACCGTGCTCGCGCTGCAACTCCCCGAGCAGGTCGAGGACCTGGCGCTGCACCCGGGCGTCCAGCGCGGTGGTGGGCTCGTCGGCGATCAGCACGTCCGGGTCGTTCATCAGCGCCATCGCGATCATCACCCGCTGGCGCATGCCGCCGGAGAACTGGTGCGGGTAGTCGCGGACCCGGGCGGTCGGGATGCCGACCCGGTCGAGCATCGCGGCCGCCCGCCGCCGGGCCTCGGCCCGGCCCGTGCCGGGGTGGTGCAGCCGGTACATCTCGGCCAGTTGGGCGCCGACGCCGTGGAACGGGCTGAGCGAGGTGAGCGCGTCCTGGAAGACCAGGGCCACCCGGCCGCCGCGCACGCCGCGCAGCACGGACTCCGGCGCGCCGACGAGTTCCTGGTCGCCGAGCCGGATCGAGCCGGTGACGGTGGTGGTGCGCGGGTCATGCAGGCCGAGCACGGCCAGCCCGGTCGCGGACTTGCCGGAGCCGGACTCGCCGACCAGGCCGAGGACCTCGCCCCGGGCGAGGTCGAAGGAGAGCTCGCGGACGGCGGCGACGGGGGCGCCGCCGCGCGGGTCGGCGAAGGTGACGGACAGGTCGCGGACGCTGAGGACGGGAGCGCCGGAGGGAGTGGCACCGGGGGCGCTGGGGACGGCAGTCATGGCAGGGGCTCCGAAGCGGGGAGGCGAGGTCAGCTGAGGCGGATGCGCGGGTCGAGCCAGGCGACCGCCAGGTCGGCCAGCGCGACGAACAGCACCACGAAGCAGGCGGCCAGCAGGACGGCGCCGACCACGGCCGGCAGGTCCTGGCCCGCGACCGCCTCGGCCGCGAAGGTGCCGACGCCGTTCAGCCCGAACACCGTCTCGGTGATCACCGCGCCGCCCAGCAGCGCACCGGCCTCCAGGCCGAGCAGCTGCACCAGCGGTCCGGCGGCGCCCCGCGAGGTGTACTTGAGGTGGGCGCGCAGCCGGCCGAGGCCCTTGCCGCGCGCGGTGCGGACGTACTCCTCGTTCATCGTCTCCAGCAGCTGGGAGCGGGAGAGCCGGGCGAACACGGCCGAGTTGACGAAGCCGAGGACCAGCCAGGGCAGCAGCATCCCGCCCGCCCAGGCGGCCGGGTCGTCGGCCGGCGGGGTGTAGGAGGGCAGCGGCAGCAGGCCGGTCGAGTACACCAGCGCCCACTGGGCGACGTACCCGAGGAAGTAGATCTGCACGCTCGCGCCGACCAGGGTGAAGCCGGACAGCAGCCGGTCGGTGCGGGTGCCGTGGCGCAGCGCGGAGACGAAACCGGTCCCGAGGCCGAGCACGATCAGCACGGCCAGCGCGCCCGCGGTGAGCGAGAAGGTGACCGGCAGGTGGTCGACCAGCGCCTCGGTGACCGGCTGGTGCAGCCGGTAGGAGTAGCCGAGGCAGGGCGCGTCGCAGTGGATGACCGAGCCGTCGACGTCGCTGATGTCCCGGCCGGCGACCACCCCGGTCAGGTAGTCGGTGTACTGGGCGAGCAACGGCTGGTCCAGGCCCATGCTCTGGCGGACCGCCGCGACCTGGCCGGAGTCGCAGCGCGGGCCGCAGGCGGCACGGGCCGGGTCGGCGGGGGCGGCGTAGAAGAGGGCGAAGGCGGCGGCGGAGACCGCGACCAGGACGGCGAGGGCCTGGAGGGTCCGCCGCAGGGCGAAGGAGAGCATGGCCGGTCCGGGGTCGTCGGGGCGGGAAGGGGCGGGAAGGGGAGGGGCGGGGAGGGAGAGCGGTGCGAAGGCGTGGGGTGGTGGCCCCGGCCGCGTCAACGGCCGGGGCCACCGGAGTACTTCGGGCGATCAGGACTTCAGGTACACCCAGGCCAGGCTGACCGTCCCGTAGATCGGGTGGACGAACGCCCCGCCGAGGTTGCTGCCGTGCAGCTGGTTGATGTTCGGGTAGGCGAACGGCAGCACCGGCAGGTCCTTCATCACGGTCTGCTCCAGCGCGTACAGCTCCTTGGCCTTCTGCCGGGGCTCGCCGATCTGGTTGATCCGGTCGATCTCCTTGTCCACCTCGGCGTTGTGGTACCGGGCGGAGTTGAGGTCGCTGTTGGCGCGGCCGTCGAAGGAGAACGGGATCAGCGTGGAGGGCGTCGGCCAGTCCACCGAGCTGGTCTCCTCGAACAGGTCGTACGGGGAGTCGGGGCGGTGCGCCTCGTCCAGCAGGGCCTTGGGGTCGACCGGCTTGGGCACGATGGTGATGCCCGCCTTGGCGAAGCCCTCCACCAGCACCTGGGCGACCCGCTGCCCGTTGGGGGTGTTGGCGTACGCGTAGGTGAGGGAGGCCGGCGCCTGCTTGGCCTTGGCCAGCGCCTGCTTGGCGGCCTCCGGGTCGCCCTCCGGCTTGGCCGGGTACAGGTCGTACTTCTGCCAGTCGACCAGCGCGGGCGAGCTCAGCGTGGTGGCCAGCTCGCCGACCCGGCTGCCGCCCTGGACCTGCCGGGCCTGCTGGCGCGGGTAGGCGAGGTGCAGGGCCCTGCGGACCTCGACGTCCGGCACCCGCTCGTTGTTGATCATGAGCTGGGTGACGAAGGCGCCCTGCCGGCCGGAGACCACCAGCTCCTTGGCCTTCGGGTCGGTGTCGACGGTCTGGTACAGCTCGGGGGAGAGCACGGTGGAGACGGTGGTGGCATCGGCGCCGCCGTCGCGGCCGGAGAGGATCTCCTGGTTGATGTTGAGCGCCTCCTTGCCGAAGCTGAAGACGAACTTCTCCGGGTACTGGTTGCGGATCGGGTCGGTCTCCGGCTTCCAGTGCGGGTTGCGCTCCAGCACCATCCGGGTGTTCTGGACGTGCTCGGCGATCCGGTAGGGACCGCTGGAGAACGGCAGCCGGTCGTAGTCCGTCCCGGTGTCCTTGTCCTTGCGCACCGGCGAGGAGGAGGACTGCGCGGCCATGTACGGCACGTCGGCCTGCGGCTGCGGGAAGTGGAAGACGATGGTGCGCTCGTCCGGGGTCTCGATCGCGGCGAGGTCGCCGTCCTGCGGGCCGGCGTACTTCTTGCGGGCGTCCTCGTAGCTGGCCTCGCCGGTGAGCCACTGCGGCCAGTACGGCGGGCCGACCTCGTAGCCCTTGCCGAAGCTGCGCTCGATGCCGTACCGGACCTGCTGGGAGGTGATCGGCTGGCCGTCCTCCCAGGCCACGCCCTCCTTCAGCCGGTACGTCCAGGTGCGGCCGCCGTCGGCGGACTGCCCGGTGTCGGTGGCGAGGTCGCCGACCAGCCTGGCCTTGCCGTCCACCACCTGGTACTGGGTCAGCTGGCGGCCCCAGAGCAGCGAGGTGTTGTACGCGGCGCCGGCGTACACCTTCTGCGGGTCGAGGTGGCGGAACTCGGTGGTGTTGTAGACGTTGACCGTGCCGCCCGCGCGGGCCCCCGGCACCGCGGGGGCGGGGCCGGCGCTCTCCTTCTCGGAGCCGAGCGCGGCGGTCAGCGGGGAGGTGTCCTTGGCGGCGGCGGTGCTCCCGCCGGTGCTGGAGCCCGCGCCGGCCGAGCAGGAGGTCGCCAGCAGCGCGGTGGCGATGACGGCGAGGGACGGTTTGATCCAGCGCATGGCGAATCTCTCCTTGCCCCGGGATCCGGGGCGGCTAGGTGAAGGGGGAGCTGGGTGAAAGGGGAGGAGGAGGGGGTGCGGTGTCAGCGGGCGGCGCGCGGATCGAGCGCGTCGCGCACCGCGTCCCCGAGCAGGTTGAAGGCGAGCACGAACAGCAGCAGCGCCACACCGGGGAAGAACATGTACGTCGGGTCGGCCTGGAAGACCTCGGACCCGCGGGCGATCATCCGGCCCCAGTCCGGGACCGGCTCGTTGATGCCGACCCCGAGGAACGAGAGCACCGCCTCGGTGGCGACGAACGTCGGCACCGCCATGGTGGCGTGCACCAGCAGCTGCGCCCGGACGTTCGGCAGCAGTTCGCGGAAGACGATATGGAATCCGCTCGCGCCCTGGGCCCGGGCGGACTGCACGAAATCCCTTTCCCGGAGTGACCGCACGGAGGCGCGCAGGGAAAGCGCGAGCGGAATCCAACCGAACGCGGAGAACACCAGGATCAGGACCAGGAACTGCATCCACTCCGGTTCCGCGGCGTCCGGATCGACCAGTCGGGACTGGATGACCGGGCTGAGCGAGAGCAGCAGCAGAAGTGTCGGAAAGGCCAGCAGCACATTGGAGAGGAATCCGAAGAGCCGGTCCGTGATCCCGCCGAGGTAGCCCACCGCGACCCCGGCCAGCACGCCGAGCGCGGTGGTGACGGTCGCCGCGGCGAAGGCGATCAGCAGCGAGGTGCGCATGCCGTAGAGCAGCTGGGTGAACACGTCGCGGCCGAGCCCGGGCTCCAGGCCGAACCAGAAGTCCCCGGAGATCCCGCCGTTGGGCAGGACCGGCAGTCCACCGTCGCTGAGCAGGCCGGGAGTGTTCTGACCGTAGTGCTCGACCGGGTTGCGCCCGTACAGGGCGGCGATCAGCGGGGCGGCCAGCGCGAGCAGCAGGAAGAGCAGGACGACGGCGAGGGCGGCGGTACCGGTCCGGCTGCGGCGGATACGGCGCAGCAGGCCCTGCGGGGCTGGTGCGGCGGCCGGCGCTTGGGCGGCCGGCTCTGCGACTGTCTCGACCACTGCCATGAGAGGCGTACTCCCCGAATTCTCCGCCGCCCCGTGGGTGAGGGTGCGCTGATGTGCATTTCCGGGCGGATGCCGGGGGTTTCCCGGCGGCCCGCCGAACGCCATCAGATCGGATGCGCCGGGAGTTCCGCAAATCATTCCGACCCGAACTCACCGGCCGTGTTGCGGGGATTGTGACGGCGTCATTCCGCCGCAATACTGCCGTCGCAATAGAACGGACATTTGGCCGCAAAAGGTGCGCCCTGGCGGGCCTGTCCCGCATGTTGAGATCTCCGCCACAGCGCGCCGGGCGTTGGTACGATCCCGGTGAGCCGCGACTGGCGCGCAGGGATGGAATCAACCATCGGGAAGCGGCTCCGTGAATCCTCACGTCAGTTGCCGTGCGCCTGGGCCGTCCGTATCCCGACGAGGAGACAGCCTTGGCCATCCCCGGTACCACCGACGCCGCCCAGCCGCCGCACACCGCCGCGAGCGCCACCGCCAACACCGCCTTCCGCAGCGCCCTCGACGTCGTCCGCGAGGTCGAACCGCGCATCGCCGCCGCCATCGGCCAGGAGATAGCGGACCAGCGCTCCTCGCTCAAGCTGATCGCCAGCGAGAACTACGCCTCCCCGGCCGTCCTGCTCGCCATGGGCAACTGGCTCAGCGACAAGTACGCCGAGGGCACCGTCGGCCGCCGCTTCTACGCCGGCTGCCGCAACGTCGACACCGTCGAGTCCATCGCGGCCGAGCACGCCCGCGCCCTGTTCGGCGCCGACCACGCCTACGTCCAGCCGCACTCCGGCATCGACGCCAACCTCACCGCCTTCTGGGCCGTGCTCTCCCAGCGCGTGGAGAGCCCCGCCCTCGAGCGCGCCGAGGTCCGCAACGTCAACGACCTCACCGAGCAGGACTGGGCCGAACTGCGCCGCGAGCTCGGCAACCAGCGGATGCTCGGCATGTCCCTGGACACCGGCGGCCACCTCACCCACGGGTTCCGACCCAACATCTCCGGCAAGATGTTCGACCAGCGCAGCTACGGCACCGACCCGGCCACCGGCCTGATCGACTACGACGCGCTGCGCGCCACCGCCCGGGAGTTCCGCCCGCTGATCCTGGTCGCCGGCTACTCGGCCTACCCGCGCCGGGTCGACTTCCGCCGCATGCGCGAGATCGCCGACGAGGTCGGCGCCACCCTGATGGTCGACATGGCGCACTTCGCCGGACTGGTCGCGGGCAAGGTGTTCACCGGCGACCACGACCCCGTCGCCCACGCCCACATCGTCACCACCACCACCCACAAGTCGCTGCGCGGCCCGCGCGGCGGCATGGTCCTGTGCACCTCGGAGCTGGCCGAACACGTCGACCGGGGCTGCCCGCTCGTCCTCGGCGGCCCGCTCTCGCACGTGATGGCCGCCAAGGCGGTCGCCTTCGCCGAGGCCCGCCGCCCCGAGTTCCAGGACTACGCCCGCCGGGTCGTCGACAACGCGCAGGCGCTCGCCGAGGGCCTGCTGCGCCGCGGCGGCCGCCTGGTGACCGGCGGCACCGACAACCACCTGGTGCTCGCCGACGTCTCCGGCTACGGCCTGACGGGTCGTCAGGCCGAGTCCGCCCTCCTGGACTCGGGCATCGTCACCAACCGCAACTCCGTCCCGCAGGACCCGAACGGCGCCTGGTACACCTCCGGCGTCCGGGTCGGCACGCCCGCGCTGACCACCCGGGGCCTGGGCACCGCCGAGATGGACGAGATCGCCGGCCTGATCGACACCGTGCTGCGCGGCACCACCCCCGCGGCCGGCCCGGGCGGTGCGCCGTCCAAGGCCCAGTACGTGCTGGACGAGGCGCTGCGCGACGGCGTCGCCAAGCGGGCGGCCGACCTGCTCGGGGCCTTCCCGCTCTACCCGGGCGTCGACCTGGTGTGACGGCGCAGTCCGATGCCTGAACAACCGCGCAGCCGCACGGCTGCGCAGCTGAGCACCTCGGGGGTGCGGGCCGACCGGCCCGCACCCCCGGCGTGCTTCCACCTCCCCGCGCTGCGGGTCGAGTTGACGGGCCCGCGTGCTGTGCGGGCGCCCGGGCCCGCGGACGGCTTCGGCCCCCCGCGGGCGGTCCGGTGGGAGGGTGCGGGCGGTGGAGATCATTCCGGCAGATGATGACAAACCGGTCGTGAGGCGGCAGGATGGAGAGCTGCCTTCGCGTTGCCGTGTTCACCGTCCGGTCGTGAAATGACGGTCTACGAAACTCTCTCGCCGAAAACCGTCTCACAGCCGATCGCAGAGCTGTAGATTGCAGCGAACTCGGGCGCGTGGGACTACTGTTGCCGTTGGGTTGAAGTGGCGTGGACTCCATCAGAACGGCAGGCCACCCGGAACGCAGACGAGGTTTCCCCGCCGCCGAAGAGAGTCGCCGAAGTGAGTCCGAGACCGTTCCCGCAGGTCCTCCGTACCGCGTAAGGAGCATCCCAGTGACCGACACCGCGTTGACCGGTGAGCAGCCACGGCTTGTCGAGCCCGCCGTGCTGGACGATGTACCCGGTTGGTTCTGGGACCACGACCGCCATCTCTTCGAGTGGTTCCTCGGTCGGCAGGAGAAGGCCGGGGTCACCGGCGACCTGCTGGAGATGGGCGCCTACCTGGGCCGCAGCGCCATCGTGATCGGCGAGCACCTGCAGGACGGCGAGACCTTCACGGTCTGCGACCTGTTCGACTCGGACGCCCCGGACGACGAGAACGCCGCCGAGATGGACATGTCCTACCGCAAGACGCTCACCCGGTCCGCCTTCGAGTCCAACTACCTCTCCTTCCACGAGCGGCTGCCGGAGATCATCCAGGCGCCGACCTCGACCCTGGCCGGCGGCCGGGTACCGGCCGGCTCGTTCCGCTTCATCCACATCGACGCCTCGCACCTGTACGAGCACGTGGTGGGCGACCTCCAGGTCGCGCGGGTGGCGCTGGAGCCGCACGGCGTGGTGGTCCTGGACGACTACCGCTCCGCGCACACCCCCGGGGTCGCCGCCGCGACCTGGGAGGCGGTCTTCAACCACGGCCTCAAGCCGATCGTGCTGACCGAGTGCAAGTTCTACGGCACCTGGGGCGACCCGGACCAGGCCCAGCTGGACCTGCTGCACGGGGTCGACCTGGCCGAGGGCTGTCAGCTCAGCGTGGAGACCGTGAACGAGCGGCGCGTCCTGCGGATCACCGGAAGCTCGGAGGGCATCGAGCCGTTCCGCGTCTCCCGCCACCACGACCGGCTGACCGCCGAGGCCGCCCGCCGCGAGGCGGTCGAGGCCCGCCGTGAGGCCGAGCGGGCCCAGGAGCAGGCCGCCGCGGACCTCGCGGGCCGCCGCGCCCGGGCCGCCGAGCGCCGCCGCCCGACCAACGTCGCCAAGCGCGTCGCCGGGGACCTCCTGCCGCCGGTGGTCACCTCCGCGATCCGCCGCGCACGCCGCGGCTGAACCCCCTCACGCGTGCGCCGACCGGGAGGACCGGTCGGCGCACGCGGTGTGTCCGAACGACTCAGACCCGCGCGGCCTCCGGCTCGCCCGCCGGCCGCTCCGCGTCGCCGCCCGCCGCGCCCTCACCATCCGCCGCAGCGGTGAGCTCCTGGCGCACCTGCGCCAGCGAGGGGTTCTGCCAGGCGCTGCGCACCCCCCACCGGTAGAAGGCCAGCGCGATGACGGCGACGGTCAGCAGGTCCCAGCCCGGCGCCAGGTAGCCGCGCCCGCCGAACTCCGTGCCGCCGGCCCAGGACACACCGGCCATGACGAAGAGGTAGGCGATCACCCAGACGCCGGCCAGCAGGTGAGGCCTGAGCTCCGCCCACGGCTTGCGCAGCTCGTACCAGGCCCAGATCGGCAGGCCGGCGGCCATCAGCAGGATGACCTTGCCGGTCAGCGGCCAGCGCGCCCAGTACAGCACCAGTGAGCCGAACACCATCGCGATCGGCGCGATCACCGGCATCGCCCGCAGCTTCACCGGGCGGGGCAGGTCCGGGGCGAGCCGGCGCAGCGCCATCACGGCGACCGGACCGGTGATGTACGAGATGACGGTCGCGACCGAGACGATCTCGGCGAGCGAGCCCCAGCCGCGGAAGACCGCGAGGAAGAGGAAGGCGATGAGCAGGTTGAGCAGCAACGCCGGCCGCGGGATGCCGGTCCTGCGGTCCACCCGGCCGAAGATCGCCGGCAGGTGCCCGTTCTCCTGCACCCCGTGGATCATGCGCGAGGTGGTGGCGGCGTAGATCATGCCGGTGCCGCTGGGGGAGACGAAGGCGTCCGCGTAGAGCAGCAGGGCGAGCCAGTTGAGGCCCCAGGCGATGGACAGGTCGGCCAGCGGCGAGGTGTAGCCGAGGCCGCTCCACCCGTCGGCGAGGTCGGCCGTCGGCACGGCGCCGAGGAACGCGACCTGCAGCGCGACGTAGATCACCAGGGCGATCAGGATCGACCCGATCACGGCCTTGGGCAGCGACTTCCCGGGGTTGCGGGCCTCACCGGCCAGGTTGAGCGGGGACTGGAACCCGTTGAACGCCCAGACGATGCCGGAGACGGCGACCGCCGTGAACACCGCGCTCCAGCCGTTCGGCGCGAAGCCGCCGTGGTCCTGGAAGTGGGCGGTGTCGAAGTGCGCCAGCAGCAGGCTGCCCGCGGTCAGCGCGGGGACGACCACCTTGAACACCGTGATCGCGGTGTTGGTCTTCGCGAACAGCGTGATCGCGAACCAGTTGAGCAGGAAGTACCCGACCAGCAGCACACTGGCCAGCGCCACCCCCGTGACCGTCAGCTCCTCGCCGTCGAACAACCCCTGCGCCCACCCGAAGTGCCAGGAGCTCATGTACTGCACCGACGCGGTGGCCTCACCCGGGATCACCGAGACGATGGCGATCCAGTTCGCCCAGGCGGCCAGGTACCCCGCCAGCGACCCGTGCGAGTACTGCCCGTACCGCACCATCCCGCCGGCCTTGGGGAACATCGAGCCCAGCTCGCTGTACGTCAGGGCGATGGTCAGCGCCACCACGGCACCGATCACCCACGCGACGATCGACGCCGGCCCGGCCAGCCGGGCGGCCCGCTCGGCCCCGAAGAGCCAGCCCGACCCGATGATCGAGCCCAGACCGACAGCGGTGAGGCTGATGGTTCCGAGCGAGCGGCGGTAGTTCTGGTGGGATGCCGTCGTCGACTCAGGCGCGCTCAACTATCAGTCCTCCATCTGGGTAAATTCCGGGCAAACGGGAAACACCCTACGAGGAAGAAACGGGCGAAAGCCTCAGATCAAGCTCAGACGGCACCGATCGTTGCTGTCTCGTGTCCGGTTATCGGACACCTGATGAGCGGGGAAAACAAAAATTCCCCGTGGGCTCCTGGGAGCCTCACGGGGAATTCCTTGGTGTCCGAGGGGGGACTTGAACCCCCACGCCCGATAAAGGGCACTAGCACCTCAAGCTAGCGCGTCTGCCATTCCGCCACCCGGACAGGGTGTGTGCTTCGGGGGTTTCTCTCGGCGCCCCCTCGGCGACAAAGAGAACATTACCAGGGTTCTGGAGTGCTTCTCACCTGCGTTTCTTGGCGGTGCGGAGGCCGGGGGAGCCGGCCGCGGCGGAGGCCCGGAGGGGAGGGAAGGGAAGGAAGGGGAAGGAAGCGGTCGAGTTGGGGGCCGGGGGCGATCGGGATCGGACGGGAGCGGTCCGACACGGGCAAGTTGTCGACGCTGCCGCGGTGCCGGGGGCCGCTCTCCTAGCCTCTGTGGACCGAGGGCGCCATGGGCGGAACGCCTGATTCCCGGGGTCGCGGACGAAGGGCGGCTGGACGTGGAGCAGATCAGCGGGGCGGCGAAGGCCGAGCCGAGACGGGGGGCGGCCGGACCGGCCGCGGGGGTGTGGCGGTTCCGGGTGCCGGCCGTGGAGGCCTCGGTGCCGCGGACCAGGCACGCGGTGCGGGACCGCCTGCTGGCGCAGGGGATGGCCGGGGTTCGCTACCAGGAGCTGGTGGACGACCTGCTGCTGATCGTCTCGGAGCTGGTCAGCAACGCGGTGACGCACGCGGCGGAGCTGTCCCCTGAGGTCACCACGGAGCTGCTGGTGCAGCGCGGCTGGGTACGGGTGTCGGTCGAGGACGGCGACCCGTACCGGCCGAAGGCGCTGGAGAGCGACACCGGGCGGACCGGCGGACGCGGACTGCTGCTGGTGAAGAGCGTGACCCTGCAGGCCGGCGGGGTCTGCGACGTGGAGCGGACCGGGGAGGGCGGCAAGGTGATCTGGGCCTCGCTGCCCGTCCCCCCGGAGGCGGACGTCTAGGCGTCCGCACCTGCTTGGCTACCAGTCGTGGCCGGCGATCTCGCGGATCCCCGGCAGGGCCGCCTCGAAGACGGTCTGGAACCAGACCGAGAACGGCCGCTCCGCCTGGAGCTCGCGCAGCTCCTGCGCGCTGACGAAGGCGTAGTCGTCGACCTCGTCCGGGTTGGGCACCACCGGGGCGGTGACCAGGCCGACGAACAGGTGGTTCCACTCCCGCTCGATCAGGCCGGACGCCTCGTCGGGGAGGTCGTAGCGCACCGTCCCGGCCTCGCAGAGCAGCGCCGGGGCGACGCCCAGCTCCTCGGCGGTGCGCCGGGCGGCGGCCACGAAGGGGGGCTCGTCCGGGTACGGGTGGCCGCAGCAGGTGTTCGACCAGACCCCGGGGGAGTGGTACTTGCCGAGGGCGCGGCGCTGGAGCAGCAGCCGGCCCTGGCGGTCGAAGAGGAACACGGAGAAAGCCCGGTGCAGCCGACCGGGCTGCTGGTGGGCCCAGTGCTTCTCGGCGGTGCCGATGGTCGCGCCCTCGTCGTCGACCAGCTCCAGCAGGATCTCGGTGGAGACGGAGCCCGGACCCGAGGCGGCGGAGTCGGCAGCGGCCGCCGGGAGGTCGGTCTCCACGTCGAGACCGGTGTCGATCTCCGCGCTGAAGTGCGTCGGGTTGGTCGGCGGACTCTGGGGCATGAGGCCTCTTTCGGGGGCGGTCGGAGCACCGGTGGCGTCGGGCTCCAGTCTGCCGTATGGGTGGCGGTGCGTACGGGTCCGACGCAGAACGGGGCGGATCATGGCGTTTCAGGGCCGATTCCGGCCGTTGGAATAGCAGGAGAGTTCGGTACGCGTTCGGAGTCCGTTCGATCCGGGGTCGGATGGCGAGTCGGCGCGAGCAGAACGAACACCGCGGCGACACCCCTCCTCCACGGCGATCACGCCGATCCGCACCGCCTCGCGCCCCTGCGCACCGCCGCGCGGCCTCCCGGCCCCCGGACCCCGCCCACAGCCCCCCGGCCGCGTTCCGGCTGGTCGCCACGGTCGCCTACCATCACATACGACACGGTGCCCGCATCTGCGGCGGGACCGGCGCGCCACCCGAGGGGCTCGACCCCCGTGGGCGCCGGGCACACCAGCGCACAGCACGACGGATCAGGAGACACCGCATGATCGGCCTCGTTCTGGCAGCCGGCGCCGGCCGCCGGCTGCGCCCGTACACCGACACCCTTCCCAAGGCGCTGGTGCCGGTCGACGGGGAGCGGACCATCCTGGACCTCACGCTCGCCAACTTCGCCGAGGTCGGCCTGCAGGACGCGGCGATCGTGGTCGGCTACCGCAAGGAGGCGGTGTACGACCGCAAGGCGGCCCTGGAGCAGAAGTACGGCGTCAAGCTGACCCTGGTCGAGAACGACAAGGCCGAGGAGTGGAACAACGCCTACTCCCTCTGGTGCGCCCGCGAGCTCTTCGCCGAGGGCCTCCTGCTGGCCAACGGCGACACCGTCCACCCCGCCTCCGTCCAGCGCACCATGCTGGAGGGCAACCGCCGCCTCGTCGAGGCGGGCGAGGCCCCCGGCATCCTGCTCGCCCTGGACACGGTGAAGAAGCTCGCCGACGAGGAGATGAAGGTCGTCGTCGACCCGGCCACCGGCATGCGGCGGATCACCAAGCTGATGGACCCGGCCGAGGCGACCGGCGAGTACATCGGCGTCACCGTGATCAACCCGTCCGCGGCCGCCGACCTCACCGACGCCCTGCGCGCCACCTACGAGCGCGACCCGCAGCTGTACTACGAGGACGGCTACCAGGAGATGGTCGACCGCGGCCTGCGGATCGCCGTGCAGCCGATCGGCGAGGTGTCCTGGGTCGAGGTCGACAACCACGACGACCTGGCGAAGGCGCGGGAGATCGCGTGCCAGTACTGACCCGACTGGTACCGTCGCCGGTCTTCGTCGAGATCCGCGCCGGGGCGCTGGACGCGCTGGCGGGCATCCTCGCCGACCAGCGGCTGTCCACCTCCGGCCGGATCGCGGTGGCGATCAGCAACGGCTCGGGCGCGGTGCTGCGCGAGCGCCTGGAACCGGCCCTGCCCGGCGCCGACTGGTACAACGTCGACGACGGCAGCCTGGACAGCGCGGTGCGGCTGGCGGACGAGATGCGCGGCGGCCACTACGACGCCGTCGTGGGCCTCGGCGGCGGCAAGATCATCGACGCCGCCAAGTACGCCGCGGCCCGGGTCGGCCTGCCGCTGGTCGCGGTCGCCACCAACCTCGCCCACGACGGCATCTGCTCACCGGTCTCCACCCTGGACAACGACGCCGGCCGGGGCTCCTACGGCGTGCCCGGCCCGATCGGGATCGTCGTCGACCTCGACGTGATCCGCCAGGCCCCGCCGCGCTTCGTCGCGGCCGGAATCGGCGACGTCGTCTCCAACATCTCGGCCTGCGCGGACTGGGAACTGTCCCACGCCGAGACCGGCGAACCGGTCGACGGACTGGCCGTCGCGATGGCCCGTTCGGCGGGCGAGAACCTGCTGCGACACCCAGGAAACCTTCAGGATCAGGACCTCCTCACGGCCCTCGCGGAAGCCCTGGTACTGTCCGGCATCGCGATGAACATCGCGGGCAGCACCCGGCCCTCGTCGGGCGCCTGCCACGAGATCTCGCATGCCCTGGACGTGCTGTATCCCAAGCGGTCCGCCCAGCACGGCGAGCAGGTCGGCCTCGGGGCCGCCTTCGCCAGCTTCCTGCGGGGCGAGCGCGAGCTGACCGGTCTGATCGTGGAGCGCCTGGCGCGCCACGGACTGCCGGTGACCGCGGATCAGATCGGCTTCACCGAGGCGGAGTTCACCGAAGCGGTGCACTACGCTCCGAACACCCGACCGGGCCGCTTCACCATCCTTGAGCACCTCGACCTCTCCCCATCAGCAATCAGGGACGCGTACGCCGACTATGTCCAAGCCGTCAACAGCTGACCCCTCCACCACGGGCGCCCAGACCTCCACCCCGCCCCCGGTCGACCTGACCCGCCGGCCCTCCATCGAGGAGCTCCGCTCGGTCATCCACCCGGAGGGCATGCTCCAGCGCCGAAGCGCCGAGCACTGGGCGGGCCGCCTGTACATGCGGAAGATCTCGCTGCGGATCACGCGCGTGCTCTCCACCGTCACGGCGATCACGCCGAACGGCCTGACCTACCTGATGATGTTCACCGGCATCCTGGCCGGCGCCGCCCTGGTCGTCCCGGGCATCACCGGCGCGATCCTCGGCGCCCTGCTCATCCAGGTCTACCTGCTGCTGGACTGCGTGGACGGCGAGGTCGCCCGCTGGCGCCGGCAGACCTCGCTGACCGGCGTCTACCTGGACCGGGTCGGCCACTACATGTCCGAGGCGGCCCTGCTCACCGGCCTCGGCCTGCGCGGCTGCGACCTGTTCCACAAGGCCGGCGACGCCTCGCACTGGGAGTGGGCCTTCCTCGGCACGCTCGCCGCGCTCGGCGCCATCCTGATCAAGTCCGAGACGGACCTGGTGGACGTGGCCCGCGCCCGCAGCGGGCTGACCGCGGTCGAGGACAGCGCCTCGGTGCCGCGCTCGGCCGGAGTGGCCAAGGCCCGCCGGGCGGCCTCCCTGCTCAAGTTCCACCGCCTGGTCGGCGCCGTCGAGGCCTCGCTGTTCATCCTCGCCGCGGGCGTCGCGGACGCCGTCCACGGCGGCCTGTTCTTCACCCGGGTCGCGGTGGTCGTGCTCGCCGCGATCGCCATGCTGCAGACCGTGCTGCACCTGCTGAGCATCGTCCTGTCCAGCAGGCTCCGGTGAGCGCCGTGACGGAGCCCACCCGGACCGGCGCCGCCGCCTTCAGGCTCGGCGCGGTCATCATCACCATGGGCAACCGCCCGGCCGAGCTGAACGCCCTGATCGAGTCCGTCCGCGCCCAGGAGGGCCCGGCGGTCGAACTGGCCGTGGTCGGCAACGGCGCCCCGCTGCCGCCGCTCCCGGCGGACGTGCGCGGCGTCGAGCTGCCGGAGAACCTCGGCATCCCCGGCGGGCGCAACGTCGGCATCGAGCTGTTCGGCAAGGACGGCCGGGACGTCGACGCCGTCCTCTTCCTGGACGACGACGGCCGGCTGCCGGGAACCGACTCCGCCCGACTGCTGCGCGAGGCCTTCGCCGGAGACCCGGAGCTGGGCATCGTCAGCTTCCGGATCGCCGACCCCGACACCGGCGTCACCCAGCGCCGGCACGTCCCCCGGCTGCGCGCCAGCGACCCGCTGCGCTCCTCCCGGGTGACCACCTTCCTGGGCGGCGCCAGCGCCGTGCGCTGCACGGTGTTCGAGCAGGCCGGCCAGCTGCCCGCCGAGTTCTTCTACGCGCACGAGGAGACCGACCTCGCCTGGCGCGCGCTGGACGCCGGCTGGGCCATCGACTACCGGGCGGACGTGGTGCTGCACCACCCGACCACGTCCCCCGCGCGGCACGCCTCGTACTTCCACAACGTGGCCCGCAACAGGGTTTGGCTCGCCAGGCGGAACCTTCCGGCCCTGTTGGTGCCTCTCTATCTGGGAACCTGGTTTCTGCTGACCCTGGCCCGCCGCCCCTCCCCGGAGGCGCTGAAGGCCTGGTGGGGCGGGTTCCGGGCGGGCTGGCGCGAACCCTGCGGTACGCGACGGCCCATGCGATGGCGTACCGTTTGGCGACTGACCAGGCTGGGCCGACCGCCGGTCATCTGACCGTATGGTCGGGCGGCTATGCGGTGATTTGAACCGCGCGGTTCAAACGTCGTACGGTCGTCCGATCGCAGCGGCCGGTGACCACACACCGGCCGGACTCCCCCGTGATCCGAGTGGATCCCCCTCGGCGCAAGGCCGGCGGACCCCCGTCGACCGGCCGCCCCGACCCGATCCCGCGCGAAGGACGAATGTGTCGACAGTGAGTGAACCCGTCAGCCTCTCAGCCCCGAGGGGGGCGGACGCGGGCCTGACCCCCAAGCAGCTTGCGGACAAGTACGGTCTGGCGGTCAGCGGCAGACGGCCCGGCCTCATCGCCTACTCCAAGCAGCTGTGGGCCCGGCGGCACTTCATCTGGGCTTTCGCCACCGCCCGCCTGGTGGCCCAGTACACCGACGCCAAGCTCGGCCAGCTCTGGCAGGTCGTGACCCCGCTGCTGAACTGCGCGGTGTTCTACCTGGTCTTCGGTGTGATCCTGAAGAGCAAGGACGGCTTCCCGGAGGACACCTACACCGCGTGGCTCTGCATCGGTGTCTTCGTCTTCCAGTTCACCCAGAACGCGGTGCAGTCCGGCACCCGGGCGATCGCCGACAACCTCGGGCTGATCCGCGCGCTGCACTTCCCCCGGGCCTCGCTGCCGATCGCCTTCACGGTGATCCAGCTCCAGCAGCTGCTGATCTCGATGGTGGTGCTGGTCGGCGTCGTGCTGGCCAGCGGCATCGAGCCGGGCCGGACCTGGCTCGCGGTCGTCCCGGCCCTGCTCCTGCAGTCGCTGTTCAACACCGGCGTGGCCCTGGTGATGGCGCGGGTCGGCGCCAAGACCAGTGACATCTCCCAGCTGATCCCGTTCGCGATGCGCGCCTGGATGTTCCTCTCCGGCGTGATGTTCAGCATCCAGGACAAGATCAGCACCTGGCCGGAGTTCTGGCAGAAGGTGATGCAGTTCAACCCGGCCTCGGTCTACATGGACCTGGTCCGGCACGCCTTCGCGCCGGTCATCTACAACAAGCACGTCCCCCAGCACCAGGTGTTCCCGCCGCACCAGTGGGCGTACGGCATCGCCTGGGCGGTCGGGATGTTCGTGATCGGATACGTCTTCTTCTGGAAGGCCGAGGAGGAGTACGGCCGTGGCTGACACCGACCTGCGAAAGGGCCTGTCCGTGCAGGACACCGACGTCGCCCGCGAGCCCACCGTCGTCGTCGACGACGTGCACATCGTCTACCGGGTGCACGGCGCCGGCTCCGGCAAGGGCAGCGCCACCTCCGCCGTCAGCCGCATCCTCAGCCGCAAGCGCTCCGCCGGCGTGCGCGAGGTGCACGCGGTGCGCGGGGTCAGCTTCACCGCCTACAAGGGTGAGGCGATCGGCCTGATCGGTTCCAACGGCTCCGGCAAGTCGACCATGCTGGCCGCCATCGCCGGCCTGCTGCCGACCGAGCGGGGCGGCATCTACACCAACGGCCAGCCCTCGCTGCTGGGCGTCAACGCGGCGCTGATGAACGAGCTGACCGGCGAGCGCAACGTCGTCCTCGGCTGCCTGGCGATGGGGATGACCCCGGCCCAGGTGAAGGAGCGCTACCAGGACATCGTCGAGTTCTCGGGCATCAACGACAAGGGCGACTTCATCTCGCTGCCGATGCGCACCTACTCCTCCGGCATGGGTGCCCGCCTGCGGTTCTCCATCGCGGCGGCGAAGACCCATGACGTGCTGCTGATCGACGAGGCGCTGGCCACCGGTGACCAGGCGTTCCAGCAGCGCAGCAAGAAGCGGATTGACGAGCTGCGCGGGTCCGCCGGTACGGTCTTCCTGGTCAGCCACGACAACAGCTCGATCCGCGAGGTCTGCGAGCGGACCATCTGGATCGAGGCCGGCGAGCTCGTGATGGACGGCCCGACCGAGGAGGTCGTGGGCCGCTACGAGCGCGGCGAGCGCCCGTAGCGCGGACAGGCCCGTACCGAGGGGCCGGTGCCGGGGAGTCCGCCCGGCACCGGCCCCTCGTCGCGCGTCCGGCACTTTGCAAAGTGTGGGAGGCGCGGCGCCGTGCCCACCCGGGGCCCTTCGCGGCGCCCTCCGGGCACTTTGCAAAGTGCCGGACGCGCGGCTGCACCCCCGGCCTCTCGTGGCGTCCCGTGCTCTTTGCAAAGTCCCTGGCTGTTTGCAAAGAGCACGGCCCGGCCCCCGCGTCCGGGCGGGCGTGCGCCCCCGGCGAGCAGGGGTGCCCGGTCGGCCGTCGGCTGTGCGGGTGAGCGCCCCGTGCGCCGGGCGGGGCGCCCTTCTCCGGCGAGCCCGGTGGTGTCAGGCTGTATGCGGGGGAGTGGTGTGCCGGGCGTGGCGGCCGAATCGGACGCGTGTCCGAGTGGGGTCGATGGCGCAGAGCGGTGTAGAACGGGGGAGTGACAGCAGTGTCGGCTTCGGCCCAGCCCAGTAGTGAGTCAGCAGACCGTTCGGCAGGTGGGACGCTGGAGAAGGCGGACGCGGAGAACTTCCCGGTCGCCCCGTTCTTCCTGCCCGCCGCCTGGCGCGGCGACCTGATGGCGGTCTACGGCTTCGCCCGGCTGGTGGACGACTCCGGCGACGGCGACCTGGCCGACCCGGCCGGCACCGCCCGCCTGCTCGGCGTCGAGACGGCGCCCCCGGCGACCCCGACGCCCCCCGCCACCCGGTCCGCCACTCCTTCGGCGCGTTCCGCCACTCCTTCGGCCCAGCCGGGCCCGCCCGGTCCGGCGGAGGTCGCGTTCCGGCTCGCACTGCTCGACGGGCTGGAACAGGACCTCGACCGCGTCTTCGAGTCGGCCCTGCGCCCCGCCGCCGCCGAGGCCCCCCGGCACCCGCTGATGCGCGCCCTCGTCCCGCTGGTGGACCGGCACGGGCTGACCCCCGAGCCGTTCCGCCGACTGATCGAGGCCAACCGGGTGGACCAGACCACCACCCGGTACGCCCGCTACGAGGACCTGATCGGCTACTGCACGCTCTCCGCCGACCCGGTCGGCCGCCTGGTGCTGGCCATCGCAGGGGTCTCCACCCCCGAGCGGATCGAGCTCTCCGACGCCGTCTGCAGCGCCCTCCAGGTGGTGGAACACCTCCAGGACGTCGCCGAGGACCTGGCCTGCGGCCGGATCTACCTCCCGGCCGAGGACCTGGCCCGCTTCGGCGTCACCGAGCAGGACCTCGCCGCCCCCGCCGCCGGCCCCGCCGTGCGCGAGCTGATCGCCTTCGAGGTCGGCCGGGCCCGCACCCTGCTCGACCGCGGTGCGCCATTGGTAGGTACGGTTCGGGGGAGGCTTCGACTGCTCCTGGCGGGATTCACCGCCGGCGGCTACGCGGCCCTGGCGGCCATCGAGGCCGCCGGGTACGACGTGCTCGCCCAGCAGACGAAGCCTGACAAGCGCCGCCTCGCAGCGAAGGCGGCGGCCATCTTCGCGAAGGGAAGGTGAACGCCCGAGTGGCGGCATCACCACTGGCGTCGGCGCAGGTCATGGCGGCGTACCGGTACTGCGAGGCAGTGACCGGACTGCAGGCCCGCAACTTCAGCTACGGCATCCGTCTGCTGCCCGAGTCGAAGCGGCTGGCCATGTCGGCCCTGTACGCCCTGGCCCGCCGGGTCGACGACATCGGCGACGGCGAGCTCCCCGGCGACCGCAAGGCCGAGGCCCTGCTGCGCACCCGCGAACTCCTCGACGAGATCCGCAGGGGCGTGGTCGCCGAGGACGACACCGACCCGATCAAGGTCGCCCTGGCGGACGCCGCCCGGCGCTTCCCGATCCCGCTCGGCGGCTTCGACGAGCTGATCGACGGCGTCGAGATGGACCTCAAGGGCGCCGAGTACCAGACGTACGAGGAGCTCAAGGTCTACTGCCGCTGCGTCGCGGGCGCGATCGGCCGGCTCTCGCTCGGCGTGTACGGCTGCGACGACCCGGAGCGGGGCGCGCAGTACGCCGACACCCTGGGCCTGGCGCTGCAGCTCACCAACATCCTCCGCGACCTGCGCGAGGACGCCCTGAACGGCCGCACCTACCTGCCCACCGAGGACCTGGTCCGGTTCGGCTGCGAGCAGGGCTTCGCACTGCCCAGGCCGCCGGTCGGCGCGGACTTCGCCGGACTGGTGTCGTTCGAGGCCGCCCGGGCCCAGGCCGCCTTCGAGGAGGGCCTGCGGCTGCTGCCGATGCTCGACCGGCGCAGCCGGGCCTGCACCGCGGCGATGGCCGGCATCTACCACCGGCTGCTCGGCCGGATCGCCGCCGACCCGGAGTCGGTCCTGCGCGGCCGGGTCTCGCTGCCGGGCTGGGAGAAGGCGTATGTCGCGCTTTCCGGGCTCGCCGGGGGGCGTTCTTGATTCTCGCCGCAGTTCTGTCACGCTGTGTCAGCGGGGAATCACTGATGGGTAGAGCCGTGTTGACCACGGCGGTGGGGAGCACGACCGTGCCGACCACGAGTGCGCCGGCCCCGAGCGGGCCGGGCGCCGGATACGAGGGGGAGGGCCGATGACCGGGCGAGCCGATGCCGCGCGCCCGGCCGCCGTCGTGGTCGGCGGCGGCCTTGCCGGGATCACCGCCGCGCTGCGGCTGGCCGAGGCCGACCACCGGGTCACCCTCGTCGAGGGCCGCCCGCGACTGGGCGGGCTGGCCTTCTCGTTCCAGCGCGGCGAGCTGACCGTCGACAACGGCCAGCACGTCTACCTGCGCTGCTGCACCGCCTACCGGGGCCTGATCGAGCGGCTCGGCGCGACCCGCCTGGTCCACCTCCAGGACCGGCTGGACGTCCCCGTGCTCGGCGTCTCCGGGCCATCGGGCGCCCCCGTGCGCACCCTCGGCCGGCTGCGGCGGGCCGGCCTGCCCGTCCCGCTGCACCTGGCCGGCAGCCTGGCCCGCTACCCGCACCTGGGCCCGGCCGACCGGGCCCGGGTGGTGCGCGGCGCCCTCGCCCTGCAGGGCCTGGACCTCGCCGACCCGGCGCTGGACGCCGTCTCCTTCGGTGACTGGCTGCGCCGCAACGGCCAGAACGAGCGCACCCTCGCCGCCATGTGGGACCTCGTCGGCGTCGCGACCCTCAACGCCCGGGCCGACCAGGTGTCGCTGGCCCTGGCCGCGATGGTCTTCAAGACCGGCCTGCTCTCCGATCCGGGCGCCTCCGACATCGGCATGGCCGCCGTCCCGCTCGGCGCGATCCACCACGACGCCGCGCTCGCCGAGCTGGAGCGCGCCGGCGTCAAGGTACGGCTGCGGACCCGAGCGGCGGAGCTCAAGCCCGGTGCGCCGCAGCACGCCGTCCACCTGGAGGGCGGCGAGCTGCTCACCGCCGACACCGTGGTGCTGGCCGGCGCCCAGGACGCCGCGGCGGCCCTGCTGCCGCCCGACGCCATCGACGGACAGCACCGGCTCGGCGAGTTCGGCACCGCGCCGATCCTCAACGTCCACGTGGTCTACGACCGCAAGGTGCTGCGCCGCCCGTTCTTCGCCGCGCTCGGCTCGCCGGTGCAGTGGGTCTTCGACCGCACCGCGCACTCCGGTCTGGCCGGGACGGACCTCGGCCGCGCCCACCCCGGCGCCCAGTACCTGGCACTGTCCCAGTCCGCCGTGCAGAGCGAGATCGAACTCCCGGTCGCCGAGCTGCGCCGCCGCTACCTGCCGGAGCTGGCCCGCCTGCTCCCGGCCGCCGGCGGTGCCGAGGTGCTGGACTTCTTCGTCACCCGCGAGCGCACCGCCACCTTCGACCCGGCCCCCGGCACGGCCGCGCTGCGCCCGCAGGCCCGCACGAACGTCCCCGGCCTGCTGCTGGCCGGCTCGTGGACCGCCACCGGCTGGCCCGCGACCATGGAGAGCGCCGTGCGCAGCGGCCACGCCGCCGCCGACGCCGCCCTCGCCGGCCTCGGCACCCGCTGTCCGGTGGACCGGGGTGACGGGAGGTGGCCCAGGTGACGCAGGGCCCCGCCGCCGGTGACCCCGGCGACCCCGCGAGATCCGGTGGCCGCGCCGCCGGCCCCATCGATATCGCAACCGCCCGGCCGCCCCGCGCGGTCCGGCACCACCAGGGAGAGGGAACGTACGTGGAGTCACGCACCGGCACTGCCGTCGGAGGCACGGCACACGCCGAACCGGTCTCGGTGCCGGAGCTGCTCGCCCGTAGCCGCGCGCTCTGCACCCCGCCGCTGAAGGCCACCGTCGCCCGTTTGGCGGCACCGATGGACACCGTCGCGGCCTACCACTTCGGCTGGATCGACCGGGACGGCACGCCGTCCGCGGGAGACGGCGGCAAGGCCGTCCGGCCCGCGCTGGCGCTGCTCTCCGCCCAGGTGACGGGGGCCCCGGCGGAGGCCGGCGTGCCGGGTGGGGTCTCCGTTGAACTGGTGCACAACTTCTCGCTGCTCCATGATGATCTGATGGACGGTGACGAGACCAGACGCCACCGGGCCACCGCCTGGACGGTCTTCGGTCCGGCCCAGGCGATCCTGGTCGGCGACGCCCTGGCGACGCTCGGTACGGAGGTGCTGCTCGACGCTGCCGTGACCGGTGGCGCGAGCCCCGTCGACGCCGCGCGCGCCGTCCGCCTGCTCACCACCGCCACCCGGCGCCTCATCGACGGCCAGGCCATGGACGTCGCCTTCGAACAGCGCGACACCGTGACGGTCGCCGAATGCCTGGAGATGGAGGGCGGCAAGACCGGTGCGCTGCTCGCCGCCGCCTCGGCGGTCGGTGCCGTCCTGACCGGCGCCGACGACCGGGTGTCCGACGCCCTCCAGCGCTACGGCCACCACCTCGGCCTCGCCTTCCAGGCGGTCGACGACCTGCTCGGCATCTGGGGTGCCACCGAGGTCACCGGCAAGCCGCACTGGGGGGACCTGCGCCAGCGAAAGAAGTCCCTGCCGGTCGCCGCGGCGCTCGCCGAGGGCGGCGCGGCCTCGCGCCGGCTCGCCGACCAGCTGGCCGACCCGAAGGGGCGCGGCGAGGAGAGCGAGCCCGAGCTCGCCGCCCGCGCCGCCCTGATCGAGGACGCCGGCGGCCGGGCCTGGACCCAGGAGGAGGCCCGCCGCCAGCACAGGACTGCCCTCGCCGCCTTGGACGAGGTGCCCATGCCCGACGGGGTGCGCGAGCACTTCGTCGCACTCGCCGAATTCGTGGTGGTACGAGAGAGGTGACGTTACGTTGACAGCAACCGCGGACGGCCGGCTCGACCCTGAGTACGATTCCGAGCCGGTCGCGGTGGGCGACCGCCCCCCGGCCCTGCCGAGTGCCGGGCGGTGGCAGCCCGAAGGGCCCGAACCGCTCCGGCCTGACGGCCGGGACCAACAGCAGTCCGGGCCCGCCTCCGCCGAGGAGGCGCTGGCCCGTGCCACCACCCACCTGCTCTCGCTACAGAGCTCGGAGGGCTGGTGGAAGGGTGACCTGGAGACCAACGTCACCATGGACGCCGAGGACCTCCTGCTGCGGCAGTTCCTCGGGATCCGAACGGAGGAGCAGACCAAGGCCACCGCCGAGTGGATCCGCTCCCAGCAGCGCGAGGACGGCACCTGGTCCACCTTCCACGGCGGACCGCCCGAGCTGTCCACCACCGTCGAGGCGTACGTCGCCCTCAAACTCGCGGGCGACGACCCGGGCGCCCCGCACATGCTCGCCGCCGCGCGCTACGTGCGCTCCGCCGGCGGAATCGCGTCCGCCCGGGTGTTCACCCGGATCTGGCTCGCGCTCTTCGGCTGGTGGCCCTGGGCACGGCTGCCCGAGATGCCGCCGGAGATCATCTTCCTGCCCAAGTGGCTCCCGCTGAACATCTACGCCTTCGGCTGCTGGGCCCGGCAGACCATCGTGCCGCTGACCGTCGTCTCGGCCCACCGCCCCGTGCGCCCCGCGCCCTTCCCGCTCACCGAGCTGCACACCGACCCGGAGAACCCCTTCCCCGAGCGCCCGCTCGCGCCGGCCACCACCTGGGACGGCATCTTCGAGCGCCTCGACAAGGTGCTGCACGCCTACCACCGCCGCGCGCTGCGCCCGCTGCGCCGACTGGCCGTCTCGCAGGCCTGCCGCTGGATCGTCGAACGGCAGGAGGCGGACGGCTGCTGGGGCGGCATCCAGCCGCCCGCCGTCTACTCGCTGATCGCCCTGCACCTGGAGGGCTACGAGCTGGAGCACCCGGTCGTGCAGGCCGGGCTGACCGCCTTCGACCGCTTCACCGTGCACACCGAGGACGGCCGGCGCTGGCTGGAGGCCTGCCAGTCCCCGGTCTGGGACACCTGCCTGGCCACCATCGCGCTGGTCGACGCCGGCCTGCCGGCCGACCACCCGGCGCTGGTCTCCGCCGTCGACTGGATGCTGGGCGAGGAGATCACCCGGCGCGGCGACTGGTCCGTCCAGCGCCCCTCGCTCGCCCCCGGCGGCTGGGCCTTCGAGTTCGAGAACGACACCTACCCCGACATCGACGACACCGCCGAGGTGGTGCTCGCACTGCGCCGGGTCGTCCATCCCGACCCGGCGAAGGTGGCCGGGGCGGTCGACCGGGGCGTCGGCTGGAACCTCGGGATGCAGTCCAAGAACGGCGCCTGGGGCGCGTTCGACGTCGACAACACCAGCACCCTGCCGAACAAGCTGCCGTTCTGCGACTTCGGCGAGGTGGTCGACCCGCCGTCCGCCGATGTCACCGCCCACGTGGTGGAGATGCTCGCCGAGGTCGGCAAGGGCAGGGACCCGCGGACCAGGCGGGGCGTGGAGTGGCTGCTGCGCAACCAGGAGGCCGACGGCTCCTGGTTCGGCCGCTGGGGCACCAACTACATCTACGGCACCGGCTCGGTGCTGCCCGCCCTGGTCGCGGTCGGCGTCCCGGAGGGGCACCCGGCGATCCGCCGCGCCGTCCGCTGGCTGGAGGACCGGCAGAACGCCGACGGCGGCTGGGGCGAGGACATGCGCTCCTACGAGGACCCGGCCCGCTGGGCCGGGCGCGGTGACTCCACCGCCTCGCAGACCGCCTGGGCGCTGATGGCGCTGCTCTCGGTCGGCGAGGGCCCGGACGGCCGGGCCAACCCGGCCGTCGAGGGCGGTGTCGACTGGCTGGTCCGCACCCAGCTGCCGGAGGGCACCTGGGACGAACCACAGTTCACCGGCACCGGCTTCCCCTGGGACTTCTCCATCAACTACCACCTCTACCGACTGGTCTTCCCGGTCACCGCGCTCGGCCGGTACCTGCACGGCAGCCCCGCCACCGGCCGGGAGGCCACCGGCACCCCGGCGATCGGGGCGGCCCGGTGACCCCCGCCCCCCTGCTGGTGCTCTGCGCGCTGGGCCCGGAGGTCTGGGCCCTGCGCGGCGGGGACTGGCGCGGCCCGGTCGGCGGTCCGCCCGTCCTGGTCCGGACCGGCATGGGCCGGCGGCGGGCCGCACACACCGTCAGACGGCTGCTCGGCTCGGCGCCCGGCGGCTACGGCGCCGTCGTGGTGGCCGGCTTCGGGGCCGCCGTGGCGCCGGGCATGGCTCCCGGCGACGTGATCGTCGCGAACGGGGTGCGCGATGCCGAAGGCCACCTCTTCGCGATCGACTCGGGCCCGGATCTCACCCGGGCCCTCAAGGTGCGCGGCCTGACGGTCCACACCGGCGTGCACCACACCGCCGACCACGTGGTGCGCGGCCTGGAGCGGCGCGCGCTGCACCTGCAGGGCGCGCTGGCCGTCGACATGGAGGCCGCGGCCGTGCTGGCGACCCTGAAGGAGCTGCGTCCGGCGCTGCCTGCGGCCGTCCTGCGGGTGGTCGTCGACACCCCGGAGCGGGAACTGTTCCGCCCCGGCACCCTGCCCGCCGGCGTCCGCGCCTGGCGGACCCTGCGCGCGACCGTGCCTGCCCTGGTCGCCTGGTACCACGAGAGCCGCCCGGCGGATCCGCAGCCGGACGCCGTCCACCACCCCACACCCTCGACGCTCCCTCAGGAGGCGAGCTAGCCATGGCCATGCCGTTGCGCCAAACCGTGCGGGTCGGCACCTACCTCATGCAGCAGAAGCTCAAGCGGCGGGACAAGTTCCCGCTGATCGTCGAGCTGGAACCGCTGTTCGCCTGCAACCTCGCCTGTGAGGGGTGCGGCAAGATCCAGCACCCGGCCGGGGTGCTGAAGCAGCGGATGCCGGTGGCGCAGGCGGTCGGCGCGGTGCTGGAGTCGGGTGCCCCGATGGTCTCGATCGCGGGCGGCGAGCCGCTGATGCACCCGCAGATCGACGAGATCGTGCGGCAGCTGGTCGAGCGCCGCAAGTACGTCTTCCTCTGCACCAACGCGCTGCTGCTGCGCAAGAAGCTGGACAAGTTCAAGCCCTCGCCGTACTTCACCTTCACCGTGCACATCGACGGGCTGCGCGAGCGGCACGACGAGTCGGTCGCCAAGGAGGGCACCTTCGACGAGGCCGTGGCGGCGATCAAGGAGGCCCAGCGGCGGGGCTTCCGGGTCACCACCAACAGCACCTTCTTCAACACCGACACCCCGCAGACCATCATCGACGTGCTGGACTACCTCAACGACGACCTCAAGGTCGAGGAGATGATGATCTCCCCGGCGTTCGCCTACGAGAAGGCCCCCGACCAGGAGCACTTCCTCGGCGTCGAACAGACCAGGGAGCTGTTCCGCAAGACCTTCGCCGGCGGCAACCGGCGGCGCTGGCGGCTCAACCACAGCCCGCTCTTCCTGGACTTCCTGGAGGGCAAGGTCGACTTCGAGTGCACCGCCTGGGGCATCCCCAACTACTCGCTGTTCGGCTGGCAGCGCCCCTGCTACCTGATGTCCGACGGCTACGTCCCCACCTACCGCGAGCTGATCGAGAAGACCGACTGGGACAAGTACGGCCGGGGCAAGGACCCGCGCTGCGCCAACTGCATGGCGCACTGCGGCTACGAGCCGACCGCCGTCCTCGCCACCATGGGCTCGCTCAAGGAGTCGCTGCGCGCGCTCACCGAGACCATCGCCTCCAACCGCGGCCACTGACCGCACCGCGCCCGGCACGGGAGGCGTCTTCCGTGCCGGGCGACCCCGCCACAGGGGGGGACCATCGCACCGCTCCGAGTCGTGAGGTGAACGCATGTCACTGCTCTCCAGCGTCAAGTCCCCGGCCGACCTGCGGAAGATTCCGGCCGCCGACCTCCCGCTCCTCGCCGAGGAGATCCGCGGCTTCCTGATCGACGCGGTCACCAGGACCGGCGGCCACCTCGGCCCGAACCTCGGCGTGGTCGAACTGACCATCGCACTGCACCGGGTGTTCGACTCCCCCTATGACCGCATCGTCTGGGACACCGGCCACCAGAGCTACGTCCACAAACTGCTCACCGGTCGCCAGGACTTCTCGAAACTGCGCGTCAGGGGCGGCCTCTCCGGTTATCCCTCGCGCGCCGAGTCCGAACACGACCTGGTCGAGAACTCGCACGCCTCCACCGCGCTGTCCTATGCCGACGGGCTCGCCAAGGCCGCCCAGCTGCTCGGCCAGCACGACCGGCAGACCGTCGCCGTGATCGGCGACGGCGCGCTCACCGGCGGCCTCGCCTGGGAGGCCCTCAACAACATCGCCGAGGCCCGCGAACGCCCCCTGGTCATCGTCGTCAACGACAACGAGCGCTCCTACGCCAAGACCGTCGGCGGCCTCGCCAACCACCTCGCCACGCTGCGCACCACCCAGGGCTACGAGCGGTTCCTCGCCCTCGGCAAGGGGGCCCTGCAGCGCACCCCGCTGGTCGGCCAGCCGATCTTCGACGCGCTGCACGGCGCCAAGAAGGGGTTCAAGGACGCCTTCGCCCCGCAGGGCATGTTCGAGGACCTCGGACTGAAGTACCTCGGCCCGATCGACGGCCACGACCCCGCCGCCGTCGAACAGGCGCTGCGCCAGGCGCGCGGCTTCGGCGGCCCGGTCATCGTGCACTGCCTGACCGTCAAGGGCCGCGGCTACCGGCCGGCCGAGCAGGACGAGGCCGACCGCTTCCACGCCGTCGGCCCGATCGACCCGTACACCTGCCTGCCCATCTCGCCCAGCGGAGGGGTCTCCTGGACCTCGGTGTTCGGCGAGGAGATGGTGGCGCTCGGCGCCGACCGGCCGGACGTGGTCGCGATCACCGCCGCGATGCTCCAACCGGTCGGACTCGCCAAGTTCGCCAAGGCCTACCCGGAGCGGACCTTCGACGTCGGCATCGCCGAGCAGCACGCCGTGACCAGCGCGGCCGGGCTGGCCACCGGCGGGCTGCACCCGGTGGTCGCGGTCTACGCGACCTTCCTGAACCGGGCCTTCGACCAGGTCCTGATGGACGTCGCCCTGCACCGCCTGGGCGTCACCTTCGTGCTGGACCGCTCCGGGGTGACCGGGCCGGACGGCGCCTCGCACAACGGCATGTGGGACATGTCGATCCTGCAGGTCGTCCCGGGCCTGCGGCTGGCCGCGCCGCGCGACGCCGACCAGCTCCGCGCCCAGCTGCGCGAGGCCGTCGGCGTCCCCGACGCGCCCACCGTGGTGCGCTTCCCCAAGGCCGACATCGGGCCCGCCGTCCCGGCCGTCGAGCGGATCGGCGGGGTGGACGTGCTGCTGCGCACCGGGGAGCTGCCGGAGATCCTGCTGGTCGCCGTCGGCACCACCGCCGCCGCCTGCCTGGACGCGGCCGCGCTGCTGCTCGCCGAGGGGTTCACCGCGACCGTGGTCGACCCGCGCTGGGTCAAGCCGGTGGACGCGGCGCTGCCCGTGCTGGCCGCCGCGCACCGGCTGGTCGTCACCGTGGAGGACAACGGCCGCACCGGCGGGGTCGGCGCGGCGATCGCCCAGGCACTGCGCGACGCCGGGGTGGACGTCCCGCTGCGGGTGCTCGGGCTGCCGCAGGAGTTCCTGGGCCACGGCTCCCGGGGAGAGATCCTGGAGGAGACCGGCCTCACCGGGACGGGAGTCGCCGCCCAGACCGCGGTCTTCGCCAAGCACCTGCTACCGATCCGAGGAGCGAACCAGCGCCATGCCGGCTGACCCCGACAGCACCGAAGCCCGCTTCGACCTCGCCGCCCTGATCGCCGAACGGGGCTCCGAGCGTTACGAGCTGCACAGCCGCTACCTCAATCCGCAGCTGCCGCGGATGCTGCACACCATCGGCTTCGACAGGTACTACGAGCGCGCCGAGGGCCCGTACTTCTACGACGCCGAGGGGCACGAGTACCTCGACATGCTGGCCGGGTTCGGCATCTTCGCGCTCGGCCGCCACCACCCGGTGGTGCGGTCGGCGATCCAGCAGGTGATGGACCTCGACCTGCCCGACCTGGTCCGCTTCGACTGCTCCCCGCTGCCCGGTCTGCTGGCCGAGCGGCTGCTCTCCCACGCGCCCGGGCTGGACCGGGTGTTCTTCGGGAACAGCGGGACGGAGGCGGTCGAGACGGCGCTCAAGTTCGCCCGGTACGCGACGGGGCGCAAGCGGATCCTCTACGCCGACCACGCCTTCCACGGGCTGACCACCGGGTCGCTCTCGGTCAACGGCGAGAGCGGATTCCGCAAGGGCTTCGACCCGCTGCTGCCGGACACCGCCATCCCGCTGGGCGACCTCGGCGCGCTGGCCAGGGAGTTGAAGAAGGGCGACGTCGCGGCGCTGATCGTGGAGCCGATCCAGGGCAAGGGCGTGCAGGCCGCCCCGCCGGGCTGGCTGCGCGCGGCGCAGGAGCTGCTGCACGACCACAAGGCGCTGCTGATCTGCGACGAGGTGCAGACCGGCATCGGGCGCACCGGGGAGTTCTTCGCCTACCAGCACGAGGAGGGCGTGCTGCCCGACCTGGTGTGCGCGGCCAAGGCGCTCTCCGGCGGCTACGTGCCGGTCGGGGCGACGCTCGGCAAGGGCTGGATCTTCGAGAAGGTCTACTCCTCGATGGACCGGGTGCTGGTCCACTCGGCCAGCTTCGGTGCCAACGCCCAGGCCATGGCGGCCGGGCTGGCGACCCTGGAGGTGCTGCGGGACGAGAAGGTGGTGGAGAACGCCCGCCGGATCGGCGACCTGTTCCGGGAGCGGCTGACCGCGCTGGTCGACCGGTACGAGCTGCTGGCCGACGTCCGGGGCAGCGGTCTGATGATCGGCATCGAGTTCGGCCGGCCGCGCTCGCTGAAGCTGCGGACCGGCTGGACGGCGCTCCAGGCGGCCCGCAAGGGGCTGTTCGCGCAGATGGTGGTCGTACCGCTGCTGCAGCGCCACCGGATCCTCACCCAGGTGTCCGGCGATCACCTGGAGGTGATCAAACTGATCCCACCCCTGATCATCACCGAACGGGACGTGGACCGGTTCATGGACGCCTTCGTCGACGTCATGGACGACGCGCACCGGGGGAGCGGCCTGATGTGGGACTTCGGACGGACCCTGGTCAAGCAGGCGGTCGGCAACCGCTGAGCGCCGCCGCGGTGCGGTCGGGGTGGGGTGGGGTGGGCCGGGGTGGGAGGTCGGCGGGGCCGGCTTCCCACTCCGTGGGAGACACCGCGTCAGAGCTCGGTCCGGCGGCGGCGGATGACGACCGCGAGATCGACCACGGCGAACAGGGTGAGAATCCCGCAGGCCACGGCGAAACCGGTCAGCGTGCCCCGGCTGGGGGCGCCGTTCTCGGGGGCGGCGGCGGCCCAGATCGCGAAGGCCGCGGTGGCGATCGCGAACAGCGGCGTGAAGGTGAGCGACAGCAGATAGCGGAGCTTCAGATCGCTGCGGGCGGTGGTGGGCTCGGTGCCGCTGCGCCAGCGCCTCGGTGTGGTGGTGCGCACGGGTGTTCACCTCCCGCCCGTCCGGTGCGGTCTACCATTCCAGCGTACGTCCGGGCGACCAGGGGAGGGGCGATGACGGACGCCGACGCCGAGGGCTACGCGGGGCTTCGGGTGGAGCGGGCCGAGGAGCTGGCCCGCCGGCACGGCTGGGCCTCGGTGCGGGTGCTCCCGCCCGGGGCGGCGATGACCATGGACTACCGGGAGGGCCGGCTCAACCTCGCCGTGCGCGACGGGGTGGTGCAGCGCAGCTGGGAGGGGTGAGAGCGCCGCGGTCGGCGGGGGCGGGTATGGGGCGGCCGGGAGGGTGCGGGGTGTCGCGGTACGGCGGGTGGGGCGCGCGGCGGCTGCGGGCGATCCGGTCCTCGGTGGCCGTCACCAGCGGCTCCAGCTTCACCGAGCCGACCGTTCGCGGCGGGTGTTCAGGTTCTCCGGAAGTTCACTCGGCGCTTGCACGGTGGTGACCCTACCCACCGCGGCGGCGCTGTTCCGGGGGAATTCCAATGTGTCGGGGAAAGCGTTATCGCGATCGAAAGTCGGCTGGTCAGGGCCGGTTTCCCGGTATTCTCCGATCGAATTTTCTGGCAGTTTTCGAAAAGAGGTTCAGTGGGGTCGGGAAAGCGGACGGAGTGGGAGTCCGGCCGGGCCGGCTTCCCACTCCGTGGTAACCCTGGGTAGCTCGGTCGGTCAGTCGAGCGGGCCGCCGGCGACGTAGATGACCTGGCCGGACACGAAGCCGGCGCCCTCGCTGGCCAGGAAGGAGATGGTGTGCGCGATGTCCTCGGGGACCCCGACCCGCTGCACCGGGATCTGCGAGGCGGCGGCGAGCTTGAAGTCCTCGAACTCCATGCCGACCCGGGCGGCGGTGGCGGCCGTCATGTCGGTGGCGATGAAGCCCGGGGCGACGGCGTTGGCGGTGATGCCGAACTTGCCCAGCTCGATGGCGAGGGTCTTGGTGAAGCCCTGCAGACCGGCCTTGGCGGCGGAGTAGTTGGCCTGGCCGCGATTGCCCTGGGCGGAGGAGGAGGAGAGGTTGACCACCCGGCCGAAGCCGGCGTCCACCATGTGCTTCTGGACCGCGCGGGTCATCAGGAAGGCGCCGCGGAGGTGAACGTTCATGACCGTGTCCCAGTCGGACTCGGACATCTTGAAGAGCAGGTTGTCGCGCAGTACGCCCGCGTTGTTGACCAGGACGACCGGGGCGCCGAGTTCGGCCGCGATCCGGTCCACGGCCGCCTGGACCTGTCCGGCGTCGGAGACGTCGGCGCCGACCGCGAGGGCCCGGCCGCCGGCCGCGGTGATCCGGTCGACGGTGTCCTTGCCGGCGGCCTCGTCCAGGTCGACCACGGCGACCGCGTAGCCGTCGGCGGCGAGGCGCAGGGCGGTGGCGGCGCCGATACCACGGGCGGCGCCGGTGACGACCGCGACCTTCGGGGCGGTGCTCTGCTCGGTCATGCTCGCTCTCGTCTCTCTCGGAGGGTGGACCGCTGAGGGTGCCATACCCTACCGGCCAGTAGGGTTCGCGGCCAGAGCAGAGAGTCGCAGGTGACCGTGGGTAAGGACCGACCGGTCGGCTTTCTCCTGCGAACGGGTTACCGCCGGTGTGGCACGGCGCGTAAATATGCCAATGTTGCCGAACCTGCGTCTACTATCCGCCCCTGCCTGCCAGCGAGGGCCTGCCGTTTGTATAGTGTCCGCCAGCAGCCACCGGCTGCACGGCTGGAGCGCCCTCCCTCATAGCGGGACGCCCACTCGCCGTTACTGCCCCACCCGGGTGTCCCACACACACCGGGTGTGACATCGGGACGGATACATGGTGCTGGGGGAGATCCCGACGACCCGCGTGTCTGCGCGACTGCAGCAGTCGCCCGGACACCTCATCCGCGTTGCACAGCAGGTTCACACCCGTCTGTGGTCCGAACACGTCGGAGCCGATCTCACGGCTCCGCAGTTCGCCGTACTGCTGGTCCTCGCCCTGGAACCGGGTGCTGACCAGCGGACGGTCGGCGAGCGCGCCTCGCTGGACAAGGCCACGATGGCCGAGATGGTCGCGCGGCTGGTCCGCCGCGGCCTGGTGCTGCGAAGGCGCGATCCGGCCGACGGCCGGCGCAAGCTGCTCGCTCTTTCGCAGAGTGGCGCCCAAGCGGTGCGCGAGGCCACCGGCGGAGTGGTCCGCGTGCAGCGCACGCTCTTCGAGCCGCTCACGGCGGAGGAGCAGCTGGAAATCGTCCGCGTGATGGCCAAGATAGCCAGGTTGGAGCCCGCCGCGGTCGCCGTCCTCACCGACGCGCGACCGATGCTGGACGCCCAGCGGGCGATCGGCTACCTGATCAGGGTGAGCCAGCAGGTTCACACCAAGCTCTGGTCGGAGCACGTCGGTTCGGAGCTGACGGCGCCGCAGTACGCGGTGCTCGACGCGCTCGAACTGGAGCCGGGCGCCGATCAGCGCACGGTGGGCGAGCTCGCCTCGCTGGACAAGGCGACGATGGCCGAGATGGTCAGCCGTCTCGTCCGCCGCGGCCTGGTGCAGCGCCGGCGCGACCCCTCGGACGGGCGGCGCAACCTGCTGTCGCTCTCGCCGGCGGGCCAGGACCTGCTGCACCGCTCGGCCGCGGGTGTGGCCCAGGTCCAGCGGCTGTTGCTGGCTCCGTTGGAGGAGGAGGAACACGAGCAGGCCTTGGCGCTGATTGCCAAGGCGGGCCGGCTGTAGGCTCCGTCTTTCGAGCGCCAGCCAAAACGATTCGCCAACATACCGAAGGCCGTCGACCCGTCAGCGGGAAGGCGGCCTTCGGTGTTGACGCGGCCCCGGGGCGGGTGCGGGCGGTGGTGAGCGGGGCCCTGGGGGCCCGGGGCCGGCCGCACGCCGCAGCCGCGCCCGGGGAGCGGCGCGCCGGTGGCCCGGGTGGCGCCGGGGGTCCTGCTCACGGGTGCCCTCCTGCTCGTCTGCTCGTCCAGATGGCTTGCTCGTCGTCGGCCGGTCGTCGTCGCGCCCGTCGGCCGGTCGTACGCCCGGTCGCGGCTCGATCGTTCAGATGCGTGCTTGTTAAGGGAGTTCTCATGGAGCCAACCGGTGGCGGCCCGGATTTTGTTCCCGGCCGGACCGGGATTCTCCGCGGACCCGTACGGGTGTGCGGAGGGGCGAGACCCCCTCCCGGGGGCGGGGGAGCGCCGCTCCGGGGTGCGGCGCTGGTCCGGGGCGGGATACCGCGCGGGGAGGGGCGTGCGGGGGGGCGTGCGGGCCGGTAAAACCTGTTGCGCAGGTCACACCGGGGTTGGCAGGCTCGCTGCCATGACCTCCTGACCCGCACCCCGCCGGAGCGGCCGTGACCACACCGGCCGCCCGCCGCGCCCATGCCCCGCGCTCGCGCCACCACGCCCGTGGCGCGTCGCCCCGACACCACCCGACGCCGCGCCGCCGTGCCCGAGACCCGGGCCCGAGCGTGCCCGGCGCGTGCTCGCGCCACCCGTCCGTACCACCCTGCAACGGAGCGTCATGCCGCTCAAGACCCTGCCGCTGGCCGACCCCGGCAGCCCCGACCTCTCCTCACCGCTCGCCTTCCTGCGCTGGCTGCAGCGCAGCCAACGGCGCGGCCAGGTGCTCTCCACCTGCTGGGCGCTGCTGGAGATGGGCGGCCAGGCGGCCCTGCCGGTACCGCTGGGCCGAGGCGTCCAGGCCGCCGTCGACGGGGACGGCGCCGGCATCTGGTCGGCCGGCGCCGCCGCGCTGGCCCTCGCCGTGGTCTCCGCCGTCGGCAGCGTGCTGCTGCACCGCCAGGCGGTGTGGAACTGGATCACCGCCGCCACCCAGGTGCGCCAGCTGGTGGCCCGCCAGGCCTCCCGGCTCGGCGCCGGACTCTCCCGCCGGATCGCCACCGGTGAGATCGTCGCCGTCGGCAGCGGGGACGTCGAGAAGATCGGCTGGTACGTCGAGCTGGTCGCCCGGGTCCGCGCCGCGGTGCTGGTCTGGCTGGCGGTCAGCTGCGCCGTCCTGGTGACCCAGCCGCTGCTCGGCCTCGCCGTGCTGCTCGGCGTCCCGGTGCTCGCCGCCGCCGTCTGGCCGCTGCTCGGGCCGTTCGAGAGGCGCTACTCGGAGCAGCGCGCGCTCGGCGGCAAGGCCACCGAGCTGGCCGCCGACACCGTGGCCGGGCTGCGGGTGCTGCGCGGCATCGGCGGCGAGGAGCTGTTCCTCGACCGCTACCGGGCCGCCTCCCAGAAGGTCCGGGCCGCCGCCGTCCGCTCGGCCCGGCTCTGGTCGCTGATGCAGGCCCAGCAGGTGCTGCTGCCGGGACTTTTCGTGGTCGGTGTCACCTGGTACGGCGCGCACCTGGCGGCCACCGGGCGGATCGGCATCGGCACCCTGGTCGCGGTCTACGGCTCCACCGCGTTCCTGGCCGCGCCGCTGCGCATCCTCGGCGAGGCCGCGCACGCCTGGAGCGTCGCCCGGGTCTCCGCCGGGCGGGCCGCCCGGGTGCTCTCGCTCAACCGGACCGACGGCACCGCCGAGGCCGCGCTGAGCCGGCCAGGGCAGGGCGACCTCCACGACCCGGCCAGCGGGCTGACCGCCCGCGCCGGCCGGCTGACGGCCGTGGTCTGCGGGGATCCGGACTACGCCGGCGCGCTCGCCGAGCGGCTCGGCGGGCACGTCCCGCTGGCCGAGGGCGAGTCGGCGCAGCCCTCCGCCCGGCTCGGCGGCATCGAGCTGGACACCGTCCCGCTGGCCGAGGCCCGCGCCGCGGTACTGGTCCACGACAAGGAGCCGGTGCTGCTCTCCGGCACCCTGGCCGAGCTGCTGGACATCCCGGCCTCCGGCCGGGTCGAGCCCGCCGTCGCGCTGGCCGCCGCCCGTGCCGAGGACGTGCTGGAGGCCCTGGTGGACGGCTCGCCCGACTGCGCGGGGGACGCCATGCAGGCGCGGATCACCGAGCGCGGCCGCTCGCTCTCCGGCGGCCAGCGCCAGCGGCTGGCGCTGGCCCGCTCGCTGCTGGCCGACCCGCCGGTGCTCGTCCTGGACGAGCCGACCAGCGCGGTCGACGCCCACACCGAGTCCCGGATCGCGGCCGGGCTGCGCAAGAGCCGCGAGGGGCGCACCACCGTGGTCTTCGCGACCAGCCCGCTGCTGCTCGACCAGGCCGACCGGGTGGTGCTCGTCCAGGACGGCCGGGTCGCCGCGACCGGCGTCCACCGGGAGCTGATGCGCACCGAGCCCCGCTACCGCGCCGTGGTCACCCGCGACGAGGAGCCCGCCCCGGTCGGGGAGGGCGTGTGAACCGCAGGACCGCACACCGGACCGGACCGTCGAGGAGTACGTCATGAAGCCCCCCGTCCATCAGGAGCAGGGGCCGGCCACCACCCTGCCGGTCGGCTCCCCGGCCGCCGTGCGCGCCTACCTGCGGTTGCTGGCCCGGCGCCACCGGTCCGGCTTCTCCTCGGTGGTGGCGCTGCACTCGGTGGCCACCGTGGCCGGGCTGGTCGGGCCGTGGGTGCTCGGCACCCTGGTCCAGTCGCTGGCCACGGACACCGCGGAGAGCACCATCGCGGTCGCCGTCGGCTGGTACGTGCTGGCGCTGCTGGTGCAGTCCGCCTTCACCTGGTGGTCCCGGCTGCGCGGCAGCGTCCTCGGCGAGCGGGTGCTCGCCGACCTGCGGGAGGACTTCCTGGTCCGCTCGGTCGCCCTGCCGCCCGGCGTGCTGGAGCGGGCCGGCACCGGGGACCTGGTCTCCCGGGGCACCACCGACATCGACCGGCTCGACAAGTCCGTCCGCGAGGCGGTGCCGGAGCTGGCCGTCGCGGTGGTCTCGCTGCTGCTGGTGCTGGGCGCCCTGGTGGTCACCTCGCCGCTGCTCGCGCTCACCTCGGTGATCGGGCTGCCGCTGCTGCTGGCCAGCTCCCGCTGGTACTTCCGGCGCGCCCCGCAGTCCTACCGGAACGAGTCGGCCGGCTACGCCGCGGTGAACACCGTGCTGGCGGAGACGGTGGACGCCGGGCGGACGGTCGAGACGCTGCGGCTGGGCGACGACCGGATCCGGCTGACCGACCGCAAGCTCGCCGAGTGGCTCGCCTGGGAGCGCTACACGCTCTGGCTGCGCTCGGTCTGGTTCCCGACCATCGACGTGGCCTACACCCTGGCGGTGCTCGGCACCCTGGTGATCGGCGGGCTGTTCACCCTCCGCGGCTGGATCACCGTCGGCGAGCTGACCACCGGCGTGCTGTACGCCCAGGCGCTCACCGGTCCGGTCGACCTGATCCTGCGGTGGTACGACGAGCTGCAGATCGGCCAGGCCTCGCTGGCCCGGCTGGTGGGGGTGCGGGAGGTGCCCGAGCAGGAGAGCGACCTGGACATGCACCCGAAGGGGCGCCAGGTCGAGGCCAAGGATGTCCGGTTCGGCTACCGGGAGGGCTCGGACGTCCTGCACGGCATCAGCCTGGACGTCGCCCCGGGCAGCCGGGTCGCGCTGGTCGGGCCGTCGGGCGCGGGCAAGTCCACCCTCGGCCGACTGCTGGCCGGGATCTACGCGCCCGGCCGGGGTACCGTCACGCTGGGCGGGGCGGCGCTGTCGCGGATGCCGGCCGAGCGGGTCCGGGCGCAGGTGGCGCTGGTCAACCAGGAGCACCACGTCTTCGTCGGCACCCTGCGGGACAACCTGCGGCTGGCCGCGCCGGACGCGGACGACACCGAGCTGCGCAGCGCGCTGGACGCGGTGGACGCCGGCGAGTGGGTGGACGCGCTGGCACAGGGCCTGGACACCGAGGTCGGCTCGGGCGGCGCCGTGCTGACCCCGCCGCAGGCGCAGCAGCTGGCGCTGGCCCGGCTGGTGCTGGCCGACCCGCACACCCTGGTCCTGGACGAGGCCACCTCGCTGCTGGACCCGCGGGCCGCCCGGCACCTGGAGCGCTCGCTCTCCCGGGTGCTGGAGGGCCGCACGGTGATCGCCATCGCGCACCGGCTGCACACCGCGCACGACGCGGACGTGATCGCCGTGGTCGAGGGCGGGCGGATCAGCGAGTACGGCAGCCACCCCGAGCTGGTGGCGGCCGGCGGCCCGTACGCGGCGCTCTGGCGCTCCTGGCGGGACGAGCGGTAGCCGGGGCCCACGGCCCCGCGCGGGAAACCCGTGCGGGGCCGTATTGCCCCGTGCGGGTTACTCCCGGGCGCGTAACCGGACACAACGGCCGACAGGCCCGCAGACTGCGCGTGTGACCAAGATTTCAGACGGCTCGTCCGGTTCGAAGCGCAGCGAGATCGGGGGAATCCCCACCCGGTACATCGGGATCGGCGTCATCGTCGTCCTCGCTGTGTGGTTCCTGTTCGCCAACCTCGACAAGGTGAAGATCCAGTTCTGGGTGTTCACCGTGACCGCGCCGCTCTGGATCGCGCTGCTGGCCACCCTGGTCGCCGGGGGTGCCCTGGGCTGGCTGCTGAAGGGCCGGCGCGGGAAGTGACCGCCCCTGTCGCCCGGTCCGGCGCCGAGATGTCCGCCTTCACCCCGCTGATCGAGCTGCGCGGCGTCAACAAGCACTTCGGCGACCTGCACGTGCTGCAGGACATCGAGCTGACGATCGGCCGCGGCGAGGTGGTCGTGGTGATCGGGCCCTCCGGCTCCGGCAAGTCCACCCTCTGCCGGGCGATCAACCGCCTGGAGCCGATCGAGGCCGGCACCATCGTGATCGACGGCCGCCCGCTGCCCGAGGAGGGCAAGGGGCTGGCCGGTCTGCGGGCGGACGTCGGGATGGTCTTCCAGTCGTTCAACCTGTTCGCGCACAAGACCGTGCTGCAGAACGTCTCGCTGGCGCAGATCAAGGTCCGCGGCCGGTCCAGGGCGGAGGCGGACGCCAAGTCCCGTGCGCTGCTGGACCGGGTGGGGCTCGCCTCGCAGGCCGACAAGTACCCGGCCCAGCTCTCCGGCGGCCAGCAGCAGCGCGTGGCGATCGCGCGGGCGCTGGCGATGGAGCCGAAGGCGCTGCTCTTCGACGAGCCGACCTCGGCCCTCGACCCCGAGATGATCAACGAGGTCCTGGACGTGATGCGCCAGCTCGCGCACGAGGGCATGACGATGGTGGTGGTCACCCACGAGATGGGGTTCGCCCGCGCCTCCGCGAACCGGGTGGTCTTCATGGCCGACGGGCGGATCGTCGAGGACCGCGCCCCCGAGGACTTCTTCGGCGCCCCCGAGAGCGAGCGCGCCCGGGACTTCCTGTCCAAGATCCTGAAGCACTGAGGCCGCCGTGAAGAGGATCACGACCGCCGCGCTCCTGGTGGTGCTGCTCGCCGGCTGCGGCAAGGACGGCACCCCGCCGCCCAAGGGGCCGCAGCCCAGCGCCCTGCCCAGCTACCAGGTGCGGAGCGGCGCGGAGATCACCGGCTCGCCCACCCTGGACGCCGCGCGCAGCCGCGGCCACCTGGTGGTCGGCGCCAAGGAGGACCAGCCCTACCTCGGGCAGAAGAACCCGGCCACCGGCCAGTACTCCGGCTTCGACATCGAGATCGCCAAGATGGTCGGCGCCGACCTGGGGTTCGCGCCCGACCGGATCGAGTTCAAGACGATCGCCTCGGCCAACCGCGAGACCGCCCTGCAGAACGGCCAGGTCGACTACTACGTGGGCACGTACACCATCAACGACAACCGAAAGAAGCTGGTCGGCTTCGCCGGGCCGTACTACCTGGCGGGCCAGTCGCTGCTGGTGCGCAGGAACGACGACACCATCCACGGTCCCGAGGACCTGGACGGCAGGAAGGTCTGCTCGGCGGCGGGCTCCACGCCGGCCCAGCGGATCGAGAAGCAGTACCCGAAGGCCAGGCTGGTCACCTACGACACCTACTCGGCCTGCGTGGACAACCTGATCACCGCCCAGGTGGACGCCGTCACCACCGACAACACCATCCTGATGGGCTACGCGGCCAAGGTGCCGGACGAGCTCAAGGTGGTCGGCCCGCTGTTCTCCCAGGAGCCGTACGGGATCGGCACGCCGAAGAACGACACCGTGCTGCGCGGCGCGCTGAACGACGCGCTCGCGCACCACGAGGAGAACGGCGACTGGAGGAAGGCGTACGACGCCACCCTCGGCCTCTCCGGGGTGCCCGCGCCCACCCCGCCGCCGATCGACCGGTACTGAGAGGAGCCGCGCTGTGAAGACGCTGACCGACAACTGGTCGACCTACTGGCACGGCTTCCTCGGGACGCTCTCGCTGTTCCTGGTGAGCGCCGTGCTGTCGCTGGCGCTCGGAGTGCTGATCGCGAGCTTCCGGGTCTCGCCGGTGAAGCCGCTGCGGGTGTTCGGCACCGCCTGGGTGACGCTGCTGCGCAACACCCCGCTGACCCTGCTGTTCTTCATCGTGGTGCTGGGCCTGCCGCGGTTCGACATCACGCTGCCGTTCTTCACCTTCGCGGTGCTCGCGCTCGGCTGCTACACCTCGGCGTTCGTCTGCGAGGCGATGCGGTCGGGCGTCAACACCGTGCCCGTCGGGCAGGGGGAGGCGGCCCGCAGCCTGGGCATGACCTTCGGCCAGACGATGGGCCTGGTGGTGCTGCCGCAGGCCTACCGGTCGGTGGTCGCGCCGATCGGCAGCGTCATGATCGCGCTGGCCAAGAACACCGCGATCGCGGGCTCCTTCAGCGTGACCGAGCTGCTCGGCTCCTACCGGACCATCAACGAGCTCGGCTACGGCATCGTCTGGACCTTCGTCTGGATCGCCGTCGGCTACCTGATCATCACCCTGGCCGTCAGTGCCGTGTTCACCCTGCTGGAACGACGACTGGCGGTGTCGCGATGACGGCGGAATCCTCGGCGCTCTACGACATCCCGGGGCCCAGGGCGCTCGCCCGGCACCGGCTGTACGGCGCGATCGCGCTGGTGGCCATCCTCGGGCTGGTCGGGTGGATCGTCTACATGCTCTTCCACACCGACCAGTTCACCGCCGAGAAGTGGACGCCCTTCGAGTACAAGGGCGTCCAGGAGCTGCTGCTGCGCGGTCTCGGGAACACGCTGAAGGCCTTCGGCTGGACGGTGCTGTTCGCGCTGCCGTTCGGTGCGCTGTTCGCGGCCGGGCGGCTCTCCGACCACCGGGTGGTGCGCTGGCTCTCCACGCTGGTGGTGGAGTTCTTCCGGGCGATGCCGCTGCTGGTGATGATCTTCTTCATCTTCGTCGCGCTCAAGGTGGAGCCGCTCTGGGCGCTGGTGGCCGGGCTGGTGCTCTACAACGGATCGGTGCTGGCCGAGGTGTTCCGGGCGGGCGTGCTGGCGGTGCCCAAGGGACAGAAGGAGGCGGCGTTCGCGCTCGGCATGCGCAAGACGCAGGTGATGGCCTACGTGCTCGTGCCGCAGGCCAACCGGGCGATGCTGCCGGCCATCATCAGCCAGCTGGTGGTGGCCCTCAAGGACACCTCGCTGGGGTTCCTGATCACCTACGAGGAGTTCCTGCACGCCGGCAAGCTGATCGCCACCAACCTGGACTACGACCTGCCGTTCATCCCGGTGGTGCTGGTGATCACCCCGATCTACATCGGGATGTGCCTGTTGCTCTCCTGGCTGGCCCGCTGGGTCGAGCGCCGCAGCCGGCGCAGCCCGAGCATGCGCGGCGGGGCGCCGGTGGCCCGGGCCGAGGTGTCGATGGGCCTGCCACCGACTCCCCGGCAGTGATGGGGCGGACGGTTCGCGGGTAAACCATAGGTGCTGCCGGGGTTATCTCCGAGACCTCCAAAATCTGCTTATGATTACCCCGAACGGGGGCAAGCAGACGGGTGGTCGGAGGGTCAGTGGAGCCGGTGTTCGACTCACGGCACATCAGGACCTTCCACGAGGTCGTGCGGGCCGGCTCCTACTCGGCGGCCGCCCGCGAGCTCGGCTACACCCAGCCGGCCATCACCCAGCAGATGAAGGCCCTGGAACGGTCCGTCGGCGTACCGCTGTTCACCCGGGCCGGGCGCGGACTGCGGCTCACCGAGGCCGGCGAGGCGCTCTCCCGGCACGCCGAGGTGATCCTCGGCAGCCTCTCCGCCGCCCAGCAGCAGCTCGCCTCGCTGGCCCGGCTGCGCGCCGGCCGGGTCCGGGTCTGCGCCTTCCCCAGCGCCAACGCCACCCTGATCCCCGAGGCGATGGCCCGGCTGCTCGCCGAGCACCCCGGGGTCCGGGTCGAACTGCTGGAGGCCGAACCGCCGGACTCCCTCCAGCGGCTGCTGCGCGGCGAGTGCGACATCGCGCTGGCCTTCCGCTACCCCGGCGCGCCCGCCGAGCCGCCGGACGGCCTGGACGAGATCCCGCTGATGGAGGACCTGCTCACCGTCCTGCTGCCGGTCGGGCACCCGTTGGGCCGGCGGCACGCCGTCCGGCTGGCCGACCTGGACGGCGAGCGGTGGATCGCCGGCTGCCCGCGCTGCCGCGCCAACCTGCTGCACGTCTGCGCGGAGGAGGGGTTCGCGCCCGACATCGTCTTCTCCACCGACGACAACCTCGCCGTGCAGAGCCTGGTCGCCGCCGGGGTCGGCATCGCACTGATGCCCGCGCTGGTGCTCTCCTTCATGTGCCACCGCAAGGTCACCGGCCGGGCCGTCGAACCGCACCTGCGCCGCCAGGTCAGCGCCTACGTGCTGCGGGAGCACCGCCGGATCCCGGCCACCGCGCTGGTGCTGGACCACCTGCGGTCGGCGGCGGCCGCGCGGGTGGGCTGCTGACGCCCGGCCGTCCCGCTCGGACACCCCGCTGGGGCCGGCCGGCGGGCCTGCTCGCAGGCTCTTCGGATCCGGTCCGCGGGTCGGGCCCCGGGCGGGATCCGGCCGGTGGGGCCCGGCGATTCATAAGCTGGATTTTGGGGATCGCGAAAGAACCCTCGTTGGACGTGATAGGTCCGCCGGGTCGAACCTGCTGCCATGACACCCTCAGCCACGGTCGGCAGCGACCGGCTCACCGAGCGTATGACCGCCCTGGTCGGCGAGATCCGCGCGGTCGTGGACCGCGGCCTGCCTCCGGAACTCACCGCCTACCTGGTCGGCGAGCGCCTCGCCCCGCACCTGGGCGATCCCGGACTGCTCACCGCCGCGCAGCGCGAGGGTGACCCGGACCGCTACCGCCAGCACGTCCTGCACGCCGAGGATGACGGCGGCTTCTCCGTCGTCGCGCTGGTCTGGCTGCCCGGCCAGCAGACCCCGATCCACGACCACGTCTCCTGGTGCGTGGCCGGCGTCCACCAGGGCCAGGAGAGCGAGACCCGCTACCGGCTGGTCTCCGACGGGCGCACCGCCCACCTCGTCGAGACCGAGCACGTGGTCGGCCCGGCCGGCAGCGTCGCCGCCTTCGCCCCGCCCGGCGACATCCACCTGGTACGCAACGCCTGCAGCTCCACCGCCATCTCCATCCACGTCTACGGCGCGGACGTCGCCCGGCTCGGCACCAGCATCCGCCGGGTCTACCGGCTGCCCGCCGACGAGCAGCGCTGAGCGCGGCGTGGCACTGACCATCCGGGAGCGGCGCACCCGCACCCGCCTGCTGCCCCCGCTCGGCGGGGACGCCCCCGGCCTGCTGCTCGCCGCGCTCGGCGTGGCCGCCGCGGTCGCCGTCCACCAGGCCGTCCCGGCCGTGCCCAAGCTGACCGCCGCCGTGGTGCTCGGCATCGCCGCCGCCCACCTGCCCGGGCTGCGCCCGGTGGTCCGCGGCGTCGCCCGGCCCGGTCTGTCCACCGCCGGGCGGCGGCTGATGCGGATCGGCATCGTGCTGCTCGGCCTCAAACTCGGCCTGGACGACGTGCTCGGCCTCGGCTGGGCCACCGTCCTCATGGTGCTCGCGGTCGTCGCCGCCACCTTCGCCGGGACCTGCTGGCTCGGCCGCCGGCTCGGCCTGCCCGGCGACCAGCCGCTGCTGGTCGCCACCGGGTACTCGATCTGCGGGGCCTCGGCGATCGGCGCGGTCAGCCAGGCCGCCGGCAGCGAGGAGGAGGACGTCGCCGCCTCCGTCGCCCTGGTCACCCTCTGCGGAACCCTCGCCATCGCCGTACTGCCGCTGCTCCAGCAGCCGCTCGGACTCGGCGAGGCCGAGTTCGGGCGCTGGGTCGGCGCCAGCGTCCACGACGTCGGACAGGTGGTCGCCACCGCGCAGACCGGCGGGGCGGGCGCGCTGCGCGAGGCGGTGCTGGTCAAGCTGATGCGGGTGGTGCTGCTCGCGCCGCTGGTCGCCGGGGTGGCCGTCGCGATGCGGCGGCGGGCGCGGAAGTCGGGGGAGCAGGCCACGGCCGGCAAGCGACCGCCGATCGTCCCGCTGTTCGTGGCCGGCTTCCTGGGGATGATCGCGCTGCGCTCCACCGGGCTGCTGCCGGACGGAACGCTCACCCTGGCCGGGGACGCCCAGGAGCTGCTGCTGGCGGCCGCGCTGTTCGGCCTCGGCAGCGCCGTCCACCTGCCCACCCTGCTGCGCACCGGTGGGCGGATCGCCCTGCTGGGGCTCGGCTCCTGGGTGGTGGTCGCGGGCGTCTCGTACGCCGGGGTGCTGCTCACCACCTGACCGGGGCGGGCGCCGGACCCGACCGGGGCGGGTGCGGGCTCCGCTATTGTCGGGCGGGTCAGTCCGTACCCGAGCCCTCCGAGGATGACCGAATGGCCACCGCACTGCCCGAACGGGACGGCCTGGACGCCGTCGTCACGCTCGACCGGCGGGAGGGCCCGTACGGCGAGGTGGCGCTGCGCAGGCGCGGGCGGCACTTCGAGATCATCGCGAACGGCTGCTTCCTGATGGACACCGCCGACGGGCGCTCGGAGCGGCTGCTGGTCCAGGCCGCGCTGGACGAGCTCGACCCCGGCCAGCAGCGGCCGGCGGTGCTGATCGGCGGCCTCGGGGTCGGCTTCTCGCTGGCCTACGCGGCGGCCGAGCCGCGCTGGGGGCGGATCGCGGTCGTCGAGCGCGAGGGCGCGATCATCGAGTGGCACCGCAGCGGTCCGCTGGGTGCCTTCTCGGCGGGCGCGCTGGAGGACGAGCGGGTGGCGGTGCTCCACACCGACCTGCTGGACTACCTGGCGGCGGCGGACGGCGAGCGCTACCACGTGCTGTGCCTGGACATCGACAACGGCCCGGACTGGACGGTCACCGACGCCAACGCCGGTCTGTACGGCACGGACGGGCTGGCCGGGATCTGGCACCGGCTGCTGCCGGGCGGGGTGCTGGCGGTCTGGAGCGCGCAGCCGTCCCCGGCCTTCGAGGAGGCGCTGCGGGCGGCGGGCTTCGCGGACGTGGTCACGCGCGAGATCCCGGTGGCCCGCGGGGTGCCGGACGTCGTGCACCTGGCCCGCCGCGCGCGGTGAGCGCACGACGGGCCAGGCGGGTCCGGTTGTGACGGGTCGGGCTGCTTCGGGCCGTCGGGCTACTTCAGGCCGTTGTCCACGGCGGCCATCAGCTCGCCGTTGGGGGTGTCGCCGTCGAAGGCCCAGACCATCGCGCCGGCCAGCCCCTGGGACTTGATCCAGGAGGTCTTGCGGGCGATCTCGGTCGGGTCGTCGTAGGTGTAGAAGACGGTCCCGTTGTAGATGTAGGAGTGGCCGGCCACCGGGTCCCGGTAGATGGTGTAACCACCGCCGGTGGCCATCTGCTTGAGCTTCTTGTAGTCCTCGAAGCCGGCCTCGTAGGTGCCCGGGCCGGGGCCCGTGGCGGACTGGAACAGGCCGTTGGTGGTGCCGCGCGGCACCCCGGTCCAGCCGCGTCCGTAGAACGGGATGCCCAGGGTCAGCTTGCTCTTCGGGGCGCCGCCGTTGACGTACGCGCCGATCGCGATCTCCGAGCTGAACTGCCGGTCCGGGGTGCTCGGGTCACCGGCCGCCAGCTTGATGGCGGACTGCTGGTTGGTGCTCATCTCCCAGCCGCCGTGGTAGTCGTAGCCCTGGATGGTGGCGAAGTCGAAGGCGCCGAACAGGCCGGGGATGTCGATGCCCGCGGTGATCTTCGCCGGGTCGGCCGGGAGGAAGGCGCTCAGCGTGTAGTGCTTGCTGGTGGTGGTGCCGAGCGCGTCCAGCTGGCGGCGGAACTCCTGGGCCAGCAGGGTGTAGTTGGCCTTGTCGGTGGGCCGGAAGATGTTCCCGTCGTGCCCGCCGGAGGCCGGCCACTCCCAGTCGAGGTCGATGCCGTCGAAGATGCCGGCCGCGCTGCCCGCGCCGCCGCGTCCGTCGATGACCGGCAGGTTGCCCTTGATGTACATGTCGATGCAGGAGCTGACCAGCGCCTTGCGGGAGGCGTCGGTGGCGGCCGCGTCGGAGAACCACTTGCTGTAGGACCAACCGCCCAGCGAGATCTGGATCTTGAGGTTGGGGTACTTGGCCTTGAGCTGCTTCAGCTGGTTGAAGTTGCCGGCCAGCTTCTGGTCCCAGGTGTCGGTGGTGCCGGCCACCGAGCTGCCCGCGTCCCAGCCCTTGCCGAAGTCGGCCCACGCGTCACCGGCGCCGTCACCCGCGTTCGGGTCGTTGTCCGGCCCGGCCGCCTTGTTGGTGATGAAGCACTGCTTGGTGGTCGGGTGGATGTTGGCGAAGGCGTAGTTGAGCGTGGTGAGGCGGCCGGCCGAGCCCGAGGTGTCGAGCTGCTTCACGCTGTAGCCGCGGGCGTAGATGCTCCACTGGGTGAAGTAGCCGATCTTCAGCGCGCCGGGGTTGGTCCCGCCGGGCTGGGTCTTGCCGGTCACCGCGTTCGAGGCCGCGGAGACGTTGCCGGCCGCGTCGCGGGCCTTGACGGTGAAGGTGTACGAGGTGTCCGGCGCCAGGTTGCCCACGGTGGCGGACGGGCCGGTGACGGTCGCGGCGACCGCGGTGCCGTTGTAGACGTCGTAGGCGGTGACGCCGACGTTGTCGGTGCTGGCCCCCCACGTCAGCGAGATGCTGTTGGCGTCCGAGCCGGTGACGACCGGGGTGCCGGGGGTGCTCGGGGCCTGCTTGTCCGGGTCGACCGGCGGCTTGGTGGTGGCGCTGACCGGGCCGGCGGCGGCCGAGCGGTTGCCCGCGGCGTCGAAGGCCTGGACGGTGAACTGGTAGGCGGTGCCGGCGGTCAGGCCCTGGACGGTGACGCCGGTGGCGGAGCCGTCCGTGGTGGCCACCTTGGTGGTGCCCTGGTACACGTCGTAGCCGGTGACCCCGACGTTGTCGGTGCTCGCCGTCCAGGACAGGTCGACCGTGGTCTGGGTGGTGCTGCCGGCCTGGAGGCCGCCCGGCACGCTCGGCGCGGTCTGGTCCCCGCCGGTGCCGTCACACGGCTGCCCGTTCAACTTGCAGTTGGCCAGCGGCTTGTAGGTGCCGGAGTAGGCGATGTTGAAGCCGAAGTTGTACGTGCCGCCGGGCGGCAGGGTGGCGGCCCAGCCGGGGTTCTTGACCGTGACGTGCGAGGCCGCGGTGGTGTAGCCCGCGTTCCACAGCGAGGCGATCGTGTTGCCGGACGGCAGGTCGAACTCCAGGGTCCAGCCGTTGACCGGGGCGCTGGAGCCGTTGGTGATGGTGTAGCTGCCCTCGTAGCCGCTGCCCCAGTCGCTGCCCTTGGTGAGGGCCGCGGTGGCGGAGCCCGCGGCGTGGGCGGCGGTGGTGGGCAGGGTGACGGCGAGCAGGGGGACGAGCAGGGTCCCGGCCGCCAGCAGCGGCAGCTTGATCCGACGTCTGCGCATGGGTGTGGCTCCTGTCCTGGGGCCTCCGGGCATGCCGGGTCGCCCCGTTACCTGTGGGGAGGTGTCAGGTGCGTGGAGCAGCGTGCGAGCGCTCCGGCCGTGGGGTGGCGCGGAGCGGGAGACCTCGGGCCGTCGGGGTGCCGCGGAGGATCCTGTGCTCCCCGAGAGTAAAGAGCCGACCGGCAACTGGCAATAGGTCTGTACCAGTTGTCGGTCGTGGGCATGGCAGGCCTTGCGGGGCAGGGCAGTTGACCTGGGCGGCGGCGGGTCCGGGGGTTTCGGCGGTTCGCCCGGCGGCGGTGTCGGAGTCGGCGCCGGCCGCGGGAACGACGACGGTGGCCGCCCCCCTCCGAAGTGGGGGACGGCCACCGGGGCGACTCGCCGGGGGACTTCCGGCAGGGCCTGGGCCCTGGTCCGGACCTAGTGCTGGATTCCTTAAAGGCGGTATACAAATCGGCGTCGGAGTTGGCGGGTCGGTGGTGGTGGTCTGCCCCAGACCCAGGGCTTGGCACGTG
>NZ_JBHVUV010000014.1:0-213914 GCF_042883905.1 Kitasatospora sp. NPDC058170
GCCCAGCGCCGGGCCGAGCCGCCCGCACCGCAGCACCGCGAGCCCCCGCAGCGCCGTGAGGAGCCGCCGCGCGAGCCGGCCCGGCGCGAGCCCGCGCCCGCCCGCGAGCCGCGCCGGCGCAGCCGCAACCGGATGTACATCCCGGGCCTCGGCTGCCTCAAGGGCTGCCTGATGGTGCTGCTGGTGCTGGCGGTGGCCGCCGTGGCGCTGTGGAACTTCACGCCGCTGCCGCAGTACTGGGACAACGTCCAGGACTGGTTCGCCAGCGTGAGCGACTGGGTGAGCAGCATCGTCGGCAGCTCGAAGAACTGAGCCGGCGGCCGGTGCGCCGCACCGGCCGCCTCCGGGGCCACCACGCGGCGCCGGCGGCAACATTGACGCTTTGTCGACAATCCATAATATTTCTCGCCCGCCAGAGCCCGCCGAGCGCCCTCAGGCGGCCCGCGAAGGGTGTCCGGGCGCGTAGGTTGGTCGCTGTTGTCCCGCCCCACCGAGCGCACCGGACCCCCAGTGCGCTCCCGCCGCCCACGGAGCAGCATTGGCACGCAAGATCGGCAGCCGGTACACCGTCCACCAGGTCATCGGCCGGGGTTCGGCCGGGACGGTCTGGCTCGGCGAGGGCCCGGACGGCCCGGTCGCGGTCAAGCTGCTGCGCGAGGACCTGGCCTCCGACCAGGTACTGGTCGGCCGCTTCGTCCAGGAACGCGCCGCGCTGACCAGCCTCGACCACCCCCGGGTGGTCGGCGTCCGCGACATGGTCGTGGACGGCAGCGACCTCGCCCTGGTGATGGAGCTGGTCCAGGGCACCGACCTGCGCTCCCGGCTGGAGCGCGACGGCGCGCTCGCCCCGCAGGCCGCCGTCTCGCTGATCGCCGACGTCGCCGACGGCCTGGCCGCCGCGCACGCCGCCGGGATCGTGCACCGCGACGTCAAGCCCGAGAACGTCCTGCTCGACCTGGCCGCCGCCCCCGGCCCCGGCGGCGCGCCGCGCGCCAAGCTCACCGACTTCGGCGTGGCCCGCCTGGTCGACGCCCCGCGCCGTACCCGCGCCACCCGGATCATCGGCACCCCCGACTACCTCGCCCCCGAGATCATCGAGGGCCTGGAGCCGCGCGCCGCCGTCGACATCTACGCGCTGGCCACCGTGCTCTACGAGGTGCTGGCCGGTGCCACCCCGTTCGGCGGCGGACACACCGGCGCCGTGCTGCGCCGCCACGTCACCGAGCAGGTCCCGCCGGTGCCGGGCCTGCCGGACGGCCTGTGGCGGATCATCGCCGAGTGCCTGGCCAAGGCCCCCGCCTCCCGGCTGCGCGCCGCCGAGCTGGCCGAGCGGTTGCGCGAGCAGCTGCCCGCGCTGGCCGGGCTGCCCGTGCTGGCCGTCCCCGCCCAGGGCCGCGCCCCGGCCGAGGAGCTGCTGACCCCCGGCGAGGCCGTCTACGCCGAGGTGGACGCCGGGCCCGGCGTCCACAAGCGCCGCCGCGGTCCGGCCGTCCCGCTGGTGCCCGGCACCGCGCCCGACTCCACCCGGGACACCCACACCAGCCTGCGCCGCCCCTCCGCCCAGGAGCTCGCCTCCTACGCGGCCGAGTCCCGGGCCCAGCGCACCGGCACCGGCCAGAGCGGCCACCGCCGCAACCGCCAGGCCCTGCTGCGCCGCCGCCGGGTGCTGGCCGTCCTGCTGGCCACCGTCCTGCTGCTGGCCGGCGCGGCCGCCGCCTGGACGGCCTTCGCGGCCGTCACCGACCACGGCGACCGGGCGCCCCGCCCGACCGTCCACAGCACCGCCCCGCGCGCGCCGTAGCGGCCCCGGCCGGGGGCGTGAGCACTCGGTGTCGCCAGGTGCCCCCCCGGGGGCATTACCCTGGGTGCGTGGCAGCCGTCGATCCTTCCGAAGAGCTCAAGAACCTCGAAACGACCATGGGGTCGATCGAGGCCGTCCTCGACCTGGACAAGATCCGGGCCGACATCGCGCGTCTGGAGGAGGAGGCAGCCGCCCCCGACCTGTGGGACGACCTCGCGAACGCGCAGAAGGTGACCAGCCGGCTCTCCTTCCTCCAGGGCGAACTGCGCCGCGTCGAGACCCTGCGCAGCCGTATCGGCGACGTCGGCGTCCTGTTCGAGCTCGCCGAGGCCGAGGACGACGCGGACACCCGCGTCGAGGCCGAGGGCGAGCTGGGGTCGGTCAAGAAGGCGGTCGAGGAGCTGGAGGTCCGCACCCTCCTGTCCGGCGAGTACGACGCCCGCGAGGCGCTGATCAACATCCGCGCCGAGGCCGGCGGCGTCGACGCCGCGGACTTCGCCGAGCAGCTGATGCGCATGTACCTGCGCTGGGCCGAGCGGCACGGGTACCCGACCGAGGTGTACGACACCTCGTACGCGGAGGAGGCCGGCATCAAGTCCGCGACCTTCAGCGTCAAGGCGCCCTACGCCTACGGCACCCTCTCGGTCGAGCAGGGCACCCACCGCCTGGTCCGCATCTCGCCGTTCGACAACCAGGGCCGCCGGCAGACCTCCTTCGCCGGTGTCGAGGTGCTCCCGGTCGTCGAGCAGTCCGACCACGTCGACATCGACGAGTCCGAGCTGCGCATCGACGTGTACCGCGCCTCCGGCCCCGGCGGCCAGGGCGTCAACACCACCGACTCGGCGGTGCGCATCACGCACCTCCCGACCGGTGTCGTGGTCTCCTGCCAGAACGAGCGCTCGCAGATCCAGAACAAGGCCTCCGCGATGAACGTCCTCCAGGCCAAGCTGCTGGAGCGGCGCCGCCAGGAGGAGCGGGCGGCGATGGACGCCCTCAAGGACAGCGGCAGCTCCTGGGGCAACCAGATGCGCTCCTACGTGCTGCACCCGTACCAGATGGTGAAGGACGTCCGCACCGAGTACGAGGTCGGCAACCCGCAGGGCGTGCTGGACGGCGACATCGACGGCTTCATCGAGGCCGGTATCCGCTGGCGCAAGCAGCGCGAGACCGCCGCGCAGTAGGCACCGACGCGAGGAGGGCCCCGACGGATCACCGTCGGGGCCCTCCTCGTACGTCGGAACGGAATCAGGCCAGCGCCTGCCGGGCGATCAGCGCCACCGCGAAGAGTCCGGCCAGCAGGGCCAGCAGCATCGCGGGGGAGAGCGCGGCGAACGGACCCTGCTGCTCCTGCAGCCGGGCCCGGTTGGCGCGGCACACCGGGCAGCGGCCCTCGCTCACGCGGCCGTTGCAGTTGGCGCACACCAGATGGTCGCAGGTCATGCGATCTCCTCCTCGCTGCTACAGCCAACGCACCGGACGGGGCTTTGGTTCCTCTTCTTGCCCTGTGCGGGGGAGCGGCCGACCCCGACCGCCCCCTCCACTCTGCCAGGTTCTGACCGTTCCGGCCCCCGGGCTGTGAGATGCCTCGCAATATTCAGGGCATAACCGGACATTGTCCCCCAGCTTTCGACCGTTGTCACGGGCCGACCCTGCGGGCCGGGCGCGGACTCGCGTATGGTCCCAAGCCGGGAGCGGCCCTTTCCGCTCCCTCCGCCCGCTCCCGGGCCGGGCGCCCGGGGTGGATCGACCGAGGACTGGCGCCGCCTAGGATGGCCTCCGTGATGCAGCCGTGATCAGATTCGACAACGTCTCCAAGACCTATCCCAAGCAGAACCGTCCCGCCCTGGACAACGTCTCGCTGGAGATCGAGAAGGGTGAGTTCGTCTTCCTGGTCGGCTCGTCCGGCTCGGGCAAGTCCACCTTCCTCCGCCTGTGCCTGCGCGAGGAGCGCCCCAGCGTCGGCGAGGTGCACGTGCTGGGCAAGGACCTGGGCAAGCTGTCCAACTGGAAGGTGCCGCACATGCGCCGCCAGCTGGGCACGGTCTTCCAGGACTTCCGCCTGCTGCCGAACAAGACGGTCGCGCAGAACGTCGCCTTCGCGCTGGAGGTGATCGGCAAGCCCAAGAGCGCCATCAACAAGGTGGTGCCCGAGGTGCTGGACCTGGTCGGTCTCGGGGGCAAGGAGGACCGCATGCCCGGCGAGCTCTCCGGTGGTGAGCAGCAGCGCGTGGCGATCGCCCGCGCCTTCGTGAACCGCCCGATGCTGCTGATCGCGGACGAGCCCACCGGCAACCTCGACCCGCAGAACTCGGTCGGCATCATGAAGCTGCTCGACCGGATCAACCGCACCGGGACCACGGTGCTGATGGCCACGCACGACCAGGCCATCGTCGACCAGATGCGCAAGCGCGTCATCGAGCTCGACAAGGGGCTGCTGGTCCGAGACCAGGCCCGCGGCGTCTACGGATACCAGCACTGATCCACCAGCACTGATGCCGTAGGCCGCCGGCCCACTGTTGCCGGACCGGTCCCGACCCTGGAGTTGTTACACGCATGCGCGCCCAGTTCGTCCTGTCGGAGATCGGTGTGGGTCTCCGCCGCAACCTGACGATGACCATCGCGGTCGTCGTCAGCGTCGCGCTCTCCCTCGCCCTCGCCGGTGCCTCGCTCCTGGTCCGTGACCAGGTCAACTCGATGAAGGGGTACTGGTACGACAAGGTCGAGGTGAGCATCTACTTCTGCACCAAGTCGGATGCCCGCAACTCGCCGCAGTGCCAGGCCGGTGCGGCCACCGACCCGCAGATCGAGGAGATCAAGTCCCAGCTGGACAAGATGGACTCGGTGGTCCAGTCGGCGACCTTCGAGAACTCCGCCGAGGCGTACAAGCACTGGAAGGAGATGAACCCGGACAACCCGCTCATCTCCGTCCTCGGCCCGGAGGCCATCCCGCAGTCCTGGCGGGTGAAGCTCAAGGACCCGACCAAGTACGACGTCATCCAGAGCGCCTTCGCGGGCAAGCCGGGCGTCAAGTCGGTGGAGGACCAGCGCAAGATCCTGGAGAACCTCTTCGGCCTGCTGAACGGCCTGCAGACCGCGGCATTCGTGATCATGGTGCTGATGCTGTTCGTCGCCCTGCTGCTGATCGTCAACACCGTCCGGGTGTCGGCGTTCAGCCGACGGCGTGAGACCGGCATCATGCGCCTGGTCGGTGCTTCGAACTTCTACGTCCAGATGCCGTTCATCGCCGAGGCCGCCTTCGCCGCGCTGCTCGGTGCGGTGATGGCGTCCGGACTGCTGCTCGGCGGGCACTTCTTCGTCCACAGCTGGCTGGCCGATCGGGTGCAGTTCATCCACTTCATCGGGCTCGGCTCGGTGCTGGCGGTGATACCGCTGCTGGTGGTGGTCGGTATGGGCATGGCCGGTATCGCGGCGTTCTTCACGCTGCGCAAGTACCTGAAGGTCTAGCACCACCCCTTCTCACGGCCCCGGCGGCCCCGGACGGCACTGCGCCGTCCGGGGCCGCCGCCGCTCCGGCGTCGCCCGTTCCGGCCCGGCGTGCTCCGTGCTGTGTCTAGACTCCGTTTCCATGCCAGAGACTCCGCGCAGGGCACGTCAGGCGGTCACCCTCGGCCTGGTGTTCGGCGCCGTGCTGCTGGCCGGTGCCGCCACCGGCGCGTGGGGCGACCCGGGCACCCCGGCGCGCCACTCCTCCGCCGACGCGGCCCCGGCGGCGGCCGCCGCCACCGCCGCTCCCGTCGCGGCCGGGCAGGACCCGGCCGGCGCCGCGCTCTCCCAGCAGCAGGCCGAGCACCTGCTCGGTGCCAACGGCGACCGCTGGGGGGCCTACTACAGCGCCCAGGAGTACGCCGAGTTCAGCCAGGGCCTGGACGGCCGCTACCTCGGGGTGGGCCTCTCGGTGGGCCGCGGCGAGGACGGCGTCACCGCCGTCTCCCGGGTGCAGCCCGCGGGCCCGGCCGCCGAGGCCGGCATCGCCCCCGGCGACCGGCTGCTGCGGATCGGCGCCGACCAGGCCGACCACCTGCCGGTCACCGAGGTGGTCGCCCGGCTGCGCGGGCGGGAGGGCGAGCGCCGGGTCGGCTCCGAGGTGACCCTCGACGTGCAGCGCGGCGACGGCGAGGTCCGCGAGGTCCGGCTGCACCGGACCCTGCTGGACAGCCAGCAGGTCGCGGTGGAGCACCTGGACAAGGGGGTCGTCCGGATCACCGTGCGGGCCTTCACCAGCGGTGTGGCCGAACAGGTGCGCGCCGCCGTGCGCGGCGCCCGCGCCGGCGTGGTGCTCGACCTGCGCGGGAACTCCGGCGGGCTCGTCGAGGAGGCCGCCGACACCGCCGCGGTCTTCCTGGACGGCGGCCCGGTCGGCTCCTACCAGGAGCGCGGCGGGACCCGCGAGCTGACCGCCCCGCCCGGCGGCGACCAGCACGTCCCGCTGGTGGTGCTGGTGGACGGCGGCACGATGAGCGCCGCCGAACTGCTCACCGGCGCCCTCCAGGACCGCAGCCGGGCCGTGGTGGTGGGCGGCCGCACCTTCGGCAAGGGCACCGTGCAGCAGCCCAGCCGACTCGCCGACGGCGCGGTGCTGGAACTCACGGTCGGCCGCTACTTCACCCCCGCCGGGCGGTCCCCGGAAGGCACCGGCCTGGCCCCCGACGTACCGGCGGCCGGGGACGAGGACGCCGACGCGCTCGCCCTGCGGGTGCTCGCCGGTCTGGGGACCCGCGCGTAAAGGGGCTGACCGGCACCGGGCCGGGATGCGAGAATGATCGGCGCTATGGCAAAGGAAACCGGACAGAAGCTGATCGCGCAGAACAAGAAGGCGCGACACGAGTACACCATCCTCGACACCTACGAGTGCGGCCTCGTGCTCACCGGCACCGAGGTCAAGTCACTGCGCGAGGGTCGGGCCAACCTGGTCGACGGCTACGCCTACATCCAGAACCACGAGGCGTGGATCGACAACGTCTTCATCCCGGAGTACACCCAGGGGACGTGGACCAACCACGCCGCGCGGCGCAAGCGCAAGCTGCTGCTGCACCGGATGGAGATCCACAAGATCGAGGCCAAGGTCCGCGACGCCGGGCACACCCTCATCCCGCTCTCGCTGTACTTCAAGGACGGCCGGGTGAAGCTCGAACTCGCACTCGCCGTCGGCAAGAAGTTGTACGACAAGCGGCAGACGCTGCGCGAGAAGCAGGACACCCGCGAGACGGCACGCGCCGTGGCGGCGGCGCGGCGGCGCCAGGGTTAATCCGCTGGACCCTCACCCGTCGCCTCGCGTACTATGGCGCAAGCAACACGGTCGGGTCGGTTCGCCGCCCACCGAGCTGTTTCTCAACAAAACATGGGGATGATCGGTTTCGACAGGGGAAGTCGAAACAGGAGAAGCGAGCCGAGGAACGCGGCAATGATCTCGTTAACCATCTGTCGCAAAAAAATAATCGCCAATTCTAAGCGCGATTCCCAGCAGTTCGCTCTCGCTGCCTAATAAGCACCGATAGCGCTTGGGTGTCAGACCGGGGAGTTCCCGACCCGGACCCTGGCATAATCTAGGGAACTCAACCGTCCGCCCGGGCTGCGGGGGCGGAGGGGAAATCAAACAGCAGCTGGGCCTGTTGGCGGCTTGTCCGCGTGACTGCCAGGGCCGAGAAACTCACAGCGGACTGCGCTCGGAGAAGTCCTGAATCCACTCCACTGGACCCGGGTTCGATTCCCGGCATCTCCACAACCCCATGTTTCGACAGTCGAAGGCCGCCCACCGCTCAGCGGGGGGCGGCCTTCGTCGTCCCTCCCGGCGGGCCGGCCGGACCGCCACCACCGCCCAGGGGGCGGGCGGTGCGGCGCGGACCGGGGTCGGGGGCGTAGGATTTTCCGTCCGCTCATTTCCCCGAGCCGGACCCACCCACCGCAAGATGTACGTCAGGGGGCTTCTTGGGCGCGCACGGCTCAACCCAGTACACCGCCGCTACCACCGAGGCCATGCAGAGCAACACGGACACCGCCATCACCGCCGCCGCCGACTCCGCCGCGGACGGGGACACCATCCGCGCGCGCGAGGTCGCCGAGGAGCAGCACCACCTCGACACCGTCTACCACCGCCTGGAGGAGAAGCTCGCCGAGGCCGAGTACATCCTGGAGGACGCCGTCAAGCGGGTCCAGGTCGGCACCCCCGGCGCGCTCGCCGAGCGCGACGCCCAGGTCTACCGGGCCGGCGCGCACCTCCAGCGGCTCAACAACGAGTTCGAGGACTTCCTCTTCGGCCGGATCGACCTCCAGCAGGCCGATGCCCCGGAGGAGCACGGAATCCCCTCGAACACCCCGCTCGACCCGGCCGACCCGGCCGTCGCCGAGACCCTCCACATCGGCCGCCTGGGCGTCCTGGACGCCGAGTACGGCCCGCTGGTGATCGACTGGCGGGCGCCGGCCGCCGCGCCGTTCTACCGGTCCACCCCGCTGGAGCCCGGCCGGGTCATCCGCCGCCGGGTGATCCGCTCCAAGGGCCGCAAGGTGGTCGGCGTCGAGGACGACCTGCTGCGTCCCGACCTCGCCCCGACCCTGGACGGCCGCGAGCTGGCGGTGGTCGGCGACGGCGCCCTGATGGCCTCGCTCGGCCGGGCCCGCAGCCACTCGATGCGCGACATCGTGTCGTCCATCCAGAAGGAGCAGGACGAGGTCATCCGCGCCGCCGCGGCCGGGGCCACCCTGGTCACCGGCGGCCCGGGCACCGGCAAGACCGCCGTCGCCCTGCACCGCGCGGCCTTCCTGCTCTACCAGGACCGCCGCCGCTACGCCGGGGGCATCCTGGTGGTCTCCCCGACCCCGCTGCTGGTCTCCTACACCGAGGGCGTGCTGCCCTCGCTCGGCGAGGAGGGCCAGGTCGCCATCCGTGCGGTCGGCTCGCTGGTGGACGGCATCGAGGCGGGCACCTACGACACCCCGGAGGCGGCCCGGATCAAGGGCTCGGCCCGGATGACGCAGCTGCTGCGCCGGGCCGCCAGGGGCGCGCTGGAGACGGGCGCCCCGCAGGAGCTCAAGGTGGTTGCCCGCGGCGAGGTGCTGCGGCTGGACGCCGGGCGCCTGAAGGCCGTGCGCGGCAATGTCATCGGCTCCGGCGGCACCCCGCTGAACCTGCTGCGCCCGCGGGCCCGCAGGCTGCTGCTGGACGCCCTCTGGCAGGAGGTCGTCCGGCACCTGCCCAGGCCGACCGACCACTACGGCCGCGAGCAGCGCCAGGAGGAGAAGGAGTCCTTCGACGACTACGTCTCGGACGAGGCGGCGTTCCTGGACTTCCTGGACGCCTGGTGGCCCGCGCTGACCCCGCGCCGGGTGCTCGGCATGCTCAAGCACACCCGGCACACCAACCGGGTGGCCCGACGCGCCGTCACCCCGGAGGAGGCGCGGGTCCTGGCGGCCTCCTGGCGGCACCTGTCGGAGCGCGGCGAGGGCGCGCTGTCCGCGCACGACGTGGCGCTGGTCGACGAGCTCCAGGTGCTGCTCGGCGAGGCGGCCCGCCCGAAGGTCCGCGAGGTGGACGCGGTGGACCTGCTGACCGGTCTGGAGGAGGTCACCACCTTCGCCGACCGCAGCTCCAGACAGCGCGAGCGCCTGCCGGTCGAGCGCACCGAGTACGCGCACATCATCGTGGACGAGGCGCAGGACCTCACCCCGATGCAGTGGCGGATGATCGGCCGCCGGGCCCGGATGGCCACCTGGACGATCGTCGGGGACCCGGCGCAGTCCTCCTGGCCGTTCCCCGAGGAGGCCCGGGCGGCGATGGACGAGGTGCTGTCCGGCAAGCCGCGCCGCCGCCACACGCTGACCGTGAACTACCGCAACCCGGCCGAGATCGCCGAGGTGGCCGCCAAGGTGCTGGCACTGGCCGCGCCCGGGACGCCCTCGCCGAGCGCCGTGCGCCACGTCGGGGTGGAGCCGCGCTTCGCGGCCGTCACCGACCCGGCGCCGGAGGCGTTCGCGGCGGCGGCCCGGTCCGAGCTCGAGCGGCTGCTGGGGGAGGTGGACGGCACCGTGGCGGTCGTCGTGCCGATGGAGCGCCGGGCCGAGGCGGCCGGCTGGATCGCGGGTCTGGGCCAACGGGCGGTGGCGCTCGGCAGCCTGGAGGCCAAGGGCCTGGAGTACGACGCGACGGTGGTGGCCGACCCGACCGGGATCGCCGGCGAGTCCGAGGCCGGCCTGCGGGTGCTGTACGTGGCGCTGACCCGGGCGACCCAGCGGCTGACCGTGCTCTCGGGCCCGGACGACCTGCCGGACGCGGCGGGGGTGCCCGCGCTGCTGCACGGCTGACGGGTGGGGCGGCCGCCGTGCGCGGCCGCCCCGCGGCCCGGCTGACGCCCGGTCAACGACGAGGGCCCCCACCGCCTGGTGGGGGCCCTCGCTGTGACGATTGGTGACACCGACCCGCCATGCTCGCCTCGCGGCAAGTGGTCGCTCGAAGCGACTAAGGTTGGGCCCGGGGGCTTGGATCGAGCCGGTGTCCCGTCCAATGTAACGCATCGGCCCGTGGGGGCAAGCAGGGTCGCGCGCTCTTGTCGGATCCGCACACTCAATGAACATTATTTCTGGCTTCCCCCTGGTAGGTGCGACGATCGAGGTCTAGCATGCGCTGGGCGCTGCATTCAACAAACTGTTGAATCCCTGCCCGGCCCGCAGAGACCCTCAGTGGACGGAAGAAGGACGTCGATGGCGACGGTGCCCAGTGTCTCCAACTCGATCACGGTGCGGCTGGAGGTCCCGGCCCGGGGGAACGCCGTCAGTGCGATCACCACGGCCGTGGAGTCCTCGGGGGGATCGGTCACCGGTCTCGACGTCACCGCCTCCGGCCTGGAGGCGCTGCGGATCGACGTGACCGTCGCGGCCTCCTCGGTCGCGCACGGCGAGGAGATCGTCGAGAAGCTGCGGGCGATCGACGGCGTGGCGATCGGCAAGGTCTCCGACCGCACCTTCCTGATGCACCTCGGCGGCAAGATCGAGATGTCGTCCAAGCTGCCGATCCGCAACCGTGACGACCTGAGCATGATCTACACCCCGGGTGTCGCCCGGGTCTGCCTGGCGATCGCGGAGAACCCCGAGGACGCCCGCCGCCTGACCATCAAGCGCAACAGCGTCGCGGTGGTCACCGACGGCTCCGCGGTGCTCGGCCTGGGCAACATCGGCCCGGCGGCCGCGCTGCCGGTGATGGAGGGCAAGGCGGCCCTGTTCAAGCGCTTCGCCGGCATCGACGCCTGGCCGATCTGCCTGGACACCCAGGACACCGACGAGATCGTCGCCATCGTCAAGGCGATCGCCCCCGGCTTCGCGGGCATCAACCTGGAGGACATCTCCGCGCCGCGCTGCTTCGAGATCGAGGCCCGGCTGCGCGAGGCCCTGGACATCCCGGTCTTCCACGACGACCAGCACGGCACCGCGATCGTGGTGCTGGCCGCGCTCACCAACGCGCTCAAGGTGGTCGGCAAGGAGATCGGCGACATCCGGGTGGTGATGTCGGGCGCCGGCGCCGCCGGGACCGCGATCCTCAAGCTGCTGCTGGCGGCGGGCGTCGAGCACGCCACCGTGGCGGACGTGCGCGGTGTGGTCCACAGCGGCCGGGAGGACCTCAACGACTCGCTGCGCTGGATCGCCGAGCACACCAACCGCTCGGGCCGCACCGGCACCCTCAAGGAGGCCGTGGCGGACGCCGACGTCTTCATCGGCGTCTCGGCCCCGAACGTCCTGGACGGCGACGACCTGGCCACCATGGCGCAGGACGCGATCGTCTTCGCGCTGGCCAACCCGGACCCGGAGGTCGACCCGGCGATCGCCCGCCAGACCGCCGCCGTGGTGGCCACCGGCCGCAGCGACTTCCCGAACCAGATCAACAACGTGCTGGTGTTCCCGGGCGTCTTCCGCGGCCTGCTGGACGCCCAGAGCCGCACGGTCAACACCGAGATGATGATCGCCGCCGCCCGGGCGCTGGCCACCACCGTCGCGGACGACGAGCTGAACGCGAACTACATCATCCCGAGCGTCTTCCACAAGGACGTCGCCAAGACGGTGGCCGCCGCCGTGCGCGACGCGGCCCTGGCCGGCGCCTCGGACGAGCCGGCCCCGGCCCGCCCGACCCCGGGCATCGTCGGCACCCTCGACACCGCCTCGTTCCCCGTCGTCAAGCTCTGACCCGGGCCGTCCGGGACGTGTCGCGGATCGGTCAAATGACCGAATGTCGCCCTTACCCACCCAAGCCCGCCCCGAACCCTTGCGACACAAGGGCGAGGGGCGTGTTTGGGCTTGTCGTGCCTAGGGCGTACGGTAGCCCTGCACGGGGCAGGCGTGTCCGACAAGTACGGAACGTCCCCCTCATCCTCCGGCGAGTCGTCCCGACCGCCGCCCGCGCCCGGTCCGCCGGAGCCGACGGAGCGTCACACCTCCGGCGGGCGGGCGTTGTTCGGGTGGCGCCGCCGGGGCCCGATTGGCTTTCTCGGGGCCGGACGGGGCAGGATTCGTATCCAGGCAGGCAGGCGGGCCTTCGAAGGCACGGCGGCACGGGGTACGAACCCGGCCCGCGACCACGCATTGCCTGAATGAGCACAGTGTGCGGACCTGCGGCCTATCCGGGTGCCCCCCGGAGGGAGCACCGATGGGCCCCCGCACACCGCAAGCGAACAGACCACAGGAGTACACATGAACCGCAGTGAGCTGGTGGCCGCGCTGTCCGAGCGCGCCGAGGTGACCCGCAAGGACGCCGACGCCGTTCTGGCCGCCTTCGCCGAGATCGTCGGCGAGGTCGTCGCCAAGGGCGACGAGAAGGTCACCATCCCCGGTTTCCTGACCTTCGAGCGCACCCACCGCGCTGCCCGCACCGCCCGCAACCCGCAGACCGGCGAGCCGATCCAGATCGCGGCCGGCTACAGCGCCAAGGTGAGCGCCGGCTCCAAGCTGAAGGAAGCCGCCAAGGGCGCCTGAAGCACCCCTTGAACGCCCGGAGGCCGGGCTCCCCGTGAGGGGGGCCCGGCCTCCGTCGTACCCGGTGGACCGGCCCCCCTCACAGGGAGCGCCGGTCAGGCGTGGACGAGCCGCTCGCTGGGCAGCTCGACGTGGGCGCCGAGGTCGCGCAGCTTCTCCATGAAGTTCTCGTAGCCGCGGTTGATCAGGTCGATGCCGTGCACGGTCGAGGTGCCCTCGGCCGCCAGCGCCGCGATCAGGTACGAGAAGCCGCCGCGCAGGTCCGGGATGACCAGCTCGGCGCCGATCAGCTTGGACGGGCCCGAGACGACCGCGGAGTGCAGGAAGTTGCGGGCGCCGAAGCGGCAGGGGGTGCCGCCCAGGCACTCGCGGTAGAGCTGGATGTGGGCGCCCATCTGGTTCAGCGCCCCGGTGAAGCCGAGCCGCGACTCGTACACCGTCTCGTGGACGATGGACAGGCCGGTGGCCTGGGTCAGCGCGACCACCAGCGGCTGCTGCCAGTCGGTCTGGAAGCCCGGGTGCACGTCGGTCTCCAGGGCGATCGCCTTGAGCTCGCCGCCCGGGTGCCAGAAGCGGATGCCCTCGTCGTCCACCTCGAAGGCGCCCCCGACCTTCCGGAAGGTGTTGAGGAAGGTCATCATCTCCAGCTGGCGGGCGCCGCGGACGTAGATGTCGCCCTTGGTGGCCAGCGCCGCGCAGGCCCAGGAGGCGGACTCCAGGCGGTCCGGCAGCGCGCGGTGGTTGTAGCCGGTCAGCTCGTCCACGCCGGTGATCAGGATGGTGCGGTCGGTGCCCATGGTGATGATCGCGCCCATCTTCTGCAGGATGCAGATCAGGTCGACGATCTCGGGCTCGACGGCGGCGTTGCGCAGCTCGGTGACGCCCTCGCAGAGGACGGCCGTGAGCAGCACCTGCTCGGTCGCGCCGACCGAGGGGTAGGGCAGCTCGATCCGGGTGCCGCGCAGGCGCTGCGGGGCGACCAGGTAGGTGCCCTGCGGGTGCTTCTCGATGGTGGCGCCGAACTGGCGGAGCACCTCGAAGTGGAAGTCGACCGGGCGGCCGCCGATGTCGCAGCCGCCGAGGCCGGGGATGAAGGCGTGGCCGAGGCGGTGCAGCAGCGGGCCGCAGAACAGGATCGGGATGCGCGAGGAGCCGGCGTGCGCGTCGATGTCCGCGACGTTGGCGCTCTCCACGTGCGAGGGGTCGAGGATCAGCTCGCCCTCCTCGTCGCCGGTGCGCACGGTCACGCCGTGCAGCTGGAGCAGACCGCGTACCACCTTGACGTCGCGGATGTCCGGGACGTTGCGCAGTCTGCTGGGGCCCTGGCCGAGCAGGGCGGCGACCATGGCCTTGGGGACCAGGTTCTTCGCACCGCGGACGCGGATCTCGCCTTCGAGCGGGTTTCCGCCGTGGACCAGCAGGACGTCGTCGGTCATCGTTCTCGCAATCCGGGGTGCCAGAGGAGTGGGTGGGGCTCCGGTAGAGAGCCGGCGGTGGACCGGTCGTACGGGCGCGTTCGGGCCCCCGGTGTGACCGAGTCGGCACCGTATAAGGGCGTCCACCATCAGTAGATGGTAGTAGGCGTGCGAGTGGTTCCCGTGAGCCTCTCCCGTGATGGTGCTCTCTTGGGGTGGACTTCCGCCCGCCGGGGCGTCCGTACGGGTGTTCGTCCGGCGCGGCGCGGTTCGGACCGGACGGCCCTGGTGTTGCGCTGTCCGCCGCCGGGCGTTCTGCGGGATCATGTCTGGCATGACAGGGGCCCACTCGCACGGAGGCCGGTCCCACACCGGCCGCTTGCTCGTCGCGACACCCGTGCTCACCGACCCGAACTTCGCGCGGGCGGTGGTGCTCCTCCTCGACCACGACGCCGAGGGGGCGCTCGGCGTCGTCCTCAACCGGCCGACGCCGGTGGAGGTGGGCAGCGTGCTGGACGGCTGGGGCGGCCTGGTCGGGCAGCCCGCCGTGGTGTTCCAGGGCGGCCCGGTGGCGCTCGACTCGGCGCTCGGCCTGGCGGTGGCGCCGGGGGACCCGGGCACCGGCGAGCCGCTCGGCTGGCGGCGGGTGCACGGCGCGATCGGCCTGGTGGACCTGGAAGCGCCGCCCGAGGTGCTGGCCGGGGAGCTGGGGGCGCTGCGGATCTTCGCCGGGTACGCGGGCTGGTCCCCGGGGCAGCTGGAGACCGAGATCGGCAGCGGCGCGTGGTACCTGGTGGACTGCGAGCCGGGTGACATCTCCAGCCCCGAGCCGGACCGGCTCTGGCGCGCGGTGCTGCGCCGCCAGCGCGGCCCGCTCGCCCTGCTGGCGACCTACCCGGACGACCCCACCCTGAACTGACCCGGACGGCCCCGGGCCCCGGCACTGGCCCGCTTTCCCGGGGCGCCCATAGACTTGGCACCCATGAGCACTCTTGAGCCCGAGCGCGGCCTCGGCACCGGCACCCTGGTCGAGCCCGTCCCGCAGGTGTCCCACGGGGACGGCGACCACGAGCGCTTCGCGCACTACGTCCAGAAGGACAAGATCATGGAGAGCGCCCTCTCCGGATCCCCCGTGGTGGCGCTCTGCGGCAAGGTGTGGGTGCCCGGGCGCGACCCGAAGAAGTACCCGGTCTGCCCGATGTGCAAGGAGATCTACGACGGCATCGGCAAGCCGCAGGGCGGGGACGACAACAACAAGTAGTCCGCCCGGTCCGGACTGTTTTGCATAGCGACCATTTCCCCAGGTGGTCTATGCCAATCGGGCAGGTCGTGGGCAGGATGGCGGGATGGATCTCATTCCCGCCCCCTTGAGTTCCGTCCGCCTCCCGGACGAGGACTTCCCCCTCGACCACGCGACCACCCTCACCGCGGCGCCCGCCCTGGCGGACGCCGAGCGGTGGCTGCGCACCTCGCTGACCGCCGCGACCGGGCTGCCCCTGGGCCCCGGGCGGTCCGGCGAGGGCATCGAACTGGTCCACGACGAGTCGCTGGCCGGTGAGGCGTACCGGATCTCGGTGCGCCCCGGCCGCGCCGTGGTCACCGCCGCAGGCCCGGCCGGCGCCCTGTGGGGCGCGCAGACCCTGCGCCAGCTCCTCGGCCCGGACGCCTTCCGCCGCGCGCCGCTGCGCCGCACCGGCTGGGTGCTGCCCGGCACCGACATCGAGGACGCCCCCCGCTTCGGCTGGCGCGGCGTGCTGCTGGACGTCTCCCGGCACTTCCTGCCCAAGGCGGACGTGCTGCGCTTCCTCGACCTGCTGGCCGCGCACAAGCTGAACGTGCTGCACCTGCACCTGACCGACGACCAGGGCTGGCGGGTGGAGATCAAGCGCTACCCGAAGCTCACCGAGCGGGGCGCCTGGCGCGAGCGCTCGATGGTCGGCTACCGGCTGGGCAACCGCCGCGACGACCGCCCGCACGGCGGCTTCTACACCCAGGACGACCTGCGCGAGATCGTCGCGTACGCCGCCGATCGGCAGATCACCGTCGTCCCCGAGATCGACCTGCCCGGCCACACCCAGGCCGCCATCGCCGCCTACCCCGAGCTGGGCAACGCCGACGTCGTGGACACCTCGGCGCTGGGCGTCTGGACGGACTGGGGGGTCAGCCCCCACGTGCTGAACGCCTCCGAGGGCACCCTGCGGTTCTTCGAGGGCGTGCTGGAGGAGGTCCTGGAGATCTTCCCGTCCGAGTTCGTCCACCTCGGCGGCGACGAGTGCCCCAAGGAGCAGTGGAAGGAGAGCGCGGCCGCGCAGCAGCGGATCACCGAGCTCGGGCTGGGCAACGAGGACGAGCTGCAGAGCTGGGTGATCCGGCACTTCGACGGCTGGCTGGCCGCCCGCGGACGCCGGCTGATCGGCTGGGACGAGATCCTGGAGGGCGGCCTGGCGCCCGGCGCGGCCGTCTCCTCCTGGCGCGGCTTCGCCGGCGGGATCGCCGCCGCGCAGGCCGGGCACGACGTGGTGATGTGCCCCGAGCAGCACGTCTACCTGGACCACCGGCAGGGCCCGGCGGACGAGGAGCCCATCCCGGTGGGCTTCCTGCGGACCCTGGAGGACGTCTACCGGTTCGAGCCCGTCCCCCGGCAGCTGGACGAGGAGGCGGCCCGGCGGGTGATCGGCACCCAGGCCAACCTCTGGAGCGAGTTCATGGACTCCGCCCGGGACATCGACTACCGGGCCTTCCCCCGGTTGGCCGCCTTCGCCGAGGTCGCCTGGTCCGCGCTGCCGACCGAGCCGGCCGCGCGCGACTTCGAGGGGTTCGACCGCCGGATGGCCGCCCACCTGGCCCGGCTGGACGCGCTCGGCGTCGAGTACCGCCCGGCCGGCGGGCCGCACCCCTGGCAGCGCCGGCCCGGAGTGGTCGGCCGGCCGATCGAGGGCGCGCCGCCGGTGAAGTGAGCACCCCCGGGCGCCGCACCGCGTGGCGGCGCCCGGGAACTTCTGAGCGGTCATCGGACGTCAAGAACAGATGAACATCCGCTCCGGTTCGCATCGAACCGGAGCAGATACCGCCCGGTATCCGTCCCAATCGGGCAGTCCCGTTCGCCCGCCCCGAAATGATCATCGAGCATTGTGTGCCAGAGTTGCCCAACCCGGCCCGATCGCCCGTACCCTACGGGCCAGGCCGGGCTGCCGACGCGGACATCTCGGCCGAAGGCCGCGGGCGGCAGGCGATCGATGAGCAAGTGGAGCACGGTGGGACCCAGGTGAACCGGACGATCATGCTGCCGGCCTCCCTCGACGAGGCCGTCGACGCGCTGGCCGCCACCCCGGCCGCGGTACCGGTGGCCGGCGCCACCGACCTGATGGAGGCCGTCAACGCCGGACGGCTGCGCCCCGCCGCCCTGATCGGCCTCGGCCGGATCACCGAGCTGCGCGGCTGGCGCTACGAGGACGGCGGCACCGCCGTGCTCGGCGCCGGACTCACCCACGCCCGGATGGACCGCCCCGACTTCGCCGCCCTGATCCCGGCCCTGGCCGACGCGGCGCGCACCGCGGGCCCGCCGCAGGTGCGCAACGTCGGCACCCTCGGCGGCAACATCGCCACCGCCGCCCCGGCCGGCGACACCCTGCCGGTGCTCGCCGCGCTGGAGGCCAGCGTCACCCTCGCCCGGGCCGGCGCCACCCGCGAGGTACCGGTCAGCCACCTGCTCACCGGCCTCGACCCGGTGCGCCCCGGTGAACTGCTCACCTGGGTGCGCGTCCCGCTGCTGCACGCCCCGCAGGTCTTCCTCAAGGCCACCGGCCGCAGCGGCCCGGCCCGCGCCACCGCCTCCGTCGCCCTCGTCCTCGACCCCGCCCGGCGGGCCGTGCGCTGCGCCGTCGGCGCCGTCGCCCCCGTGCCGCTGCGCCCGCTGGAGGCCGAGGCCTGGGTGGCCGGCTGCATCGACTGGGACGGCTCCCGGGAGATCGACCCCGCCGCGACGGCCGCCTTCGGCGAGTACGTGGCCGCCGCCTGCGTACCCGACAGCTACGGCGCCGAGGGCGCCTGGGAGGCCGTGACCGAGGGGCCGAGCGCGGCGGCCGTTCGGCTGCGGCGTACCGTATCGGTGCTGGCCCGCCGGGCACTGGGAAGGGCGCTGAAGTGACCACAGACCCCATCGAAACCCTCGACCCGGGCCCGCTCGACCACGCCCCGCAGGTCAGCCGCGAGCTGCGCCCCTGCGCCTCGTACACGCTGCGGGTCAACGGTTTCGAACGGCCCGTCACCGACGCCTGGATCGGCGAGAGCCTGCTCTACGTGCTGCGCGAGCGGCTCGGGCTGGCCGGCGCCAAGGACGGCTGCGAGCAGGGCGAGTGCGGCGCCTGCTCGGTGCAGGTGGACGGCCAGCTGGTGGCCGGCTGCCTGGTGCCCGCCGCACTCGCCGCCGACAGCGAGATCAACACCGTCGAGGGCCTGTCGGCCGCCGGCGCCGCCAGCGACGTCCAGCAGGCGCTGGCCGAGTCCGGCGCGGTGCAGTGCGGCTACTGCACGCCCGGCATGGCGATGGCCGTGCACGACCTGCTCCAGCGCAACCACCGGCCCACCGAGGTCGAGGCCCGCCAGGCGCTCTGCGGCAACCTCTGCCGCTGCACCGGCTACCGGGGCGTGCTGGCCGCCGTGCAGAGCGTCGCCGACGCGCGCGCCGCGCAGACCGAGGAGGCCGAGGAGGCCCCCGCCGAGGCCGCCGCCGCGCCCGCCGCGGAGCCCGCCGCCGAGGCCGGGCCCGCCGCCGGGCGCTCCGTCGGCGACCTGCCGGTCTACACCGACGCCGACGCCTGGATCGAGCACGTCCCCCAGCCGCCCGCCGAGGAGACCCCGACCACCGCCGGCACGGGCGTCGGCGTCGGCATGCAGTACGGCACGCCGGACGGGCACGGCGGCTACGACACCGGCGTGTACGACACCACCGTCCTGCGGCCCGTCCAGGACCTGCCGGTCCAGGGAGCCCCCGTCCACGGCATCCCCGGGCAGCCCGCCGAGTCCGGCTACTACCCGCAGCCGGGCTACCCCGGGACGGCGTACCAGGGCACCCCGGCGCACGGCACCTACGTCCCCGGCCACCAGGACGGCGGCTACCAGCAGCAGCCCGGCTACGACGGCGCCGCGTCCTACGACGGCCCGGTCTACGAGACCACCCCCGCGCACGGCATCGCCTTCGACGCCGCCGCCTTCGACGGGACGCCCGGCCACGGCGCGCCGTACGTCCCCGCGCCCCCGCACGGCGTCCCGGCCGAGGGCACCGCCCCCGCCGGCGTCCCGTACGGCGCCACCCCCGCCCACGGCATCCGGCTCCCCGAGGACGACCACGCATCATGACCTCGCCGACCGACATCACGGCCGCCGGCCAGCAGCAGGACGGCGGCGAAGGCGGCGCGCCGGAGCCGTTCGGGCTCGGCAGCTCCCCGCTGCGCAGCGACGCGCTCCCCAAGGCCCTCGGCATCTACCCGTACGCCGCGGACCTCTGGGCCGAGGGGCTGCTCTGGGGCGCGGTACTGCGCTCGCCCCACCCGCACGCCCGGATCAAGGGCATCGACACCTCGGCCGCGCTCGCCCTGCCCGGCGTGCACGCCGTGGTCACCGCCGCCGACCTGCCGGCCGGCCCGGACGGGAGCCCCGACGGCGCGCCGGCCGGGCCGATCGTCGCCGACCGGCCGGTGCTGGCCGCCGGCGTGGTCCGCCACCACGGCGAGCCGGTCGCCGCCGTGGCCGCCGACCACCCGGACACCGCCCGCCTCGCGGTCGGCCTGATCACCGTCGAGTACGAGCCGCTGGAGGCCGTCACCGACCCCGAGCAGGCCTTCACCGCCCCCGCGCTGCACCCCGACGGCAACCTGTTCCGGCACCTGCCGCTGCGCACCGGCGACCCGGACGCGGCCGGCGAGGTCATCGTCGAGGGCCTGTACCAGGTCGGCCGGCAGGACCCGGCGCCGCTCGGCGCCGAGGCCGGCCTCGCCGTGCCGCGCCCGGACGGCGGCGTGGAGCTGCACCTGTCCTCCACCGACCCGCACGGCGACCGCGACCGCACCGCCGCCTGCCTCGGCCTGGAGCCCGACCGGGTCCGGCTGGTGGTCACCGGCGTGCCCGGCGCCACCTCGGACCGCGAGGACCTCTCCTTCCAGGTCACCCTGGCCCTGCTGGCGCTGCGCACCGGCCGCCCGGTGAAGATGACCCTCACCCGCGAGGAGTCCTTCCAGACACACACCTCCCGCCACCCGGCCCTGCTGCGCTACCGCCACCACGCGGACGCCGAGGGCCGGCTGGTCAAGGTCGAGGCGCAGATCCTGCTGGACGGCGGGGCCTACGCGGACGTCTCCGCCGAGGCACTGGCCGCCGCGACCGCCTTCTCGGTCGGCCCGTACGTCTGCCCGAACGTCTTCGTCGACGCCTGGGCGGTGCGCACCAACAACCCGCCGGCCGGCCGGATGCGCGGCGAGGGCGCCCTGCAGGCCTGCTTCGCCTACGAGTCGCAGCTGGACCAGCTGGCCGCCCGGGTGGGCGTGGACCCGCTGGAAATCCGCCGCCGCAACGCGCTGGCGACCGGGGACCCGATGCCCACCGGACAGGCCGTCACCTGCCCCGCGCCGGTGGCCGCACTGCTGGACGCGCTGGCCGAGGAGCCGCTGCCCGCGCTGCCGGTGGACGACCCGGACGCCGAGTGGCTGCTGCCGGGCGGGCCCGGCGGCGCCGGGGACCCGGCGGCGGTGCGGCGCGGCATCGGCTACGCGGTGGGCATGGTGCACATGCTGGGCGCCGAGGGCGAGGACGAGGTCTCCACCGCGACGGTGCGGGTCAGCGGCGACCACGCCACGGTGATCTGCGCGGCCGTCGACTCCGGGCAGGGCTTCGCCACGCTGGCCCGGCAGATCGTGCAGTCCGTGCTGGGCGTCAGCGAGGTCTACATCGCGCCGGCCGACAGCGACCAGTCGATCGCCGGGCCCTCGGCCCGGGGCCGGCACACCTGGGTCTCCGGCGGCGCCGTCGAGCGGGCCGCGCTGATGGTCCGCCACCAGCTGCTGCAGCCGATCGCCGCCAACTTCGGGATGTCGGTGGAGCTGCTGCAGATCGCCGACGGCAAGATCACCTCCTACGACGGGGTGCTCGGCATGCCGGTCGCCGAGGCGCTGGAGGGCAAGGAGCTCTGGGCCACCGCGCAGTGCCGTCCGCACCCGACGGAGCCGCTGGACGAGGCCGGGCAGGGCGACGCCTTCGTCTCCATCGCGTTCTGCGCGATGCGGGCGGTGGTGGACGTGGACATCGAGCTCGGCGCCGTCCGGGTGGTCGAGGTGACCGTCGCCCAGGACGTCGGCCGGGCGCTGAACCCGCGCCAGATCGAGGACCGGATCGAGGCGGGCGTGGCGCAGGGCGTGGGCCTGGCGCTGCTGGAGGACCTGCGCACCGAGGGCGGCCTGCTGGTCAACCCCTCGCTGACCGGCTACCGGCTGCCGACCGCGCTGGACACCCCCGAGGTGCGGATCGCGGCGCTGCTGGAGGAGCGGGACGTGGTCGCCACCTTCGGCGCCAAGGCGGTCAGCGCCGCGCCCGCCGTGGTCGCCCCGTCGGCCGTCGCCGCCGCCGTCCGGGCCGCCACCGGGCTGCCGGTCGGCCGGCTGCCGATCCGTGCCGAGGACGCCGTCACGGCGTGAGCCGCGGGGGAGCGGAGGGGGGCCGGCCCCCCTCCGCTCCCCTTTTTCCATTCCGGGTGAATTCCCGGGAAACGGGAACGACGAATTGCCGGTCGGCAGAAAAGATGCCGACCGGCAATTCGTCGCGTGGAGGCCATGACGGGAATCGAACCCGTGTAAACCGCTTTGCAGGCGGTTCCCTAAACCACTCGGGCACACGGCCGTGGGGTGGGGCTGTACTGCGGGGCTGTACTGCGGGGCGCGCTCAGGCGCGGCGGCAGCAGCGACAGGCGCGACAACACCGGGGAGCGGTGGCACAGGTGCGGTGCGCCGCGCGGGCCGCCGTCTTCCTGTCCATGTCCGACTCCTGTCGTCGTTCGCCGTTGGTGAATTCATAGTGGCGGAATGGGCGGCGGCCCGTCAATATCCCTTTGTAAATTCTGCATGGCGGGGTGTGCTACCTTCGAAGACAGGTGGCCGGAGTTGCGGCCGCCCCGGACGAGCGCGTCGTACCCGGTGAGACAAGACGGCGCAGTACAGCGGCAATCCGGCCGCTGCTGACTGCGGAGGTCCATCGTCATGGCCTGGCTCGTTCTGATCATCTCGGGTGTCCTGGAGACCGTCTGGGCCGTCGCCCTGGAGTCCTCCAAGGGCTTCTCCCGACCCGTCGCCAGCCTCGTCTTCGGCGTGGCCCTGCTGCTGAGCATGGGCGGCCTGGCGTACGCGATGCGCACCATCCCGATCGGCACCGGCTACGCGGTCTGGGTCGGCATCGGCGCGGTCGGGACGGCGCTCTACGGCATGGCCGTCCTCGGCGACGCGGTCACCATGGCCCGGATCGGCTGCCTGCTGCTGATCGTCTCCGGCGTGGTGGGCCTCAAGGTCCTGCACTGAGCCGGCGGCGCCCCGCCTCCGGGACCGGACGGACCTAGGTCGTGCGACGGATCCGGTCACCGACCCGAGTCAGGGGTCATGCGGGTCGACGGGTCTTACGATGTTACGTATGACCACAGCCTCCCCCACCTCGGTCGACCCTGCCCCGACAGTCCTCCCGGCCGACCCCGGCGGCGGGGTCCTCAGCGGCCGCTACCGGGCGCTGACCCTGGGGATCGTCTCCGTGGTCCTGCTGCTCGCCTTCGAGGCCACCGCCGTCAACACCGCGATGCCGCAGGCGGCCCGGCAGCTGCACGGTCTCGGGCTCTACGCCTTCGCCTTCTCCGGCTACTTCACCACCACGCTGTTCGCCCTGGTCGTCTCCGGCCAGTGGTGCGACCGGCGGGGCCCGCTGCAACCGCTGTTCACCGGCATCGTGGTGTTCGGCGCGGGCCTGGTGGTGGCCGGATCCGCGCCCGGGATGTGGGTCTTCGTGGCCGGCCGGGCGATCCAGGGCCTGGGCGGCGGGCTGGTGATCGTCGCGCTCTACGTGGTGGTCGGCCGGGCCTACCCGGAGCGGCTGCGGCCGGCCGTGTTCGCGGCCTTCTCCTCGGCCTGGGTGCTGCCCTCGATCATCGGCCCGGTGGTCTCCGGGGCCGTCACCCAGCACCTGGGCTGGCGCTGGGTGTTCCTCGCCGTCCCGGCGCTGATCCTGCTGCCGCTGGCGGTGATGGGCCCGGCGCTGCGCCGCTCCGAACGGAGCCAGCCGGCTCCCAAGGGCGGCGAGCTCGACCGCCGGCGCACCGTGCTGGCCGCGATGGCCGCGCTCGGCGCCGGCCTGCTGCAGTACGCCGGCGAGCGCCGGGACCTGGTCGGGCTGCTCCCGGCGGCCGCGGGGGCGGCCCTGCTGCTGCCCGCGGTGCTGGGGCTGCTGCCGACCGGGACCCTGCGCGCCGCGCGCGGGCTGCCGACGGTGATCCTGCTGCGCGGGGTGGCGGCGGGGGCGTTCTTCGCGGCCGAGGCGTTCATCCCGCTGATGATGGTGACCCAGCGCGGCCTCTCCCCGACGCTGGCCGGGCTGACCCTGACCAGCGGCGGCCTGTCCTGGGCGCTGGGCTCCTGGCTGCAGGGCCGGCCGGGCGCGGAGCGCTACCGAGAGGCGATGATCCGCGTCGGCTTCGTGCTGACCGCGGTGGCGATCGCGGGCGCGGCGCTGGTGCTCGTCCCGGCGGTGCCGACCTGGGCGGCCGCGGTGGCCTGGGGCGTCGGCGGGATCGGGATGGGGATGGCCGTGGCGAGTGTCAGCGTGCTGATGCTGAAGCTGTCCTCGCCCGAGGACGCCGGGGCCAACTCGGCCTCGCTGCAGATGAGCGACGCGCTCGGCAACGTGCTGCTGATAGGCCTGTCCGGGGTGCTGTTCTCGGCGCTGGGCGGCGGCTCGCTGGCCGCCGCCCACGAGGGCGCGGAGGGCGGCGGCGCCTCGACGGGCGCCTTCGCGGCGATCTTCCTGACCATGACCGGGGTGGCGCTGCTGGGCGCGCTGGTCTCCGGGCGGGTGCGCAGGGCCTGACGGTCACTTGCCGCCGGCGACGGGGGAGGCCGCGGCGCCGGCCGGGGCGGGGGAGCCGAGGAAGGTCTCCCAGCCCCCGGTCGGCGCCTGCCCGGCGGGCAGGGTCTGCAGCTTGCGCAGCACCGCCGGGTCCTGCGCGTCCAGCCAGTTCACCAGCTGGCGGAAGGAGACCAGCCGCACCTCGGGCTTCCCCGCGACGGCCTTGAGCACGTCCTCGACGGCGTTCATGTAGATGCCGCCGTTCCACTGCTCGAAGTGGTTGCCGATGATGTACGGCGCCCGGTTGGTGGTGTACGCCCGCTCGAAGCCCATCAGGTAGGAGTCCCGGGCCTGGGTCTGGTAGGCGGGGTGCAGCGCCGGGTCGGCCTTGGTGTTGCTGCCGGACTGGTTGAACATGATGTTGTAGTCCATCGACAGCACCTGGAAGGTGTGCCCGGGGAAGGGGATGGACTGCAGCGGCAGGTCCCACAGCGCGCCGCCCTGGATCTTCTGCGGCCACACCTGGGTCCCGTTGCCGCTGCTGTCGTAGCGCCAGCCGCGCTTGGCGGCGGTCGGCAGCAGGGCGCGCTGGCCCTCCAGGCAGGGGGTGCGGCTGCCGATCAGCTCCTTGCGGTAGTCGAAGGGCAGGGCCGGCAGGTCGGTGTAGCCGGTGTTGCTCCGCCAGTTCATGACGAAGTCCATCGCCTGCTGGATCTCGCTGTCCCACTCCTCCGGGGACCACCGGCCGACGCCCTCGGCGCCGCAGAAGTGCCCGTTGAAGTGGGTGCCGATCTCGTGGCCCTCCAGCCAGGCGGCGTGCAGGTTCTCCAGGGTGTCGCGGATGTGCTGGTCGCTCAGGTAGCCGATGTCGGAGGCGCCGACCTTGTGCTGCGGCGGGCGGTAGAGGTCCTTCTTGGACTCGGGCAGCAGGTAGAGGCCGCTGAGGAAGAAGGTCATCGAGGCGTTGTGCTCCCGCGCGAGCCGGCGGAACCGGCCGAACAGGCCGTTGTCCAGCTCTCCGGCGCCGTCCCAGGAGAACACCACGAACTGCGGCGGGCGCTCGCCGAGCTTCAGCGGCTCGGGCTCGGGCTGGTTGGGCTGCGGTCCGGTGTCCGAGGTGGAGCCGTCGCCGATCAGGGTGGCGGGCGGCTTCGGGGCCGGGCTCGGGGGGCCTGCCTGGTCCGCCGCGGGGTCGGCCGGGACCGGGACGGGGGCGGCCTGTCCGGCGGCCGAGCCGTCGTTTCCGCCGCAGCCGGCCGCGAGGGTGGCGGCGGTGGCGGCACCGGCGGCCAGCAGGGTGCGACGGGAGAGAGCGTCCATGGTCACTCCGTTCATCGGTCGTGCGGCGGCCGGACGGCGCGCGGCAGTCCGGTCGGACAAGTGCGGTGATAGACCTTGAGCGGGGTCAGCATGGCATGTGGACGCGTACGGTCCGTGATCCACCACGTTCGGTCGCAACTGATCGCCCGATTGGTGCAACCGGACTGACGTCCGAGAGAGTCGATATCTCTCGGTCGTCCTGTCGGGCGATCCGGAGGTGGCCGCCACGGCGGTCGGCGCTCTCTCTCGGTGACCGTTCACCCACCCGGAGCAGGACTCGGGCCCACAGCCCTGCCGATCGGGGGGTCTGAATACGACCATCGTATTGATGTGCCTTAAAGTCCGATCCGGTTGGATTGTTCCCAGGAATCTCCCAGGAACGATCAGTCATCAGCAGAGGGGAGGCGCCGGGTGGGCGCCCAGCAGAACAGGAGTCCGTGGCCGGGCACCCTGGCGGTCGGCGCCGCGCTCGTCCTCGGCGCCTGGATGCTGCACGACGGGGGCCAGGGCGGGCTCCCCCCGCTCCCCGGCGGCGGCCAGGCCCTCTCCGGCTTCGCCCCGGTCTCGGTCGTCCCTCCGCTCGGGGCCTCCGCCCCGACCCGGATCCGCATCCCGGCCGTCAAGCTGGACGCGCCCGTCACCGGCCTCGGCCTGGACGGCGACGGCCACCTCCAGGCACCGCCGGAGGCCGACCGCAACCTGGCCGGCTGGTACCGCGGCGGAGCCACCCCCGGCCAGCGCGGAACCGCGATCATCGCCGGGCACGTCGACAACCACAACGGTCCCGCGGTCTTCTACCACCTGGGCGCGCTGCACCGCGGCGACCGGATCGAGATCGCCCGTGAGGACGGTGCCACCGCCGTGTACCAGCTGTACGCCATCGAGGTCCACGACCGGAAGGACTTCCCCGACGACCGGGTCTACCGGCAGGCTGCCGACGCGCAGCTGCGGGTCATCACCTGCGGCGGCGGGTACAGCGAGGACCGCGGCTACGAGGGCAACGTCGTCGCGTACGGCTTCCTGGCCGACACCACCCGGCCGGGGAAGGGCGCATGAACACCGTCTCGCTTGCTGTCACCTGGAACCCGATCGACTGGTCGCTGATCCACGGCCCGATCCCGCGCGCCGTCCTGCTGGCCGGCTGGGGCTCGCTGCTGGCGCTCGCCGTCTCCCGCGGCCGGCCCTGGTGGAACCGGCGGCTGCCGGCCGCGCTCGTGCTCGCCGCCGTCCTGACCAAGCTCGTCGACATGGCCGTCGACGACTGGTGGCACCCCTTCCCCGAGGGGCTGCCCCGGTACGTCATCTGGTGGATAGCCTGGGCGGTCACCGGGTTCTGCCTGCTCGGCTTCCGGGTGCCGCGACTGGCCCGCCGGGGCCGGGTGCTGGCCGCCGTCGGCGCCGCGCTGGTGCTGCTCATGGGCGCCTCGCAGGTCAACCGGGGCTTCGAGCAGTACCCGAGCGGCCGGGTCATGCTGGCGCCGTGGCTCTCCCACACCCAGGAGCTCACCACCAGCAAGGAGGCCCGAACGGTGTCCGCGCCGCCGGGGAAGGTCCTCTCCGAGGTCTGGCACGCGCCGCCCGGGCTCCCCGACAAGGGAACCGTCTCCAAGACGCCCATCCCCGGGGTCAAGTCCGGCTTCAAGGCCCGGGACGCCTACGTCTACCTGCCGCCCGCCTACCAGGCCAGCCCCCGGCCGCTGCTGCCCGTCATCGTGATGCTCGGCGGCCAGCCCGGCGTCCCCGAGGACTGGGTGCACACCGCCCAGCTGAACGAGACGCTGGACGCCTTCGCCGCCGAGCACGACGGCCTGGCCCCGATCGTGGTGATGCCCGACCAGCTCGGCTCGACCTGGGCCAACCCGCTCTGCCTCGACTCGAAGATCGGCAAGACGCAGACCTACCTGGCCGAGGACGTCCCCAACTGGGTCCGGCACAACCTCCAGGCCTCCGAGGACCGGCGCTCCTGGGTGATCGGCGGCGCCTCGATGGGCGGCACCTGCGCCCTCCAGCTGGCCGTCAACGCCCCCCAGGTCTACGGGGTCTTCCTCGACATGGCCGGGCAGGAGGAGCCCACCCTCGGCAGCCGCGCCGAGACCGTGAAGGCCGCCTTCGACGGGGACGAGGACGCCTTCACGGCGGTCAACCCACTGGACGTGATGTCGCGCAAGCGCTTCCCCGACACCGTCGGCGCGATCGTGGTCGGCGAGAAGGACGACGACTTCGTCGTGATGCAGCGCAGGGTCTACGAAGCCGCGCTGGCCGCCGGGATGACGGCCAAGTTCGACCTGATGCCGGGCGGGCACGGCTGGGTCGTGTTCCGGCCGAGCATGGTCGCCCAGGTGCCCTGGCTCGCCCAGCAGACCGGGCTCACCCGGTGATCCGGCTCGGTCCGGACCCCCGGCCGGTACTCGACCAGGCCCCGGTCGCCCGGGGGCCGGAACCCCGCCCCCAGCGGGCCCGGCGGGCCGCCCGCGCGCTCGCCGCCCGGCTGCGCGCGGCGCCGCTCACGCTCACCCTGCTGGCCGGCCTGTGGGCGGTCGGCGCCGCCACCGGAAGCCTGGTCGGCGGCCCGTCCGACCGGCTGCTGGCCCAGGTCGGCGTCGGCGTGCCCACCCTGACGGCGGGGCACTGGTGGGCTCCGTTCACCTCGCTGTTCTGGTGCTCCGGCACCGGTTCGTACGTCTTCACCAGCCTGCTGCTGCTCCTGGTCGGCCCGGCCGCCGAGCGCCGGATCGGCCGGGTCAGGACCGTCGGCGTGCTGGTCGGCGGCCAGCTGCTCGGGACCCTGCTGGGCACCGCGCTGGTCGAGGCCGGCTCCCGGGTCGGCGAGCAGTGGACCGACTCGGTCGCCGACCAGACCTCGACCGGCCCCGGCGTCGGCCTGTTCGCCCTGGCCGGGGTGCTGGGCTACCGGCTCACCGTGCTCTGGCGCCGCCGGCTGCACCTGCTGGTGGTGCTCGTGCCGCTGGTGATGACGCTGTACGTCGGGCACCTGCAGAGCGTCCAGCGGTTCACCGGCGCGGTGATCGGGCTCGGCGCGGGCGCGCTGTTCCTGCGCGTGCGGCCGTACTCCCGCCAGCGCCGGACCTCGCACACCGAGGTCCGGGTGCTGGTCGCCCTCTGCCTGGTCGCCGCCGCGCTCGGGCCGCTGCTCGCCTCGCTGTACGACAACGCCAGCGGGCCGTTCAACACCTTCTCCGAGATCTACCTCTCGCACCGGCTCACCCCCGACGAGGTCGCGGACTTCTGCGCGGGCTCGCCCCACGACTGCGCCCGGGCGCACGCCGTCGAGCGGATCTTCGACACCCCCGCCCGGCTGATGGCCGCGCTCTTCCCGGCGCTGCTGCTGGTCCTCGCCGAGGGCCTGCGCCGCGGCCTGCGCTCGGCCTGGCGGATCACCGTCGCCACCGAGCTGCTCTGGACCGCGCTGCTGGCCTGGCTGTTCGTCGGGACCCGCGCCGGCACGGGCGACACCGTCCAGTACTTCGTCGAGGCGCTGCTGCTGCCGCTGCTCACCCTCGGCCTGCTGGTCACCACCCGGCACCGGTTCGGCCTGCGGCTGCAGGGCGTGGTGGTCGGCCGGCTCGCCGCCGTCCTCGGCGGCGCCCTGCTGGTGGCCGGCGCCGCGTACGCCGGCCTCGGCATCCTGGTGGCCGAGCAGTTCGAGCCGGGTGCCACCTTCCGCGGGATGGTCTCCGGGCTGCCGGCCGAGTTCCTGCCGCCGGCCTACAACGACCTGATGCCGGACTACCCGATCGCGGTCGGCCCGGTGGCCCGTTTCCTGGAGACGTACTGCGGGCTGGCCTTCTGGGCGGTCGCGCTGTTCGCGCTGCTGCTGGCCTTCCGCCGGCCGGTGCTGCACGCCGACGCCGAGGACGCCGCCCGCGCCCGGGCGCTGCTCGCCGAGCACGGCGGCGGCACGCTGTCCTTCATCACCACCTGGGACGGCAACCACTACTGGTTCGACGAGGACGGCCGGGCCGCCGTGGCCTACCGGGTGCTGTCCACCGTGGCGCTGACCACCGGCGACCCGTTCGGCGAGCCGGAGGCCCGCCGGCGCGCGGTCGCCGGGTTCGCCCGGTTCTGCGACGCCCGCGGCTGGACGCCGTGCTTCTACAGCGTCACCCCGGCCACCCGGGACGCCGCCGAGCAGCTCGGCTGGCGCTCGCTGCAGGTCGCCGAGGACACCGTGGTGGCGCTGCCGGAGCTGGCCTTCACCGGCCGCAAGTGGCAGGACATCCGGACCGCGCTGAACAAGGCCGGCAAGCAGGGCATCAGCGCCGAGTGGTGGTCGTACCACGAGGCACCGATCGCCCTGAAGGACCAGATCCGCTCGATCTCCGAGGAGTGGGTCTCCGAGAAGGGCCTGCCCGAGATGGGCTTCACCCTCGGCGGCCTCGAGGAGCTGGACGATCCGGCGGTGCGGGTGCTGATAGCCGTCGACCAGGACCGCAGGGTGCACGGGGTGACCAGCTGGATGCCGGTGTACGAGGCGGGGGAGCCGGTCGGCTGGACCCTGGACTTCATGCGCCGGCGCTCGGACGGCTTCCGCGGGGTGACGGAGTTCCTGATCGCCTCGGCCGCGCTCGGCTTCAAGGAGGAGGGCGCGCGCTTCCTCTCGCTGTCCGGCGCGCCGCTGGCCCGCTCCGGGCAGGGCGGGGACCCGGGCGGGCTGCAGCGGATGCTGGACTGGATGGGCCGGGTGCTGGAGCCGGTGTACGGGTTCCGCTCGCTGCTGGCGTTCAAGGCCAAGTTCCAGCCCGAGTACCGGCCGATGTACATGTCCTACCCGGACCCGGCGGCGCTCGCCAGCATCACCCGGGCGATCGGCAAGGCCTACCTGCCGCACCTCACCGCCGCGCAGGGGGTCCGGCTGATGCGTCGGCTGTCGCTCTGAGCCGACGGGGCCGGCGGCCGGGAGCCGCGGGGGCGCTCCCGGACGACGGACCCCAGGACGGTTCGGCACGCGCCAGGTCCTGTCCGGTCGATCTTGGCGGATCAGCGCGCGGCGTTGGGCGCCCGGTTGGGCGTGCGCCCGGATCGCCCTCGTACTGGACGTACTTGGGTGATTCGGGCGTGCGTTCAGGCGGGATGCCCGGCGTCGCGCGCCCGGCAAGATCGGCCGGACAGGACCTAGCCGAGCAGCTCGGCGAGCGCGCGGTCGGCGTCCAGGTGCAGGTGCTCCTCGCCCTCGGGGACGAGCAGGCGGCTGCGCCACAGGAACCGCCGCAGGTCGGTGGTGTCGAACTGGAGCAGCGCGGTGCCCTCGGGCGCGCGCAGCTCGACCATGGTGCGTCGGCCCAGGGCGGGCCGGATGTGGACGTCGCCGACACCGGCGGGCAGCTCCAGGCCGGCCGTCAGCAGCTGGCGGGCGAAGACCCACTCGATGTCCTGGCCGCCGCCCTCGCCGTCCCCGCCGCACGCGGGGGCGGGGCCGGCGGCCGGCTCGTCCAGCGAGAACTCGGCCGGAAAGGCCATCCGCACGGCGAGCGGGTCCTCCGGGCGGTACCGCAGGGTCACCCGCAGCCGGATGGAGCGGTGGGTGGTGATGATCAGACTGGCGTGGACGGTCTGCTCGACGGCGGCGGTGTGCACGGCGGTTCCCTTCGGCGCGGTGAGGCCGGGTGGCGGCTGTGGAGGGTGGGGCGGCCTCACTCGGGTGAGAGTGGGCAGGGCGCGTGGGATTACCCGGTTTTCCCAACCCGTGGTGGTGACCTGCGTCACATCGGTTTCCGGCCGCGCGGGCCGTCCGAGGGCCGAGCCTGGCGGCCCCAAACGCGCCCAACCGGTACGCTGGACCGGTTGTCCGATTGCCGCCCGACCGCGGGGCTGGGCCGCTATTACTGCCCTGACCTGCGACGATCCCCCCTCGGAGACCGTGAGTACTGCCGCCGCCTCCTCGATGCCGCTCTTCTCCGACGCAGCCGAACCGCACGCGCCCGTCCGGGCCGCCGGCCATGGCGCGTCGGCCGCTTCGCACCACCTGTCGCCCGCCTTCCCCGGCCGCGCGCCCTGGGGTACCGCCGGCAAGCTCCGCGCCTGGCAGCAGGGGGCGCTGGACACGTACCTGGAGAAGCAGCCGCGCGACTTCCTCGCGGTCGCGACCCCGGGCGCCGGTAAGACCACCTTCGCGCTCACCCTGGCCTCGTACCTGCTGCACAACCACCTGGTGCAGCAGATCACCGTGGTCGCGCCGACCGAGCACCTGAAGAAGCAGTGGGCCGAGGCCGCCGCCCGGATAGGCATCCGGCTGGACCCGGCGTACTCCTCGGGGCCGCTCTCCCGCGACTACCACGGCATCGTGGTCACCTACGCGGGCGTCGGCGTGAACCCGATGCTGCACCGCAACCGCACCGAGGCCCGCAAGACGCTCGTCATCATGGACGAGATCCACCACGCCGGTGACTCCAAGTCCTGGGGCGAGGCCTGCTTCGAGGCCTTCGAGCCGGCCACCCGCCGACTGGCGCTGACCGGTACGCCGTTCCGCTCGGACACCAACCCGATCCCCTTCGTCCAGTACGAGGCGGGCGGCGACGGCATCCGCAAGTCGGTCGCCGACTACACCTACGGCTACGGGCACGCGCTCGCCGACCACGTCGTCCGCCCGGTGATCTTCCTGTCCTACAGCGGCAACATGCGCTGGCGCACCAAGTCCGGCGACGAGCTGGAGGCCCGGCTCGGCGAGCCGATGACCAAGGACCTGATCGCCCAGGCCTGGCGCACCGCGCTGGCCCCGCAGGGCGAGTGGATCCCCAGCGTGCTGCAGGCCGCCGACCGCCGGCTGAGCGAGGTCCGCAAGGCCATCCCGGACGCCGGCGGCCTGGTGATCGCCACCGACCAGAACACCGCCCGCGCCTACGCCAAGATCCTCCGCGAGATCAGCGGCGAGAAGGCCACCGTGGTGCTCTCCGACGAGGTCGAGGCGTCCAAGCGGATCTCCGACTACGCCGCGGGCGACTCCCGCTGGATGGTCGCGGTCCGGATGGTGTCCGAGGGCGTCGACGTGCCGCGCCTGGCCGTCGGGGTCTACGCCACCTCGATCTCCACCCCGCTGTTCTTCGCGCAGGCCGTCGGGCGCTTCGTGCGCGCCCGCAAGCGCGGCGAGACGGCCTCCGTCTTCCTGCCGACCATCCCGACGCTGCTGGGCTTCGCCAACGAGATGGAGCTCCAGCGCGACCACGTGCTGGACCGGCCGAAGAAGGAGGGCGAGGGCCTCTTCGACGAGGAGGACCGGCTGCTCGCCGAGGCCGAGCGGGCCAACGACGGCCCGGACGGGGCCGGCGGCGACGAGTTCTCCTACGAGGCGATCGGCTCCGACGCGGTCTTCGACCGGGTGCTGTACAACGCCATGGAGTTCGGCATGCAGGCGCACCCGGGCAGCGAGGAGGAGGAGGACTACCTCGGCATCCCGGGCCTGCTGGAGCCGGACCAGGTCCAGATGCTGCTGCAGAAACGCCAGCACCGGCAGATCCAGCGCAGCAAGGCCAAGCCCGCCGAGGAGGCCGACCTGCTGGAGCTGCCCGCCGAGCAGCGGCCAGTCGTGACCCACCAGGAACTGCGCGAGCTCCGCAAGGAGTTGAACGCACTGGTGGCGGCGTGGCACCACCGCACCAGCCAGCCGCACGGCACCATCCACAACGAGCTGCGCCGCCAGTGCGGCGGCCCGCTCACCGCCCAGGCCACCGCCAACCAGCTCACGGCGCGGATCGCCCGAATCCGGGAATGGGCGAAGTAATCGGACGTCAGACGGTTATCGGGTACCTGAGCCAAGGTCATATGACATTCAGGTATACGTGAAGGAATTGAAGAGACATCCGGTGTGATGATCGGCTAGTGTTCCGCGTGCCGCGCCGCTTCCGGGCCGTCGCAGCTGCGCGTCCCCCGTATCGGGCGGACGCCGCAGCCCCCGGGGAGCCGGGCCGGCGACCTCACCGACCCGAGGGGGCGACAACCATGTCGCCGCCCCCGGACATGCCATCACAAGGAGCACACCGAACGTGTCGTACCCCCCCTACGCCCAGCAGCAGCCCGAGCTCTCCGACAAGTCGAAGGTCGTCGCGGGGATCCTGCAGATCCTGCTCGGCAGCCTGGGCGTCGGCCGCTTCTACACCGGCCACATCGGCATGGGCATCGCCCAGCTGCTGACCTGCGGCGGCCTCGGCGTCTGGGCCCTGATCGACGGCATCCTGTTCCTCACCAGCAACGACCGCACCGACGCCCAGGGCCGTCTGCTGCGCAGCAACTGACCTTGCGCCCGACGCGTGCGGCACGCCGCCCCGGCCACGACGGCCGGGGCGGTTCTGTCGTACCCGCCCGGCTGCGCACGGCCGGTCCGCCGCTGGCGGTGCTCGCCGGGGGCCTGGCCGGGGCCGGGTACCTGTGGTCGCGCGATCCGCACCTGCCCGGACAGGTCCTGCCGTTCTGCGTGTTCCGCAAGGTCACCGGCCTGCAGTGCCCCGGCTGCGGCGGCACCCGGATGACCTACGACCTGCTGCACGGCGACCTCGCGGCGGCCTGGCAGGACAACGCGGCGCTGCTGCTGGCCCTGCCGCTGGTCGCCCTGCTCTACCTGACCTGGCTGCGGCACGGCCTGGCCGGGCGCAGCTGGCGCCCGCCGCTCGGGCGGCGCGGCACGGCCGTACTGCTCGGCACCGCCGCGGGCTGGGCGGTCCTGCGCAATCTGCTCTGACGATCTCGGCTCTCTGTCACCGGGTGATCACCCCCCTCCACCCGAGGTGTCCGAACTTCGGACTGTGCTCGAACTTACGCGCTGCCGAGCCCAGGGAAATAGTGCTATTTGCCCGGATTTGCCATGCCCGATGAAATCGATCATGACCGAATTTTGGACAAGCACTTCCGCCGCGACAATTCCTTCACTACCTTTCCCACACGCTCTCCCGCCGGGTAACCCCCCGCGAGACGGGCGCCGCAGGACCGCCAGGGCGTCAAGGACGACACACCGCGGCCCGAGCGCGGCCACCCGCCTGCGCGCGACACCCTGAGTCCCGGACCGGCGCCGCCGTTCCGCGACAGCCGCGGAAAGGAAATGCGCGTCGTGACTGCAGAGACCTCCCAGACCCTGGACCGTGGAGTCCGGGTCCTCAAACTCCTCGCCGACTCCGAGCGCGGGCTCACCGTCACCGAGCTGGCGGCCCGGCTGGCCGTCAACCGGACGGTCGTCTACCGGCTGCTCGCCACCCTGGAACAGCACGGCCTGGTCCGCCGGGACATCGGCGGCCGGGCCCGGGTGGGCCTCGGCGTGCTGCGCCTGGCGCACCGGGTGCACCCGCTGCTGCGCGAGGCGGCGCTGCCCGCCCTGCGCAGCCTGGCCGAGGACCTCGGCGCCACCGCCCACCTGACCCTGGTGGACGGCAGTGAGGCGCTGGCCGTCGCGGTGGTCGAGCCCAGCTGGACGGACTTCCACGTCGCGTACCGGACCGGCCTGCGCCATCCGCTGAGCGAGAGCGCCGCCGGACGGGCGATCCTGGAGGCGCGGGGCTTCCCCGGGCAGCGCCGGCCGGAGCAGGGCTTCGTCATCACCCGCGCGGAGGAGCAGTCCGGGGCGTGCGGCGCGGCCGCCGCGCTGCTGGGCCTGAGCGGTATCGAGGGCAGCGTCGGCGTGGTGATGCTGAACGGGCTCGTCCCCGAGCGGGTCGGCCCCCGGGTGGTGGAGGCCGCGACCGAGGTCGCCGACGCCCTGCGGTGATGCCCGCCGCGGGGGCCGGGTGTGTTTGGATGCCTCTGTGTCCGACCTCAAGCTGCCCAAGGCCCTGACCGCTCCCCGCACCCGCGCGCTGGCGCTGTGCGGTGCACTGGTCGCCGCGCTGTTCGGTGTGGCGGCCTTCGTCCCGCTGCCCTACACGCTCACCTGGCCGGGTGTGACGGCGGACACCCTCGGCAGCTACCAGGGCCGTCCGGTGCTCACGGTGACCGGAGCGCCGGTCCGCGCCACCGACGGCGAGCTGCGGATGGTGACGATCTCGGCGACCAATCCGGGGGAGCGCACCACCTTCTGGCGCTCCGTGCAGGCCTGGCTCGACCAGGACGAGGCGATCCGGCCGACCGACTCCGTCTATCCCCAGGAGGACCCGGCCAAGGCCGAGGAGGTGACGGCCCAGCAGATGGCCCAGTCGCAGGACAGCGCCACCGCGGCCGCGCTCTCCTACCTCCACCTCTCACCGGACCAGGTGAAGGTGAAGGTCGACCTCGGTGACATCGGCGGCCCGAGCGCCGGCCAGATGCTGGCGCTGGGCATCGTCGACAAGCTCGCCGGGGACGGCAAGGGCGGCGACCTCACCGGCGGGCTGAAGATCGCGGGCACCGGCACCATCGACGACGAGGGCAACGTCGGCGCGGTCGGCGGCGTGCCGCTGAAGACGCAGGCGGCCGCCCGGGACGGCGTCACGGTGTTCCTGCTGCCCAAGGACGAGTGCACGGACGCCAAGGTCAACACGCCCGAGGGCCTGCGGCTGGTGCCGGTCGGCACGCTGAGCGAGGCGGTCTCCGCGCTGGAGGCGCTGAAGAGCGGCGGCAGCGTCCCCGGCTGCTGAGGCGGTCGGGGACGTCGGGCGCCCTCGCGGGCCGCTGGCACATGCCTGAACTGGCGGTGAGTCGCCCCGCGAGTCGCCCCGCGGGGCCCGCCCCGGGCCCGGCCCGCAGGCCCCGCGGTCCGCGGGCCGCCGCTACTCGGCCGCGGCCTGGTCCACCAGCGGCAGGATCCGGTACGGCACCGGGTTCTCCAGCGCGATCGCCGTCGAGGACCGGACGATCCCGTCGAAGCCGACCACCCGGTCGATCACCCGCTGCAGGTCGGCGTTGGAGCGTGCCACGATCCGGACCATCATGTCGCCGCGACCGGTGATGGTGTGCAGCTCCAGCACCTCCGGGACGGCCGCCAGGTGGGCCCGCACGTCCTGGCCCTGGCCCTGGGAGATCTCCAGCGTGGCGAAGGCCGTCACCGGATAGCCGAGCGCCGCCGGGTCCACCTCCGGGCCGAAGCCGCCGATCACCCCCTTGGCCTGGAGCCGGTCCAGCCTCGCCTGGACGGTGCCGCGGGCCACCTGGAGGCGGCGCGAGCACTCCAGCACCCCGATCCGGGGCTCCTCGGCGAGCAGCCGGATCAGCCGGCCGTCCAGGGGGTCGATCGCATCGTTGCCGCTGCCCGCCGATGCGCCGGAAGATCCGTACACGGTAGGGGAGTTGGGCGAGTCGGGGGCGCTCGGGGCGTGGTCGGGGGGCATCGCGGGCTCCGTCCTCCGGTGGGCATTCTGTACAGCGGTGCGGCCGATTCTGCCGCCCCGGCACACAGCTTGACCAGGAGGAAACGGAACAGTTGCGCGGCGGTCGGCCCGGCGCCACCCTCCAGCCACAACCCCGTGCACCGGGCCCCACACCGGGCGCGAGGGCTCCGTGTGGTCCCGTACGCCTACCGGGAGGGCCGTCATGACCGACACCGCCGCCGAACCCGTCCTGCTCACCGCCGTCCGGGACGAGCCCGACCTCGTGCCGATGGGGCACGCCGACGCGGTGGTCTTCGCGGTCGGCGACGCCGAGCGGGCGGCCCGCCGCTACGCCGCCGCGCTCGGTCTGCGCTGTACCGCCTACGCCGGACCGGAGACCGGTGAGCCGGAGACCGTCTCCTACGTCCTGCGGGCGCCCGGGACGCGGATCGTGCTCACCTCGCTGGTCCAGGTCATCGGCCCGCGCGGCCGGGAGCTGGCCGCCCACCTGGCCCGGCACGGCGACGGGGTGGTGGACCTCGCACTCGCGGTGCCGGACGTCTACTACGCCTACGACTACGCCGTCGACCGGGGCGCCGGACCGCTCAGCGAGCCCTACGAGGTGCACGACCGCTACGGGACGGTGGTGCTCGCCGCGATCGGGGTGCCCGGCGGGACCAGGCACACCCTGGTCGACCGCTCCGGCTACACCGGGCCCTACCTGCCCGGATACCTGCCGGTCGAGCACTGGTGAGCCGGGCGGCGGCCGACGGGGAGGTGTCGAGCGGGGCGGTGGGCCGGCGGGCAGCGGGTCCACCTCCGGCAGACGGACGTCCGGCCGGTGGGCGTCCGGCAGGTCAGCGGATGGCGGTGGTGACGTCCGGCGGGTGGCCGTTCCAGGCGACGAACACCGAGTTGGCCTGGTCGCCCTTGGTGAAGTCGATCCGCATCCACTGGTCGCCCTTCCACGTCTCCATCTTCCAGCCCGGATCGGGCGTCGCGGAGACCAGCGAGGCGTTGTCCGGCCGGATGTCCAGCGCCACCTTGCCGCCCGGCACCAGATAGCTGCGGATCGAGGAGGTGGTGGTGGCGGTGGCCGGGACGGGTTTGCGCGTGGACGGCTGGGCGGCGGGCGGGGACGGGGTGCGCTGGCCGCCGGGCGCGGCCGAGGAGGGCGGCGCGGCGGCCGGTCCCGACGGGGGCGCGGCCTGCGCCTGGGCCGACGGCGCCGCCGGGGCCGGGGTGGTGGAGGCCGGCGGCGAGGGGCGCGTCCCGGTGGAGGCCGGGGACGGCAGCGGCAGCGCCGAGGGCTGCTCGAACGCGGCGCCGGTCAGCACCGTGTGCACGCCGAGCCAGGACAGCGCCACCGCTGCCCCGGTGGCCGCCGCCCAGGCGCCGAGCTGTACCAGTCCGTTCCGCATCGTGCGCACATCCTGCCGTACTCCGGGGTTCCGCAGGTGGGCACCCCCGGTATTGAGCAGGGAAGTTGCACAAATCCCCCGGGGCGGAGCGAGCCGGCCGCACCCCGCCCGGTGCTCCGTCCGCGACCCGGTCCGGGACCCACCCCGAGGTACAGACCACTCGGGCCCGATGGCGTACCGTGCAGCCCCATGGCAACAGTGCTCGTGGTCGAGGACGACCCCTTCGTACGATCCGCCCTCATCCGGCACCTGGCCGACACCGGTCACGCGGTCCGCAGTGTGGGCACGGCACTTGAGGCACTGCGCGAGGTCGCCCAGGTCGGCTGCGACCTGGTGATCCTCGACCTGGGCCTGCCCGACCTGGACGGCAGCGAGGCGCTCAAGATGATTCGCGGCCTGACCAATGTGCCGGTGATCATCTCCACCGCCCGCGACGACGAGGCCGAGATCGTCCGCTTGCTCAACGACGGCGCCGACGACTACCTGGTGAAACCTTTCTCCGGGGAACACCTCAGCGCCCGGATGGCCGCCGTGCTGCGCCGCCTCGGCGGCGGGGCGGCCCCGGTCGCCCAGGTGCTCAGAGTCGGCGGCCTGGCCATCGACCTCCAGCGCCGGGAGGCGGCCCTGGACGGACGACAGCTCGACCTCACCCGCCGCGAGTTCGACCTGCTGGCCTTCCTCGCCGCGCGCCCCGGCGTCGTGGTGCCGCGCAAGGAGATCCTGGCCGAGGTCTGGCGCCAGACCTACGGCGGCGACCAGACCATCGACGTCCACCTCTCCTGGCTGCGCCGCAAGCTCGGCGAGACCGCCTCCAACCCGCGCTACCTGCACACCGTGCGCGGTGTCGGGGTCCGGCTGGAGGCCCCCGGCCGCCCCGACGGGCCCGGACCGGCTCCCGCGGAGCACCGGACATGAGGAGGTTCGGACGCTCGCTGCGCTGGGCCCTGATCAAGGCCGCCGCGGCCGGTACCACCATGGTCGCGCTGGCCTTCCTCATCCCGCTCGGCCTGATGGTCCAGCAGACCGCCCGCGACCGCGCGTTCACGGCGGCGGAGCGGCAGGCCGCCGCGCTCGGCCCGGCGCTCGCCATCACCACCGAGCAGGACGCCATCGCCCGCGCGGTGGCCAGCACGGACGCGGGCGCGCAGGGCCGGATGGCCGTCCACCTGCCGACGCCGGCGCCGGACACCGGATCCGCCACCGGGGCGCCCGCCGCCACGGCCGCGCCCCCGACGGCCGCCGCGCCCGCCGCCCCTGCCGTGCCGGGCGGCGGGGTGACCATCGGCGACGCCCGGGCGCTCGGCGCCGACGTGGCCAGCGCGGGCGGCCAGGGCCGCTCCTTCACCGTCGAGGTGCCCGGCGGCTTCGCCCTGCTCCAGCCGGTCGCCGTCGACACCGGCCGGACGGCCGTGGTCGAGGTGTTCGTGGCCGACGAGGACCTCACCCGCGGCGTCTCCACCGCCTGGCTGGTGCTGTCCGCCGTGGCGCTCGCGCTGGTCGCCATCTCGGTGCTGGTCGCCGACCGGATGGGTGCCCGGATCGTCGCCTCCGCCCGGCGGCTGGCCGCCGCCGCCCGGTCCCTCGGCGCCGGCAACCTCGCCGTCCGGGTACCCGTCGAGGGCAAGCAGACCGTCGGCAGCCCCGAGGAACTGCGCGAGGCCGGCCACGCCTTCAACGCGATGGCCGACCGGGTCGTCCAACTGCTCGCCGCCGAACGGGAGCTGGCCGCCGACCTCTCGCACCGGCTGCGCACCCCGCTCACCGTGCTGCGGCTCAACGCCGCCTCGCTCGGCGAGGGCGACGCCGCCGACGCCACCCGGCACGCGGTGTCCCAACTGGAGCGCGAGGTCGACCAGATCATCCGCTCGGCCCGCCGCGCGCCCGAGGACGCGCCCGTCGTCACCGTCGGCTGCGACGCCGCCGAGGTGATCCGCGAGCGGGCCGGCTTCTGGTCCGCGCTCGCCGAGGACGAGGGCCGCCGCTGGCAGCTGGCCGGCGCCGACCGGACCACCCCGGTGCCCGTCCAGCGCGGCGACCTCGCCGCCGCCGTGGACGCCCTGCTGGGCAACGTGTTCCGGCACACCGCCGTCGGCACCGCCTTCTCGGTGGACGTGCTCGCGACCGAGAGCTCGGTCATCGTCCTGGTCGGCGACGCCGGACCGGGGTTCACCGACCCGGAGGCCGCCCTGAAGCGCGGTCAGGGGCACGGCGGCGACGGCTCCACCGGCCTCGGACTGGACATCGCCCGCAAGCTGGCCGAGGCCACCGGCGGGGACCTCGCGCTCGGCCGCTCGGCCGGGCTCGGCGGCGCCGAGATCCGGCTGCGGCTGCAGACCCGCACCGACGGCGCCCCGGCGCGGGCGAGCCGCCGGCGCAGCCGCACCTCGCTGTTCCAGAAGTGACCCACGGTCCGGAAGCGCCCTCCGGACGGGAAGTGACCCGGCACCAGGTGTGGCAGCAGGTGCGACGGCAGGCGTGACGGGCCCGTGCGGCGGTGTCCACGGCGGCGGGTGTGAGCCCCGGACGGACGGGCGGCCCGTTACCGGGCGACCTCTTCCTTAACCAGGTCCTAAGGGAGCTGTTCCCCTCGCTCAGCCGGCCGGATCCGGCCTCCGGGCGCCGCTAGCGTCGTGCGCGCCGGTCGCCCGAGCGGCGGCCGACACCCTCGACACCTGCCTCCCCGCCCCTTGGACGGGAGGGGCCCCCAACGGAGGTACGCCCATGACGACCCAGCCCAACCGCCGCTCAGGGCGCCGCCGGCGCAGCCGCAAGGGCGCCGTCATCGGGGCCTCGGCCGTCGCCGCCGCGCTCGTCGCGGGCGGTGTCGTCGTCCTCGCGTCCTCGGCCAGCGCCGCCTCCCTCGGCGCCGTCTACAGCCGCACCAGCAGCTGGGAGGCCGGCTACACCGGCCAGTACCTGGTCACCAACCCGGACGGCAGCGCGATCGAGGACTGGACGCTCTCCTTCGACCTGCCGGCCGGCGCGAAGATCGACTCGCTCTGGAACGCCACCTTCAGTGCCGCGGGCCAGCACGTCACCGTCAAGCCCGAGAGCTGGAACAAGCGGCTGGAGCCCGGCAAGAGCGTGGTGGTCGGCTTCGTCGCCCAGGGCTCCGGCGCCGCCCAGGGCGAGCCCGGCAACTGCCTGATCAACAACGCCTCCTGCAAGGCGGGCGACGGCACCGCGCCGACCCCCTCGGGCCGCCCGACCAGCACACCCACCGCCTCACCCACCGCCTCGCCGACCGCCACCGGCAAGCCCAGCGCCTCGCCGACCGCGACCGCCACGGCGACGGCCACCGCGACCGCCACGGCCACGGCCACGGCGAAGCCCACCACGGCCTCCCCGAGCCCCACCGCGACGGCCACCGCCAAGCCCACCACGCCCGCCCCGACCCCGACCGCCACCGCGACCGGCACCCCCGCCCCGGTCGGCGGCGCGGGCTTCGCCCCGTACGTGGACACCTCGCTCTACCCGCCCTACGACCTGGTCGCCACCGCCAAGGCCACCGGGGTCAGGAACTTCAACCTCGCCTTCGTCGTCTCCGGCGGCGGCTGCACCCCCAAGTGGGGCGGTGTCAGCGACCTGTCCGCCGACGCCGTGGCGGCGCAGATCGGCGCCCTGCGGGCGATCGGCGGCGACGTCCGGGTGTCGTTCGGCGGAGCCAACGGCAGCGAGCTGGCCCTCGCCTGCTCCTCGGCGGCCGAGCTGACCGCCGTCTACCAGCAGACCGTCGACACCTTCGGCCTGACCAAGGTCGACTTCGACGTCGAGGGCGGTGCGATCAGCAACACCGCCGCCAACACCCGCCGCGCCCAGGCCATCGCCCAGCTGCAGAAGAACGCCACCGCCAAGGGCAAGGCCCTGGACGTCTCCTTCACCCTGCCCGCGCTGCCCTCCGGCCTCACCCAGGAGGGCGTCAACCTGGTCGCCGACGCCAGGAACAACGGCGTGGCGATCGGTGCGGTCAACATCATGGCGATGGACTTCGGCGACGGCGTCGCCCCGAACCCGCAGGGCCAGATGGGCAAGTACGCCATCGCCGCCGCCACCGCCACCCAGGCCCAGGTGAAGAGCGTGCTCGGGCTGGACGACGCGGGCGCCTGGCGCAAGGTCGCCGTCACCCCGATGATCGGCGTCAACGACGTGGCCAGCGAGATCTTCACCGTCGCCGACGCCAAGCAGCTCGCCGACTTCGCCGCGACCAAGCACCTGGCCTGGCTGGCCATGTGGTCCGGCACCCGCGACAAGGCCTGCGAGGGCGGCGCCAAGGCCTACGCCGACGCCAGCTGCAGCAGCATCGTCCAGCAGCCGCTGGACTTCACCCGGACCCTGGGCGCCTACACCGGCTGACCCCTTCGAGCCCTCCCCGGGACCCCGGCCGTCCGTGCTCCGCCCGCAACGGAGTACGGCCGGCCGGGGTGTTCTCCGTCCACCTGATCACTCTCGGTGACCAACTCTGCCCAGGCCGGTGCAGCGGGCATCCGGTATCGTCGCAGTTTGGTCGAGCGGTGGACGGAGCGAACAGTGACAGCGGTGCACGACGAGCGCAGCGAGGTGCGAACAGCACCGGACAAGGCGCCCGCCCCCCTGTCGGACCGCCTGAAGGACGCCCTCGGCGCGCCCGTCCGGGCCCTGCGCGAGGCGCCGCGCGGCCCGCTGCTGGCCGTTTCCGCCGTGGCACTGCTGTCCCTGGTCGTGTACGCGGTCGTCCGGCACTTCGTCAACACCTCGATGGTCGACATGATCGTCTACCGGGCCGAGGGCGGCGCCGTCGCCGACGGCACCGACCTCTACGGGCTGCGGGTCACCGAGTGGAACCTGCCCGCCACCTACCCGCCCTTCGCGGCGATGCTGTTCGTGCCGACCACCTGGTTCCCGATCCCGTTCCTCCGGGTGGCGATCACGCTCGGCAACCTCGGGCTGCTCGCACTGCTGGCCCACCTGTCGTTCAAACTCGTCGGGTGGCCGCGCCGTGAACTGCGCCCGCTCGGCGTGATCCTGGTCACCGGCTGCGGGGTCTGGCTCGAACCCGTCTTCACCACGCTGCGCTACGGCCAGATCAACCTCGCGCTGGCCTGCCTGATCCTCTGGGACCTCACCCGCCCGGACGGCCGCCGCAGCAAGGGCCTGGCGATCGGCATCGCGGCCGGCATCAAGCTCACCCCCGGCCTGTTCGCCGTCTACCTGCTGATCACCGGCCGGATCCGGGCCGCCTTCGTGGCCGGCTTCACCTTCCTCGGTACCTTCCTGATCGGCGCGCTCGTCCTGCCGGACGCCACCTGGGGCTTCTGGACCAAGTACCTCTACGACTCCTCGCGGGTCGGCAAGACCGAGATCGTCGACAACCAGTCGGTGCGCGGCGCCTTCGCGCGGCTGCTGCACACCGCCGATCCCGGCACGCTCGCCACCCTCGGCTCGGCGACCGTCGCGGTGGCCGGCCTCGCCATCGCGGTCTGGGCCTCGGCCAGTGCCCGCTGGCTGCCCCGCGCGGAGGCGTGGGGGGTCTGCTGCGCGGCCGTCACCGCCGTGCTGATCTCGCCGATCAGCTGGACCCACCACTGGGTCTGGTGCGTCCCCGTGCTCACCCTGCTCGCCTGCGAGGCCGCGGTCGAGCAGGGCCGCCCGCAGGCCGTGCGCCGGGTGCGCTGGCGGGCCGCCTTCGGCGCCACCCTGGTCGGCTTCCTCTCCTTCGGGATGTGGGTCGTGCCGCACCACGGCGACCTCGACCTGCACCTCCCGGCGGTCAGCCAGGTCCCGGCCTCGGTGTACCCGCTGGTCGGGGTCTGCTTCCTGCTGGCCGCAGCGCTACGCATAAGGGCCAGGCGGCGGGCCGCCGGCGCCCCGCTCGTCCGGCTGCCCGGCCAGCGTGCCGGCGGACGCCCGGGCCCCGCGCACGACCGTCAGCAGGCCCCCGCGGCCCGCTGATCCGGTCGTCGGCCGGCCGGCCTGCGGGCCGCCCGGGACGGTGCGGTGCGGGCGGCCGGAGCTGGGACGTTCGGTGCTGGGACGTCCGGTGCGCGGGCGGTCGCGGCCCGGACCCGTCACGCCAGCAGCTCGGCGAGCGAGCCGTCCAGGTCCAGGGCGGCCAGCTCGCTGCCCGGCGGCACCAGCCGGTGCGCCCGCTCCAGCCACGCGGCCACGGCCGGCAGCGGCGCCTCCAGCAGCGCGTCCCCGGCCGGTGAGCTCAGCGCCATGCAGAGCACGCTGCGCCGGCCCGAGCGGGTCGGCCAGATCCGCACGTCGCCCTGCCCGCACGGCCGGAAGGTGCCCTCCACCAGCAGCTCGCGGGCGAACACCCAGGTGACCGGCGAGCCGGTGTCCAGGTGGAAGGTGATGTGCACGGCGAACGGGTCGTGGCTGCCGTACGACAGCCGGGCCGGGACGGGGACGCTGTGCTCGGGGGAGAGCACCAGGTTGAGCTCCAACTCGTGCTCGACCACGCTCGTCGGGCGCTCCATGATCGGCTTCCTCTCTGCCTTGGGTTCGTGCCCGGTTTCGGGCCCGGTGCCCTGTGAGAGCGCGGTGCGGGCGCGCCCTTACACACGTTTCCGAGATTTCTTCGCCGGGTTCCGCCGCCCCCGCCGGAGGAGTGCCGGACGCGGGGCCGCCGGCGTGCCCCCACCTCCGCGCCCCCACCCGCCGCACGCCGGGGGCGGGGACGAGCCGGGGAGCCGCTTCCTACCCCGGTTGGGCCCGCACTGTCCGGTGAATAGCCAACTTCCCGTTTTCGGGGCGCCGAGGTACTACCCTTTGTGACTGCCTGGCGACTGTCCGCCCATCGGCGGCGCCCCGCGCCCGCGCGCCATCGGCGAACCGGACGCACTGGGCTCACTGGGCTAGCCGCATCGGCCTGCCAGGAAAGAAGACCCCCATGACGGACCGGCCCTTCGCCGGCGGCGCGGACACGGCTGTCGGCCCCACACCGGGCTACTACCCCGACCCCTCGATCCCCGGCTTCGTCCGCTACTGGGGCGGCACCGCCTGGGTGCCCGGTACCAGCCGGCCCGCTCCGGCGGAGGGCGAGGTGCTGGAGCCGCCCCGGTTCGTGGCGCGCCGGGCGGCGGCGGGCGCCGGTCCGGGCCAGGGGGCGGGTGCGCGGTACGTGCCGCCGCCGGTGGTCGTGGAGGCCGCGCCCGAGGCGTCCGGCGAGACCGGGCCGGTGTACCTGGACCAGACGGCGGGCGGGGCCTCGTTCAGCCTGGCGCCGCAGGTCGGACTGGAACTGCGCGGACACGGCCGGGGTGAGCCGCTGCCTGCGGGCGGCCCGGTCTTCCGCGGCCCGGGGGGCGCCGGGGGTCCGGTGGCGTCGGAGTCCGGGACGGGGGCGGAGTCCGGGCCCGGGCCGGAGGCGGGCCGCGGCGGGGCGGAGCAGGCCGCCTGGCAGGTCGACCCGAAGGCGCAGCGCGGTCTGCTGGACACGGGCGATGCGCCGCGCTGGGTCTCCTGGGGCATGCTGCCCGGACAGTCCCCGGTCGGCGGATCTCCGTCCGGCGGCTCCCTGGCCGACGGTTCTCCGGCCGGCGGCTCCCCGGCCGGGGCGACCTCCTTCGGGGAGGCGCCGTCGGAGGGCGTTGCCGAGGTGCGGGTCGACGGGAGCGTCGAGGCGCATGTCGACAGGCGGGCCGAGGGCGGGCGGGCCGAGGCCGAGGCCGAGCCCGCCGGGCCGGTGCCGGCTGCGCCGGTCGCCGTGGTCGCGGCCGCTCCGGTGCCGGTCGTCGTTCCCGGTCCTGCTGTCGCTGCTGCCGCTGCCGCTGCTTCTGCTTCCGCTGCCGTTCCCGCTGCCGCCCGGCCCGTCGTCCCCGGACCGGCCAAGGCGCCCGCCCAGCGGCGCCCGTCCGCCCGGCGCCGCCCGGCCCCGCGCCCGCCCGCCGGACTCGGGCGCCGACTGGTCGCCCGGCTGGTGGACACCGCCGTCCTGGCCGTGGTCGCCACCGCGGCCGGCATCCCGCTCGGCAACTCGGTGGCGGCCCACCTCCAGCAGAAGCTCGACCAGGCCCGGATGGCCAGCGCCCTCACCCGGCGCCAGGTGCAGGTCTGGATGCTCGACGGCGTGGTGGTCGGCAAGCTCGCCGTCCTGCTCGGCATCCTGGCCTTCGTCGGCCTGCTCTACGAGGTGCTGCCGACCGCCCGCACCGGGCAGACCTTCGGCAAGCGCCTGGCCCGGATCCGGGTGGTGGACGCGTCCCCGACCGCCGCCCGGGGCCGACTCTCCCTCGGGCGTTCGCTGCGCCGATGGCTCGTCAGGCAGCTCTCGGCCGTGCTGCTGATCGGCCTGATCTGGCCGGTGCTCGACCGCCCCGCCCGGCGCGGCTGGCAGGACCGGGCGGCCCGCACCCGGGTCGTCCGGGACTGAGCCGTCGCACTCCGGCCGCCCGAGCCGGAGCAACCGGGGCAAAACAGACGGAATATCCCGAATTCATAGAATGTGTGATGTTCTACTCGGGGCATGAGTACCTACGACCCCTCAGGCCCCGAGCCGGAGGGGGGCGGCAAGCCCCCCTTCGACAAGCAGCCCCCGCAGTCGGGTGGCGGCGTGCCGGAAGGTACGCCGTCGGACCCGTACGGAAAGCCGCCGCCCGCGGGCGGTCCCCAGGACAGCCCCGGCGCGTACGGCGGCACCTACGGAGGAGCCCCCGGCGGCTCCCCGTACGGCGGGTCGCCGTACGACCAGCCGCCGCCCGGGTACGGCCCCACCGGGCACGGCACGCCCGGAGCCGGCCCCGTTCCCGGGATGCCGCCCATCGGCAGCTGGCCGAACCGGATCCTCGCCCGGCTGATCGACTACCTGCTGGTGCAGGTCGTGGCGATCCTCCTGATCCTGCCGTTCGCCAGCCTCAGCGACCGGGCCGGCTCGGCCGGCTCGTTCTGGCTCGCCTGCGCCCTGTACCTGGTCTACGACGCCCTGATGCTGAGCCACGACGGCCAGACCCTCGGCAAGAAGGCCATGAAGGTCCGGGTCGCCATGCTGATCGACGGCAACAAGCCGACGCAGTCCGCCGCCTGGACCAGGGCCGCCGTCTTCGTCGTCCCCGCGGTGCTCTGCTGCGCCGCCCTGTGGTGGCTGATCGACGGGATGTTCGGCGTCTTCGACAAGCCGTACCGCCAGTGCATCCACGACAAGGCCGCGAAGACCGTGGTGGTCACCACGGCCTGAGCGGTCCTCCCCGGCCGGTACCGCCCGGTGGCGCTTCAGCGCTGCCGGGCGTACTCGTGCCCGGCGGGTGCGGGTGCGGGTGCGGGTGCCGGTGTGGGCGCGGGCGTCCGGGTGGGCTCGGGGGTGGCGGCGGGGCGCCGGAGCTCGGCGGTGGAGATCGACAGCAGCGTCACCAGTGTGCCGAGCGCGAGCGCGAAGCCCACCAGCACGGCGACCTCCCGGACGCCGGTGGCGCCCGAGACGGCCAGCAGCGCCACGGTGGCGGCGACGACGGTGAAGGTGCCGAGGAGGGTCTGGGCGGGGGTCGGGCGCGGCATGGCGGGTCCTTCGCACGTCGGGGGGAACGGGCGGGGTTGGTGCCGGTGCTGGTCGGCACGGCCTCGGGCAGCGTGCTGCCGGTCGGCCCTGCCCGGTGCTACGAGTCCTACCCGGTACGGGAGTTCGGTAAGTACAGCCTAACCCTGCCACTCCGGGGCACGGGGGGCGCACGGGCTCACCCCGGGGTCGTCCGACCCGCTCGGTACGGTGATCACGACCGGACCGCCGACACCCACTGGGGGACCCCCGTGCCCATCCCCGCCGACTGGCCCGCCACCGAGGCCGAGGCGCTCGCCGAACAGGAACGGCTGCGTCCGCTCGTCCAGCCCCACGGCGACGCCCCCGACGACGGCCTGATCGCCGGCGTCGACGTCGCGTACGACGACGAAAGGGACCTGGTGGTGGCCGCCGCCGTCCTGCTGGACGGCGCCACCCTCGACGTCGTCGAGGAGGCCACGGCCGTCGGCCGGATCGCCTTCCCCTACGTCCCCGGTCTGCTCGCCTTCCGTGAACTCCCCGCCGTGCTGGACGCCCTGGCCGCGCTCGACCGGACCCCCGCCGCCGTGGTCTGCGACGGCTACGGCCTCGCCCACCCGCGCCGCCTCGGCCTGGCCAGCCACCTCGGCGTCCTCACCGGTCTGCGCACGCTCGGAGTCGCCAAGACCCCGTTCACCTTCGACCACAGCGAACCGGGCACCACCCGCGGCTCCTGGACCCCGCTGACCGACCCCGCCACCGGCGAGGAGGTCGGCCGCGCCGTCCGCACCAGTCCGGGCGTCAAGCCCGTCTTCGTCTCGGTCGGCCACCGCATCGGCCTGGCCGAGGCCGTGGACACCACCCTCGCCCTCGCCCGCCGGTACCGCCTGCCCGAGACCACCCGCCGCGCCGACTCGCTCTGCCGCCGCACCCTCGCCGCCCTGCAGGCGCAGACGTCCGCGAACTGACTGTGCGGCGGTTCGGTTGTGATGCCATCCTGGTTGCCGGGGCCATGTGTTAGACATGTCCCTCGGGGAGCGGACAGGACGTACGGGGGAGGCGCCGGCAGTGGGTACGGGGACTGGTTCGAGCGGTGGGGCCGGCAGCGGCTACCGCGTGGAGGTCGAACAGCTGAGGGCTTTCGCGGCCCAGGTGCGGGTCCTGCTGGCGGAGTTCCAGCAGCACGCGGACGGCACCAGGACGCATGGCCAGAGCGGCATCGGCAAGAGCGCCTTCGGCACCTTCGCCGAGGCGGCCGACCTGCACAGCCGGTACGGCGCCATGCGGGACGGCCTGCGGGACGTCCTCAACCTGCTCCAGGAAGCCGTGGACGACGCCCAGAAGAAGGCCGAACTCACCGCCACCAACTACGAGGAGCAGGAACAGCACACGGCGAAGAAGCTGAAGCTCGGCGACGACGGCTGGTCCGTGGCGGCCCCGTCCGCCACCAGCACCGCCGCGTACACGCACACGGTGGCCCCGCCCCGGAACCACGGCGGGAAGTCCGAGCAGTGAGCGGGCGGCCGACGACGAACACCACGCACGGGGGCGACCGCGGATGAGCTACACCGACTTCACCAAGTTCAGCCACGGCGAACTCCGGAGGATGGCCCAGGCCTTGAACTCCGGTGAGGTGATGGCCGCCAGCGACCCCTGGCGCCGCGCCGCAGACACCCTCAAGGCCATCCGGGCCACCCTCACCACGGCCAGCACCGAGGCGGCCGTCACCTGGGAGGGCACCACCAGCGACGCGTTCCACACCCGGATGCTCCACCTCGCCACCACCATCAACAACGCCGCCTCCTACGCCAACGACGCCGCCATCACGCTCAAGGCGATGTCCGAGGCCATCGACCAGGCGAAGCGCAACATGCCGGAGGAGCCGAGCAACTGGGAGCAGGTCAAGGACGGCGTCGGCGACACCGTCTCCTCCATCTTCGGCGGGGACGACGAGGACACCAAGACCCCGGTCGCGGACCAGAAGAAGGCCGAGGCCGCGGCGGTCATGCAGACCCTCGCGATGCGGTACCGCGTTGCGGCGCCGATGCTGAAGCCGCCGCTTCCGCCTGGTCCGCCGCCGCCGGTTCGCCGTGACAACACCACCGAGGTGACGTCGCCTGACGACCCATCGGGTTCGGCGGCGCTCAGCGCCGTGATGTCCAGTGCCGGCTACACCGGTACCCGATCGGCTCCGGTGTCCACCACCGGCCCGGCGCCGCGGTCACCGAAGACTGTCGACCAGCCTGCGTCGAAGCATTCGACGACGTCGACACCGACCGACCCCGGCACCAAGGGCGGTACCCCGCCGGCTGACTCGGGCATCAAGGGCGGTACCGCACAGGCGGCGCCGAAGCCGCCGTCCGCCACCCACTACGGTCCCGGCACCGGGATCGACGGCACGACGATCACTACTCCCACCACGCCCGTGACCAGCACACCGTCCGCCAACTCGGGGACCTCCGGTACCAACTTCGGGACGCCGGGCGGTCAACCAGGCGGCCAGCCGGGGGGTCTCCCGGCCACCTTGAAGAGTGGTGGACCCGGGAGCGGGCCCCGTGCCAACGGCGGCGGGCCGGTAGTGGGGCGGTCCGAGGGGCCGACCGCAGGCCAGGGCAAGTCCGGTGTGCAGGGCAAGGACGGGTCGAACCGCGCGGGCACTCCCGGCCAGGCCGCGGCCCGCGGCGGCAAGACGTTCGGTACGGGCGAGGCACACATGGGCGGCTTCGGCTCCGGCGGCCGGTCTGCTGCAGGAGCCCGCCCCGGAGGCGGTCTGCCCGGGCGGACCGGAGGCGTTGTCGGTGAGGGTGGACGAACGGGTGCCGGCGCCGGTGCCAAGCAGGCGTTCACCGAGGGCGGCTCCGGGCTCGGAGTCCGAGGCCGGGGCAAGGGAGAGCTGGGCACGAACGGCCCGAGCGGTACCGGGCCGGGTGTGCCGCTGGCGGACGGCCAGCGACGCAAGAAGGACAAGGAGAAGGACGGTAGGCGTCCTGACTACCTGGTCGAGGACGAGGAGACCTGGGCGTCGGACCAGCCGGTGAATCCGAACGTGGTGGAATGAGTCCTGCCCTCAGGAAGACGGGCCGATGACCAGTCGTCCCGCAGGTCGGTGATCTGCGGGACGCTTCGCTGAGTGGGGTGACCGGGCTTGACGAGCAGCAGACTGACGCGAGGCGGAGCCGTGCTGGCCGCCGGATTCGTACTCTGGGTCTCCAGTGCTTCGCCGGCGGTGGCGGACGAGATCCGCGACAAACAATGGCCCTTGAAGACGTACGCGGCTGAGACGAAGATCTGGCCGGTGAGTCAAGGGGAAGGCGTCGTGGTCGCCGTCGTGGACAGCGGCGTCAATCAGGACCACCAGGATCTGACTGGTCAGGTCTTGCCAGGTGCGGACTTCTCCGGGGCGAAGACGGACGGCCGTGTCGACAAGGACGGCCACGGTACCGGAATGGCGAGTCTGATCGCCGGGCACGGACACGGTTCGCAGGCAGGTGTCATGGGGCTGGCGCCGAGAGCGAAGATTCTCCCCGTCAAGATGAGGTCGGGTGGCGAATCACCGGACCTTCAGCAGAACGATCTCGCGCTGGCGATCCGGTACGCGGTGGATCACGGGGCGAAGGTCATCAACATGTCCGTGGGCGGTACCTCGAGACTCGACTCCGAGGTACGTGCCGCGGTCAACTACGCGGTGTCCAAGGATGCCGTGCTCGTCGCTTCCGCCGGGAACAGTGGGGGGCAGTCCGCACCTGTGGACTATCCGGCCGCGTTCCCGGGTGTGGTGGCCGTTGCTGCCATAGACGCTCAGGGGAGTGTGTGGCAGCAGTCGACCCCCGGTCCCGAGACCACGGTCGCCGCCCCGGGCGTAGGGATCTACCGCGCTACCGGCAAGTCGACGTCGGCCTATGGCGTCGGTGACGGCACCTCGGACTCGACGGCCTATGTCTCTGCCATCGCCGCCCTCATCCGCTCGAAGTACCCTGACCTCTCCGCCGGCCAGGTCATCAACCGGATGATCAAGAGCGCCACTGCCCCGTCCGACGGCTCGGCGGTCCCCAACGCCCACTACGGCTACGGGATCGTCTCTCCCGCGAAGGCCCTGGAACCCAACCCCGCGGTCGATGGCGGGCCTCGGGGGAACCCGCTGCTGGGCCGGGCGGAATCGCAGGGAACCCCGGCGGGAGCGACCACGGCGGTGCCGACGGACGACCCCTCGGACGACCCCGTGGCGCCCCCCGTGCCCTCGGCGGCTGCCGGGGGCGGGGGGAACCGGGGGATCACGTACACGCTGATCGGGGCCGGCGCCCTGGTGCTCGTCCTGGTGGGCGGGGTCGGCGGAGGGCTGGCGCTGCGGGCGCGGCGGCGGCGGGCCGCTGCTGCGGCGGCCGCGGCGGTGTACCCGTATCCGCCGGGGTACGGGTACCCGCCGCCGTCGCAGCCTCCGCAGCAGCCGCCGTACCACTGACGGGGTGTGGCCGGCGGCTCAGAGCTTCCGGTACATCACGTGCAGGCCGACGTAGCCCTTGTCGGGGTGGTGGAACGCCTCGGGGACGGTGGTGAGGACCTCGAAGCCGAAGGTCTGCCAGAGCGCCACGGCGCGGTGGTTGGTCTCCACGACGGCGTTGAACTGCATCGCGCGGTAGCCGTCGGCGCGGGCCTGGTCGAGGACGTGTGCGCACAGGGCGCGGGCGACGCCCCGGCCGGAGTGGCGGGGGTCGACCATGAAGCCCGCGTTGGCGACGTGCGAGCCGCCGCCGGACTGGTTGGGGTGGCTCTCGGCGGTGCCCAGGACGGTGCCGTCCGGGTCGACGGCGACGAAGACGCGGCCGGGGGCGGGCTTGAACCAGAGGGCGTGGGCCCGCTCCTCGGTGGTGTCACGGTCCCAGCTGTAGGTCTCGCCGGCGGCGACGATCTCGTGCAGGAAGGGCCAGATGGCGGGCCAGTCGTCGGCGGTGGCTTCGCGAATGAGCATGCGGGCCAGTATCTGCCGGAGTGCCGCGATTCGACCAGCGGTTTCTCTGCGACAGAAGGGACGGAAGGGGCAGGAGGGCGAGAGGGGTGGAAGCGGCAGGTGGGGCAGGGCGGGCCTAGGCGGCGACGGCGATCTGCTCCCGGTGGTGCGCGGGTGCGGTGATCTCGTCGAGGACGGCCACCGCGAGGTCGGCCTGGGCGATCCGCTCGCCGAGTACCTGCGGACCGCCGACCCGGTAGCGGCCGGTGCCGGGGGCGGTGTCGCCCGCCGTCGAGGTGTGACGGTAGACCGGGGGGTGCCGGTAACTTCAACGGTAGTGGACCTGGAAGATCATGCGCTGCCTGGAGGACGGACCGCGCCGCTTCTCCGAGTTGCGGGTGCCGCTGGCCGGCATCACGCCGAAGGTGCTCGCGGAGTCGCTGCGCGCGATGGAGCACGACGGCGCGGTCGTCCGGACCGAGTACGCCGAGAACCCGCCGAGGGTCGAGTACGGGCTGACGCCGATCGGCCGCTCGCTGTTGGGGCCGATGGACGCGGTCTGCGCGTGGAGCCGGGAGAACCTGCGCTCCCTGCTGGAGGCCAGGGAGGCGTACGAGCGGGAGCACTGAGCGTCGGGTACCGGGCACCGGGCACCGGCACCGAGAGCGGGGCGCGGGGCGTCGCAGGCGTCCCGGGGCCGGCCGCGCTGGCAGTATTTCGGCGGGCACTGGCGGTCACGGCGGTGGTGAGGGCGAAGCCCCGGCCGAGATCATGGAGGCATGACCTCACCTCGGAACGCTGCCGTCCCCGCCCCCGCCGAAGCCGTCGCCGCCCCGGACGCCATCGTCCCCGACACCAAGGACTGGACCTGGGTGCTGGAGCGCCCGTGTACGGACTGCGGACTGGACACTCCTGCGGTGGCCCGCGAGGACGTCGCCGGGATGGTCCGGGCGAATGCCGAGGCCTGGCAGGCCGTGCTGGCCGGGGACGAGGAGGGGCTGCGCCACCGCCCCGCCCCGGGGACCTGGTCGGACCTGGAGTACGCCTGCCACGTCCGGGACGTCTTCCGGCTGTTCCACGTCCGGCTGGGCCTGATGCTCGACCAGGAGGGCCCGCTCTTCCCGAACTGGAACCAGGACGCGACGGCCGTCGCCGAGCGCTACCAGGAGCAGCGGCCGAAGGACGTCGCCGTGGACCTGGCCGCCGCCGCGCAGGTCCTCGCGGACGCCTTCGAGCAGGTCGAGGGCGAGCAGTGGCAGCGCACCGGCCGCCGCAGCGACGGCGCGCGCTTCACGGTGGAGTCCTTCGCCCGCTACCTGATCCACGACCCGGTCCACCACCTGTACGACGTGACGGGGGCGGGGGCCTGACCGGCGAACGCGGCCGCGGGGGAGTCCGGTTCGGTGGCCGGTCCCCGGGGAAGGGCGCAAGGCCCCCGCTGGGATCACCAGCCGGAGGCCTCGCGCAGCATGGTCCGGCGGAGTCGGCCGGCCACGCTGGCGGTGTCGGTGCCGACGACGTCGGCGATCTCGGGGGCGGCGAGGCCGATGACGTAGTGCAGGATCGCCAGGTCGTCGTCGGCGGGGTGGTAGGGCCGGGCGTCCGGTTCGCACTGCCGGGTGTACTCGGTGACGGTGCCGCACAGGATCTGCCAGGCGTCCGCGGTCGGGTTGGATCCTCCCAGCAACTCGCGCCACTGGACGGCGATTTCGGCGAAGGCCTGCTGGACGGCGCCGGCCGCCTCGGCCTGGTCGGGCAGCCAGACCCGGGCGTAGCTGAGGTAGCGCGGCCGGTGCAGCTCGCAGAACGCCGCGAACTCCAGTGGCATGGAGGGCGGTTCGTCGAACCCCGGGGGAGGTTCGGCGGTGCTGTCATGACGGTTGGTCATCTCTGCTTCTCGGCAAGGGAGATGGGCTTCTGGCGGTCGATCATCTGTGCTCACTCTACGGTAGGCGCTCGGCGCACTGGGTGACCAATCGGATTGAATGCCCGGAACGTGCCGCCGCTCGGCCGGTTCCGGTGGAGGGGGTCGGCGCGAGGGTCGGCGGGAGAGCGGTGCGCGGTGGCATCGGCGGTGCGGTGGTGGATGCGTCGTCGCTGGTCAGGGAGGGTGGGCGGCGGTGGTCGCACGAAGCCTGATGTGCCACCGTAGGCCCTGCGCAGGCCCGCGTCCACGTCCACGGCGTGCGGCCGCGTCCGCGCAACCGTCCGCGCGACCATGACCACCGTCACGGTCGGGGTGGGCGCGCGCGCGGGGCCGACGCGCGCTGCGGGCGCGTCGGATCGGGCGCGTCGGGTCGGGTGGGCACGGCGAAGGGAGTGCGGTCGCGGTCCTGTGTGTGGTGGCGGCGCTCCGGGGGTCCCGCCGGCTGTCGGCCGCCACCCTGTGGGATCGACCCGGACGCGGCCGGTCGGAGCCGGTCGGGGTTGATTCTCGAACGGTGCGGGAAAGTGAGGCGGGGTCAGTGTCGGTGGCGGGCCTCCGCGGTGGAGATCCGGCCGTCCGCCGCGGTACTCCGCTCGATCTGTGCCGGGAAGGCCTCGACGGCCCGCCGCCGGGCCAGCTGGGCCGCGGCTGCTGCTGCCGCCGCGGCCGCAGCAGCCGCCGCAGTGGTGGACTCGGCGATGGCGGCCGGCCGGTCCGCGCCGGAAGCGGTGCAGTCGGCGTCACCGTCCCGCCGGTCCCGGACGGCGGCCCGGGCGGCATGCTCCTCGGCGGCCTGTCTCGCCGCCAGGTAGGCCTGGACGGCGGCCATCCCGTAGACGGGCTGGATCAGCTGATGGCCCTTGAAGAACGGTCTCGCCGGGGCGAATCCGGCGGCGACCACCAGGTCGCGGATCTCGGCTATCTCGGCCTCGCTCCGCGCGGTGAAGCGGACCTCCCAGCCCTTCTTGTACGTATGGCCCTGTTCGCCGCTGCGGCGGGCCGGGTCCGGCCGGCGGACGTATCCGGGCAGGCGGCCGAGGCGGAGCTGGGCCGCGCGGAGGCCGGCGGTCTCGTCACGTGACATGAACTAAGGGTAGGCAATCCGGAGCGTGGTGGTGACGCCCGATGGCGCTTCGGCGTATGCGATTGGTCACCCTCGGTCAGACGACCTGGTCGGCGATCGACATTGATCAATGATGACAACCATATGACTGTCTATTACGCCGAATGGGTGAGGGTATGGGGACTTTAGTGCAGGCTGGTCCCGGTTTCGCGACGGTTGGGTAACAGTGCGTCAGGCGGCCGATGGCCGGTCCGGGGTGTTGGGGATGGTGTCGGCATGAGCTACCAGATTCCGTCGCCGCCGCCGTCCCTGGAGGAGCTGGCGAAGCGTCAGCAGAACGTCATCACCGCCAGCCAGCTCCGGGCCCGGGGCGTGCCGGCCCGGGTGGTCAGCGAGCACTGCCGCCGGGGCGGGCCCTGGCAGCGGCTGCTGCCCCGGGTCTACCTGCTGCAGCTCGGCGAGCCGACCCCGGAGCAGCGGATGTGGGCCGCCCTGCTGTACGCGGCGCAGAACGGCCGGGAGGAGGGCCGCGGGGAGGGCGCGGTGATCACCGGCACGGCCGCGCTGGCACTGTACGGCTTCGCCGCCGTGCCCCGGCTGCCCGCGGTCACCGGGGTGGACGTCCTGGTGCCGCGCCAGCGCCGGCTGAAGGACGCCGGCGAGGTGCGGATCCGGCGCACCGAGCGGGAGTTGGTGGCCCGTTCGGTGCACGGACTGGCCTGTGCGCCGGTCGCCCGGGCGGTCGCCGACGCGCTGCGCGAGTGGACCGACCAGGGCGCCCTGCTGGCCGGCGGGCCCGGCGGCGCCGGCCCCCGGCTGGTCCGCGCGGTGCTGCGCGAGGCGGTGGCCCGGCCGGACGCCCGCTGCACGGTGCGGGAGCTGACCGCCGAGCTGACCGACTCCGGACTGGTCGCCGACCCGCGGGTGCGGGCCGCGCTGGACGAGCTGCTGGCCGCCGAGCGGGACGCGGTGCTGGAGCGGCTCGGCGAGCTGGTCGACGAGTGGCTGCTGCCCGTCCCGCTGACCGGCCCCGAGCTGCGGATGCGCGGCGGCACCTACATCGCCGTCCCCGACCTGTACTGGCCGCAGGCGGGCGTGGCGGTCGAGGTCGACTCGGAGCTGCGCTGCGTCAGCGAGGGCGAGGCCGCCTGGGTGCGCGGCGGCCAGCACCGGATGGAGTACCTGGGGGTGCGGGTTGTCTACGTCTCCGGTGCGCGGCTGGCCGCCGAGCCGGACGCGGTCGGCGCGGAGCTGCGCGAGGCCTTCCTGGCGGGCGGCACCGACGTGGTGGAGCTGCTGGTCACCGAGCGGTGACGGGCGCCCCGCGGGGTTACCGGCGCACCAGCGGCGTGCCGACCAGTTCGACCCCGGCCGCCCGCAGTTCGGCCAGCGCGCTGTCGGTGGTCGCCTGCGCCACGGCCGCGGTCAGGTCCAGCAGGATGCGGGTGGTGAAGCCGGCCCGGGCGGCGTCCAGGGCGGTCGCCTTGACGCAGTGGTCGGTGGCGAGACCGACCACGTCCACCTGGGTCACCTGCCGCTCGCGCAGCCAGTCGGCGGGCCCGCGGTTGTTCTCGTCCCGCCCCTCGAACCCGCTGTAGGCCGCCGCGTAGGCGCCCTTGTCGAAGACCGCCTCGACCGCGCCCGAGATGACCGAGGGCGCGAAGTTGGGGTGGAACCCCACGCCCTCGGTGCCCGCGACGCAGTGCACCGGCCAGCTGTCGACGTAGTTCGGCTCGGTGGAGAAGTGGTCCCCCGGGTCGACGTGGCAGTCCCGGGTCGCGACGATGTGGTGGTAGCCGGGGGAGGACTCGGCGATCAGGTCGGTGATCGCGGCGGCCACCTCGGCACCCCCGGTGACGGCCAGGCTGCCGCCCTCGCAGAAGTCGTTCTGCACATCGACGACGATCAGTGCCCGGTGCATGGCTCGCATCCTCGGTTGTGGGGGGTCTGTGCCCCGGCAGTGGCGTTCGTGGAACTCTACGGCTGACTCTAGGGAGTGACGCACGGGGGCGGAAGGCCCGCGGCCGCCGCCGGTTCCGTGCGACACCGGTCAGACGATCAGCTCGGTCGGCAGCACCGGCTCGCCCTTGGAGAGCTGAGTGGCCGACAGGGGGAGCATCGCACGCGCCCGGATGTGCCGCTCGCGGGCGGCGCTCAGCGGCTCCCGGCCGACCACCTCGCCCGCCCGGACCAGCGGCACCTGCACCAGGTACGGCTCCAGCTCCGCCGGGATCGGGCCGGTGCCGACCACCTCGGCCTCGGCCACGCCGTCCGCGTCGGGCCGGCGGGCCGCCCACTTGCGGCCGCCGACGCTGCTCTTGGCGCCCGCCGAACGCTTGGCGACCGGCAGCAGCGGTCCGCCGTCGGTCTGCGCGCGGGCGACCAGCTTGTAGACCATCGAGCAGGTCGGGTGGCCGCTGCCGGTGACCAGGCTGGTGCCGACGCCGTAGCCGTCCACCGGGGCGGCGGCGAGCGCGGCGATGGCGTACTCGTCCAGGTCCGAGGTGACGATGATCCTGGTCCGGTCGGCGCCCAGCTCGTCCAGCTGGCGGCGGACCCGGTGGGCCAGCAGGGTGAGGTCGCCGGAGTCGATGCGCACCGCACCGAGCTCGGGTCCGGCCACCTCGACGGCGGTGCGGACGGCCTCGCCCAGGTCGAAGGTGTCGACCAGCAGGGTGGTGCCCTTGCCCATCGAGGCGATCTGGGCCCGGAAGGCGTCCCGCTCGCTGTCGTGCACCAGGGTGAAGGCGTGCGCGGCGGTGCCGGTGGTCGGGATGCCGTAGGTGAAGCCGGCCTCCAGGTCGGAGGTGGCGCCGAAACCGGCCACGTACGCGGCGCGGGCGGCGCTCACCGCGGCCTGCTCGTGGGCGCGCCGGGCGCCCATCTCGATGCACGGGCGGCCGCCGGCGGCGGCGGTCATCCGGGAGGCGGCGGCGGCGATCGCCGAGTCGTGGTTGAGGATCGACAGGATGACCGTCTCCAGGATCACCGCCTCGGCGAAGGTGCCCTCCACGGTGAGCACCGGCGAGCCGGGGAAGTAGGCCTCGCCCTCCGGGTAGCCGTGGATGTCGCCGGTGAAGCGGTAGTCGGCCAGCCAGCGCAGCGTGTCGTCCTCGACCACGCCCTGGTCGGCCAGCCAGTCGAGCTGCGCGGCGGTGAAGCGGAAGTTCTCGACGGCGTCCAGCACCCGGCCGGTGCCGGCCAGCACGCCGTAGCGGCGGCCGTTCGGCAGCCGGCGGGTGAAGACCTCGAAGACGGAGCGGCGGTGCGCGGCTCCGCTGCGCAGGGCGGCCTGCAGCATGGTGAGCTCGTAGCGGTCGGTGAGCAGCGCGGTCGAGCCGGCTGCGCGCACGGAAGTGGCGTCCATGAGGATGATGCTACTACCACTTAGCGTCAGAGTGACGATTTCTCGCGGGAGGGGCGCCGCGCGCCGCCCCGGGGCGGAATCGCCCCCGGGTCCCCCGGATGGCAGCATGGGGCTGTCAGGGCATGTGGGAGCAGCGGAGAGCAAGGAGGACCCGGCGGTGAGTGTCGCGCCCGTGGAGATCGAGCGCCCGGAGGTCGAAGGCCTGCCGGTGGCGGAGCCGGACACCCCGTGGGTGACCATCGTCCACAACGACCCGGTCAACCTGATGAGCTACGTCCAGTACGTCTTCCAGGCCTACTTCGGATACCCGAAGGACAAGGCCAGGAAGCTGATGATGGACGTGCACAGCAAGGGCCGGGCGGTGGTCTCCAGCGGCTCCCGCGAGGAGATGGAGCGCGACGTGCAGGCGATGCACGGCTACGGCCTGTGGGCCACGCTGCAGCACGACTGACCGGCGCGGGCCGCGCACACCACCGATTCGACGAGACGGGCTGACCGATACAGATGGCTGGGTTGTTCGAGAGTGCCGGCGGCGGGAGCGCGGCGATCGCGCTGGACGAGGTGGAGGTCTCCATCCTGCGCTCCCTGGAGGTGCAGATGCTGGAGCTGATCGGCCCCGGCCCGGGCGGCGACGGCGGAGGCGACCCGCTGGCCGCGCTGTTCGCCGAGGGGCCCAGCGAGGCGCCCGCCGATCCGGCGCTGGCGCGGCTCTTCCCGGACGCCTACGGCGATCCGGAGCGGCCGGCGGACGCCGAGAGCGAGGCCATGGCGGGCGAGTTCCGCCGCTACACCGAGCTGGACCTGCGCGCCCGCAAGCGCGAGGACGCGCTGTACGTCGTGCGCGCCCTGGACGGCCTCGGCGGCGAGGGCGGGGTGCTGAAGACGGCCTCCGCCGACTGCCTGCGCTGGCTGGGGGCGCTCAACGACCTGCGCCTGACCCTGGGCGTGCGACTGGAGGTCACCGAGGAGGACGAGCAGGGTCTGTACGACCTGCCGGACGCCGACGAGCGCAAGCCGCTGGTGATGGCGTACCTGTGGCTCGGCGCCCTCCAGGAGTCGCTGCTGGAGGCGATCGCGGACTGATTCCGCAGCTCACGGGCCCCGCCCCGACCCCCTGTCCGCATGCTGGACAGGGGGCCGGGGCATTCTCGTTCAAATCGGGCGAAACCCTAGCGGGACATGCTCAAATGTCGCTCAGATGAACACCGGTATCCGGGCACTGCGTGGTACGACTGCTCCACCCCACGAGTCCATCCCCCCAGACCACCCCCAGGACGGTGCACCATGGCCGAACGGCTCTACGACGAAGTCGTCGACTCCAAGCCGGACGAGGAGGGCTACGAGCGGGGCCTGGGCAGCCGCCAGATCCAGATGATCGCCATCGGCGGCGCCATCGGCACCGGCCTCTTCCTCGGCGCCGGCACCGCGATCTCCAAGTCCGGCCCGAGCCTGATCCTGTCCTACGCCGTCGCCGGCGTGGTGATCTTCGTGATCATGCGGGCGCTGGGCGAGCTGCTCACCTACCGCCCGGTCGCCGGCAGCTTCGCCGAGTACGCGCGGGAGTTCCTCGGCCCCTTCGCCGGCTTCGTGACCGGGTGGACGTACTGGCTGTTCTGGGTGGTCACGGGCATGGCGGAGACCACCGCCGCCGCCGTCTACGTGAAGTTCTGGGAACCCGGCATCCCGCAGTGGCTCAGCGCGCTCACCTTCCTGGTGATCCTCTACGGGGCCAACCTGATCTCGGTGAAGCTGTTCGGCGAGATCGAGTTCTGGTTCTCCATGGTCAAGGTGACGGCCATCATCGGCATGATCCTGATCGGCATCGGGGTGCTCACCCTCGGCTTCAGCGACGCCGGTGACACCGCGTCGATCACCAACCTCTGGGACGACGGCGGCTTCTTCCCCAAGGGGATCGGCGCCACCGTGATGACGCTGCAGATCGTCATGTTCGCCTACCTCGGCGTCGAACTGGTCGGCGTCACCGCCGGCGAGAGCGAGAACCCGCAGAAGACCCTGCCGCGCGCCATCAACACCCTGCCCTGGCGCATCGCGCTGTTCTACATCGGCGCCCTGGTGGTCATCCTGTCGCTGGTGCCGTGGACCGAGTTCCAGCCGGGCGTCAGCCCGTTCGTGGCCGCCTTCGGCAAGATCGGCATCCCCGCCGCGGCCGGCATCATCAACTTCGTGGTGCTCACCGCCGCCCTCTCCTCCTGCAACTCGGGGATGTACTCCACCGGCCGGATGCTGCGCGACCTCGCCCTGCGCGGCCAGGCCCCCGGGCGGCTCACCAGGCTCAACTCCCACCGCAGCCCCGCCGTCGCGATCACCTTCTCCTGCCTGCTGATGGGCGCCGGCGTGGTGCTCAACTACCTCGTCCCCGCCAAGGCGTTCGAGTACATCACCTCGGTGGCGACCGTCTGCGGCCTCTGGACCTGGGCGATGATCCTGATCTGCCAGATCCGCTACCGCAAGGCCTGGCAGGGCGGCCACCTGCCGCCGCCCGGCTTCAAGGCCCCCACCGGCCTGTGGAGCAGCTGGGCCGCGCTGGCCTTCCTCGTCCTGGTCGTCGTGCTGATCGCCCTCGACCGCGACAACCGGATCTCGCTGTACGTCTTCCCGGCCTGGGCCCTGCTGCTGGTCGTCGGCTACCAGACGCTCAAGCGCGTCCGCCCGCAGGCCGTGCACGGCGTCGCCCACGACCACCTGCACGCCCGCGAGGGCAACTGACCGGCCCGGTCCGGGCCGTGGACGCCCCGGCGGACACCCGCCGGGGCGTGGCTATCCTGACCGCATGCTGACCATCACCCGAGAACTGCGCGACGCGATCGTCGCCCACGCCCGCGCCGACCACCCGGACGAGGCCTGCGGCGTGGTCGCCGGACCGGCCGGAACCGGGCGGCCCGAACGGTTCGTCCCGATGCTCAACGCCGCCCGCTCGCCCACCTTCTACGAGTTCGACTCGGGTGACCTGCTCAAGCTCTACCGCGAGATGGACGACCGGGACGAGGAGCCCGTGATCGTCTACCACTCGCACACCGCCACCGAGGCCTACCCCTCCCGCACCGATGTGACCTACGCCTCCGAGCCGTTCGCGCACTACGTGCTGGTCTCCACCGCCGAGGGCAACGGCGCGGACGACCCGTACGAGTTCCGCTCGTTCCGCATCGTGGACGGCGAGATCACAGAAGAAGACGTCCAGGTCGTCGAGGCCCACCAGCCCTGACCGGCACCCCCCTGGGCACGGCCCGCCGACCGCCCGCGAGCAGTCGGCGGGCCCCTCTCATCTCAGCAGCAGATACGGAAACATCCGGATTGCGAGACAGGCATGTCGGAGCCGGGCCGGGAATCTATACGATGAGCCCATGCGTTCCGTCGATGTGAGCAACCAGGCCCCGGGCACCCGCCTCGTGGCGCGCCTGCACATCGACCTGTGCCGGCTCGCCAGCGCGATCTGTCCCGGCACGCAGGCGCGCTCGCACTGAGCCGCCTGCCCAGGCCCGCCGCCGACCCGGCCCCGGGCCCGCCCAGCCCCGCCGCGTCCGTTGCGGCCCACCCACCTCACGACTCGCACAGGAGCGCAGCCATGGCCATCGAGGTCCGCATCCCGACCATCCTCCGCACCTACACCGACGGCGCCAAGGCCGTCGAGGGCACCGGCAGCAACCTCGGGGAGCTCTTCCACGACCTCGACGCCCGCCACCCGGGCATCGCCGCCCGCCTGCTGGAGGGCGGCGAGCTGCGCCGCTTCGTCAACGTCTACCTGAACGACGAGGACGTCCGCTTCCTGGAGGGCATCTCCACGGCCCTCGCCGACGGCGACAGCGTCACCATCCTGCCCGCCGTGGCCGGCGGCGCGCGCTGACCTCCCGCTCTCCCGCCCGCGTCCGCACGGGCGGGAGAGCCGCCGCTCCCGACCCCCACCCCCGTTGCCGGAGGCCCCCCTTGCGTTACGACAGCCCGCTCGACGCCGTCGGCAACACCCCGCTCGTCCGCCTGCCCCGGATCTCCTCCGCCGTCCCCGGCAACACCGACGGCCTGGTCACCCTCTGGGCCAAGCTGGAGGACCGCAACCCCACCGGCTCCATCAAGGACCGCCCGGCGCTGCACATGATCGAGCGCGCCGAGGCCGCCGGACTGCTCACCCCCGGCTGCACCATCCTGGAGCCCACCAGCGGCAACACCGGCATCTCGCTCGCCATGGCCGCCAAGCTCAAGGGCTACCGGATGGTCTGCGTGATGCCGGAGAACACCAGCGAGGAGCGCCGCGAGCTGCTGCGCATGTGGGGCGCGGAGATCATCCCGTCCCCGGCCGCCGGCGGCTCCAACACCGCCGTGCGGATCGCCAAGGAGATCGCCGCCGAGCACCCCGACTGGGTGATGCTCTACCAGTACGGCAACCCCGACAACGCCGGCGCCCACTACGCCACCACCGGCCCCGAGATCCTCGCCGACCTGCCCGCCGTCACCCACTTCGTGGCGGGCCTCGGCACCACCGGCACCCTGATGGGCGTCGGCCGCTTCCTGCGCGAGAAGGTCCCCGGCGTGCAGATCGTCGCCGCCGAGCCGCGCTACGACGACCTGGTCTACGGCCTGCGCAACCTCGACGAGGGCTTCGTCCCCGAGCTGTACGACGCCGAGGTGCTCACCACCCGCTTCTCGGTCGGCTCGGCCGACGCCGTCCGCCGCACCCGCGAACTCCTCCAGCAGGAGGGCGTCTTCGCGGGCGTCTCCACCGGCGCCATCCTGCACGCCGCCATCGGCGTCGGCCGCAAGGCCGCCGCGGCCGGGCAGCGCGCCGACATCGTCTTCGTCGTCGCCGACGGAGGCTGGAAGTACCTGTCCACCGGCATCTACACCGCCGAGACCACCGAACAGGCCGTCGAGGCGCTGCAGGGCCAGCTCTGGGCCTGACCCGGTCGTCCGGGCGCTGACGGGCCCGCTGCGAGAGGGCCCGACAGCCTCACTGTGAGAAGGCTCGACAGCCTCACTGCGAGGAGGCCGCGCGCCGGGCGCGGGCCCAGATCTGCTGGTCCACCGCGCCCGCGCGGCGGCGGAACGCCGACAGCGGCACCTCGCGCAGCTCGTCCGTCTCCAGCCAGCTGGTCCGGCCGGTCCGGTCGCCGACCGAGCCGGGCGGCAGCGGCAGGACACCGGGCCGGTCCGCGTGGTGCTTGCTGGTGATCTTGGCGACGGTCGCGGTGCGCGCGTTCACCCGCAGCACCAGGCACGGGCGGTCCTTCGACCCCGGGCCGTCCTCGAACGGCACCTCGGCCCACCAGATCTCCTGCGGCGCCGGGCCCCGGCCCCGCCGCGCCGGACGGGTCGGCGCCGGGGCGGGGGCGGTCGTCCGCCGCGCGCGCCGGACCAGCGCGGACACCACGGCGGCCAGGACCGCGACAGCCGCCAGCGCCAGGACCACCCAGATGCCAGTCATGGCCCGACCGTACCGGGACCGCACCCCGCGCCACCAGCACGGCCGCCGTGACAGTCGGGTATTTGTCCGTTCCCTGCTCCCGGTTCGTCACGGAATGACCACAGAGTCCGTTCTGCGGTAAAGACACCCTCAAGGTCCGGAAAGGCTGATCACGCACGTCCCCCCATGCAGCCGGAGGTGACCCCGTGAGCCGCAGCACCGACCTGTGGTCGTACGCCGAGATCGCCCGCCACATCAACGTCCAGCCGGAAACCGTCCGCAACTACCGCAGACACGGTCTGCTCCCCGACCCGGACGTCATCGACGGCAGCGGCCACCCCCGCTGGCACCCCGACACGATCAAGGCCTGGGCCCGCAAACGACCGGGCCGCCGCTGACCCGCCCCGCCGCCGCCCCCGCCCCCGGCGTTCTGGTGATTCCAGCCACAGCGCGGCACGGAGACGGGGGCAAAGTGCCCCTCCGCCCTTACTCTCGACACGCGAACGCAGTGCTACCGGCCGGTTCACCGGCCCGCGCTGCCATGGACCAGCAGCCAAGACGTGTCGGGGCGGAGGGGCTCGGATGAAACTGACCGTGGTGGGGTGTTCGGGGAGCTTCCCGTCCACCGACTCGCCCTGCTCCAGCTACCTCGTGGAGGCCGACGGCTACCGCGTCGTACTCGACCTCGGCAACGGCGCACTCGGCGCACTGCAGAAGTACGTCAGCCTCTACGAGGTCGACGCCGTCCTGCTCAGCCACCTGCACGCCGACCACTGCATCGACCTCTGCGCCTACTGGGTCGCCCGCAACTACCGCGCCGAGGGCTGTCCCGACCCGATGCCCGTCTACGGGCCCGCCGGGACGGCCGAACGGATGGCCCGGGCCTACGACATGCCGGAGAACCCCGGGATGAAGGAGGTCTTCGACTTCCGCACCCTCACCCCCGGCACCTTCGACCTGGGCCCGTTCAGGATCGGCGTCGCCCAGGTCAACCACCCCGTCGACGCCTTCGCGTTCCGCCTCGAACACGACGGCCGGACCTTCGTCTACTCCGGCGACACCGGCGAGAGCGCCGAACTCGTCGAGCTCGCCCGCGACAGCGACCTCTTCCTCTGCGAGGCCGCCTACATCGACGGCCGCGACACCTACCGGTCCGTCCACCTCAACGGCCGCGAGGCCGGCGAACACGCCACCGCCGCCCGCGCCCGCCGCCTGGTCCTCACCCACATCCCGCCGTGGACCGACGCCGAGCACAACCGCCGGGACGCCGCCGCCGCCTTCGCCGGGCCGGTGGAGATCGCCCGGGCCGGCGCCGTCTACGAGATCTGAGCAGTCCGGCGGGCACCCCGCGGACCAGCGTCCGGACAGGACCTGGCCGAAGGTTTTCCGAAACCACCTGCAACCTCCCGGGCCCCCGTGCGTCCTGGTTAGTGAGCGGCGCGGAAGCGGCGCGCAGCGGCCGGGCCCGTCGGGCCGGCCGAGACCACACTCGCCAGCACGTCGCTTCGTGCTGCCCGCGCGGCGTCACCGCCGTCCGGGCACGGGTTCCGGGGGGAACAGCATGCGCAAGAACCACCTCGACCTCGCCGTCCGCCGGGTCCGCGGCGCCGTCCCGGCCGCCGTCCTCACCGCCGGACTGGTCGCCGGGCTGGTCGCCGGCGGCGTGACGGCCGCCGCACCGGCGTCCGCCACCGCGGGGCCGCTCGGCCTCACCGTCCACGCCCCGGCCTCGGTCGGGTTCGCGGGCCAGCCGGTGGAGTTCACCGAGACCATCGGCAACAAGGGGGACGAGGGCTTCGGCGTCGCGCTGGAGCTGTCGCTGCGGACCGACGGCGGAGCGCCGGAGAAGGCCGTCAGCCTGGACTTCGTGAACAGCCTCGGCGACTGGGAGAGCATCCCGCTGACCTCCCGGACCGACGGGGACGGGATCGTCTTCTCGGGCGTCGCCGGCAAGATCATCGTGCCGCCGGGCGGCACCGACGTCCGGTTGCGCGTCGGCGTGCCGATGGGCACCGCGCACAACGGCATGAGCAACGGCGGCGTCGGCCCGGTCCTCACCCTGCGCACGGAGGTGAAGGGCTGGTGGCTGGACCACCCGGTCGAGCCGGCGCTCTCCGACAGCCACACGATCAAGGTGGCCGCGATCTCCGGCCGCATCACCGGCGTGCCGGGCACGGCCGTCGCGGGCGGTGCGCCGATCGAGTTCGACGCGGTGCTCGGCAACCCGAGCCCGTCGGCCTACACCAACCTCGGACAGGTGCTCTTCACCGACGAGCGCGCCAAGCTGGAGGTGCGCGGCGCCGACGGCCGCTGGACGGCGCTGCCCGCGGTGCCCCGGGGAGAGGACGAGCAGGGGACGGTGGGCTACTACCTCGACGGCCGGAACTCCTCGGCCGCACCCGGGAGCGCCACCACCAAGCGGGTGCGGGTCAGCTACCCCGCCGGCATGCCCGTCGGGGTCACCGCGCTGCAGCCCTGCGTCTTCGTCAACGAGGGCCTCGACCGGCCCTTCCACGGCACCACCAACTGCTCGGGCACCGTCAACGTCCAGGTCACCGAGGCCGGGCCGAAGACGCCCGCCGACCCGACCGGCGCTCCGGCCGCCACCCCTGGCACCGGCGGGGCCGGGCCGAAGCCGAAGACCACCGCGCCCGCCCCCGCACCGAAGCCCGCCGCCGAGATCACCACCCCGGCCCCGGCGGCCACCCCGACCGCGGCCGCCTCCGCTCCGGCCGCCCCGGCTGCCGCAGCTGGCCAGGCCGTCGCCGCCGCCCCCGCCGCGGCTGCCCCCGCACCGGCCGAGCGCCTGGCCACCACCGGCGCCGACGCCGACCACACCGGCCGGATCGCCGGCGCCGCCGCCCTGCTGCTCGGTGCCGGAGCCGCCGCGCTGGCCGGGCTCCGCCGCCGGCGCCGCTCGCTCTGAACCGCCACCCTCCGAACCGCCACCCTCCGAACCGCTCGCTCCGAGCGTTCGCGCTGAACCGTTCGCCCTGACCGGTGGCGACCCGCCGCCCCCGCCGCCCCGACCCGGGCAGCGGGGGCGGCGGCGTTCAGTCCACCGGCGTCAGCCAGTGCCGGTACCGCGGATCGGCACCCGACACCGCCGCCCCGTACGCCGCCCGCAGCCGGGCGGTGACCGGGCCCGGCGCGGCCGGCAGCTCCCGGTCGTCCAACGAGCGGACCGGAACGACCCCGGCCGCCGTCCCGCAGACGAACACCTCGTCCGCCGCGTACAGGTCGGAGCGCAGCAGCCCCTCCACCCGGACCGGCAGACCGAGTTCACGGGCCACCGTCAGCACGGTGTCCTGGGTGATCCCCTCCAGGGCGCCCGCACTGGTCGGCGGTGTGCGCAGCACCCCGTCGCGGACGGCGAACACGTTCTCGGCGGTGCACTCGCTCACCGAGCCGTCCGGGCCCAGCAGCAGGGCCTCGTCGTACCCCGCGTCGGTCGCCTCCCGGCGCGCCAGCACCGCGTTCAGATACGGCCCGGTCGCCTTCGCCGCCGGCGGCACCGCGTTCGGGTCGTTCCGCCGCCAACTGCTCGTCTTCACCCTGATCCCCGCCTCACCGGAAGGGAGTTGGGACTGCCACTCCCAACTCGCGATCGACGTCGTGGTGGGGGAGTCACGCATGTCCAGCCCCATCGAGCCGTAGCCCAGGAACGCGAAGTGCCGCAGGTAGCAGGAGCGGTGGCCGTTGGCGCGCACCAGGTCCACAGTCGCCTTCGCCAGCTCATCCACACCGTACGGCAGTTCCATCCGCAGCATCCGCGCACTGCGTTCCAGCCGCCGCAGGTGCTCCAACAGCCGGAACACCGCCGGACCGTCCGCCGTCGCGAACACCCGCGTCCCCTCCAACACCCCCGTCCCGTAGTGCAGACCGTGCGTCAGGACATGCGTCCGCGCATCCCGCCACGGCACCAGGGCGCCGTCCAACCAGATCATCGAAGCCTCGGGAAGAACCATGGGCCCATCCTCACCACCGCCGCGCCGCAGGTCAGCCGCCCGGAGCTGCCGGAACCGGCCATGGCCGAGAGCGGAAGCGACCCCGGCCATGGCCCGTCTCGCACTGCGGAAACCCCGGCCCGCCCCCGCCCGGTCTCACTACGCTGCGCCGATGGAGAGCCCCACCGGCAGCGATGCCACCCAGCTCTACGCCCGCCTGCTCGCCGACCCCGGCCCACCGGCCGCCCACCCCGGCTGGGACGAGACCCGCACCGCCGCCGCCACCGCCGAACTCCGTACCCTCGGCCTGCTCCAGCCCACCGCCACCGGTACCCCCGGCCACGGCGCCGTCTCCGTCGACACCGCCCTGCGCCAACTCCTGCTCGACACCGACACCAAGGTCACCGCCCTCGTCGACGCCCTCCACCACGCCCGCGACACCGTCGAACGCCTGCACACCGGCTACCTGCCGATCCAGCACCGCCACCACGCCGGCACCGCCCTCGAACTCGTCCGCGGCGCCGACCGCATCGCCGCCCTCCTGGAGGACGCCGCCCGCGGCGCCCGCACCGAGGCCCTTTCCCTGCGCCCCGGCCAGGACCTCTCCGGCCCGGCCCTGGCCGGCAAGCTCGCCCGCGAACGACTCGCCCTCGCCCACGGCGCCACCCTGCGCACCATCTACCCGGCCGCCGCGCTGCGCCGGCCCGCGGTGCTGGCGCACGTCCGCGAACTGACCGGCGCCGGCGCCCGGATCAGGGCCGCCCACAGCCTGCCGCTCTGGCTGATCGTGGTGGACGCCCGGCTGGCGATCCTGCCCGCTCCGGGGGCCGGCCCGGGCGGCGCCCCGGGGGCCGAGGCGGCGGTGGTGGTCCGCGAGCCGGCCCTGGTGGCGCTGGTGGCGGAACTGTTCGAGTACTTCTGGGCGGGCGCCTGGACCCCTCCCGAACTTCTCTCCGGCGCAGTCGAAATGACTGATCGTCACATCGAGGTGCTGCGACTGCTCGCCGCCGGGCTCACGGACACGGCGATCGCCCGCAAGCTGGAGGTGTCCGAGCGGACGGTCCGCCGACTGGTCGCCGAGCTGATCGCCGACCTGGGGGCGGAGAGCCGCTTCCAGGCCGGTGTGCACGCGGCCCGCCTCGGCCGGATCTGAGCAGATCTGAGCAGGGCCGAGGCGGGTGCGGACCGGGCGTCCGGGTGCTAGCGCCGCCCGGGGACGGGCAGTCCGAGGTGGTCGCGCAGCGTCGTCCCGGTGTAGTCGGTGCGGAACACCCCGCGCTCCTGGAGCAGCGGCACCACCCGGTCGACGAAGTCGTCCAGGCCGCCGGGGGTGAGGTGCGGGACGAGGATGAAGCCGTCCGCCGCGTCCTGCTGGACGTACCGGTCGACCTGCGCGGCGACCGTCTCCGGCGAGCCGATGAAGGACTGCCGGCCGGTCAGCTCGATCACCAGCTCGCGGCTGCTGAGCCGCTTCTCGGCCGCCACCGCCCGCCACTTGGCGGCGATCTCCAGCGGGTCGCCGATCCTGGTCCGGCCCTGGACGAGGGCGCTGTCCGGGTCGGGGTCGACGGTGGGCAGCGGCCCGTCCGGGTCGTGGTCGGACAGGTCGATGCCCCAGACCTGCTCCAGGAAGGCGATCGCGGTCCGCGGTCCGACCTGGGCCCGGCGGATCTCGGTGGCGCGCTCGGCGGCCTCGGCGTCGGTGTCGCCCAGGACGTAGGTCACCCCGGGCATGATCTTCAGCTCGTCCGGCTTGCGGCCGTACGCGGCCAGCCGCCGCTTCACGTCGGCGTGGAAGGCCTGGCCGTCGGCCAGGGTGGAGTGCCGGCTGAAGACGACGTCGGCCGCGGCGGCGGCGAACTCCCGGCCCTCGTCGGAGTCCCCGGCCTGGATGACCACCGGGTGGCCCTGCGGCGGGCGGGGCAGTGACAACCGTCCCTCGACCTCGAAGTGCGGCCCGACGTGGTGCACGGTCTCCTCGTCGCCGTCCCAGAACTTCCGGGCCAGCTCGACGAATTCGGCCGCCCGGGTGTAGCGGTCGGCGCGGTCGAGGTAGCCGCCCCGGCGGAAGTTCTCACCGGTGAAGGCGTCCGAGGAGGTGACGACGTTCCAGGCGGCGCGCCCGCCGGAGAGGTGGTCCAGCGAGGCGAACCGCCGGGCCAGTTCGTACGGTTCGTTGAAGGTGGCGTTGACGGTGGCGGCCAGCCCGAGGTGGGTGGTGACGGCGGCCAGCGCGTTCAGCACGGTGATCGACTCGGGTCGGCCCACCACGTCGAGGTCGTGGATGCGGCCCTTGACCTCGCGCAGCCGCAGGCCCTCGGCGAGGAAGAGGAAGTCGAACCTGCCGCGCTCGGCCGTCTCGGCGAGATGGCGGAAGGAGGAGAAGTCGATCTGGCTCCGGGACTGCGGGTCCGTCCACACCGTGGTGTTGTTGACGCCGGGGAAGTGCGCGGCGAGGTGGATCTGCTTGAGCGGTCGGTCCGTCATCGGGTCACCTCGGTGGGAGCGGCGGCGGCGAGCGCGTAGCGGCTGGCGGGGCGGGTCAGGCCGAGGCTGTCGCGCAGCGTGCGGCCGGGGTAGGCGGTGCGGAACAGTCCGCGCTCGCGCAGCGCGGGGACGACCCGGTCGGCGACGGCCGCCAGGTCGCGGGCCGGGTCGGCGGGCACCAGGTGGAAGCCGTCGACGCCGCCGCCGACCTCGGTGAGGTGCTCGACCAGCCGGGAGGCCGCGGCCGGATCGGGGAGGTCGGCGTCGATTCGGGCGAGGATCCGCAGGCGTTCGCCCGCGTGCAGCCGCAGCCGGGTGGCGGCGGTCAGCCGGGCGGCTCGGTCGGGGGCGTCGAGCAGGATGACGTCGGCGTGCCGGACGGCCGTCTCGACCCGGGCCCGGCCGCCGGCCGAGGCGTCCGGGGCGAGGTCAGCCGCGGCGACCGGTACCGCGACGACCGGGCGGCCCTGCGGCGGGCGCGGGGTGATGGAGGGGCCGCGTACGGAGAAGTGCGGGCCCTCGAAGTCGATGTGGTGCAGCCGGTCGCGGTCGATGAACCGGCCGGTCGCGACGTCGCGGATCTCCGCGTCGTCCTCCCAGCTGTCCCAGAGCCGGGCGGCGACCTCGGCGGCGTCGGCGGCCTCGGCCCAGAGCGCGTCGGCGGGCGCGACGGGCCGCCGCCCGAAGGCGCGGGCCTCCGCCTCGGTGTCCGAGACGCCGACCAGCCAGCCGGCCCGGCCCTCGCTCACCCAGTCCAGGGTGTTGACGGAGATCGAGGTGTGGAAGGGCTCGGTGTGGGTGGTGGTGACGGTCGGGACGAGGCCGAGTCCGCCGGTCAGCGGGGCAAGCCGGGAGAAGGTGGCGAGGGCGTCGAGCCGGCGCGGCTCGGGGGTGTACGAGTCGTCCAGGGTGACGAAGTCCAGGGTGGCCCGTTCGGCGAGGCGGGCGAGGGCGGTGAAGTGTCCGGCGTCGAACCGGCCGGGGCTGTCGAGGGCAGCGGAAAGGTGCAGCTGGCGGGGCATGGCGGGGCCTTGACTTTCCTCGTGCGACTGCGTGCGGCGTGCACGCGGGTGCGTGGCGGTGGCCCGCGTGGGGCGGGCGGACACGAGTGGCTGGAAGCGGGGCGGCGGCGCGGCGGGAGGTCAGCCGGGCGGCAGCGGGGGAACGGCGAGGATCAGGCGCAACACGCCGCGGACCACACGCGACCGAAGTCGATGTGGCTGCGGGTGACCAGGATGCGCGGGGCGTTCACCGCTTCAGTTGACCAGCGATCTTGCTGGTTCGTCAACCACCGTCTCGCCGTGCGGCCCGAGAGGTGGGACGGCTCCGAGAGGCAGGACGACCCCGGGAGGCAGGACGGCCCCGGGTACGGGACGACCCCGCCCCGCCACTCGGGGGAGCGAGTGGCGGGGCGGGGTCGTGAGCGGCGTGCGGGGGGTGACCGGCGTCAGGCCTTGGTCACGTCCTCGACCTCTTCGTCGTCCTCGCGACCGGGGGTCTTGAGGTCGAACTTCGCGATCGCGAAGCGGAAGAGGAAGTAGTACAGGGCGGCGAAGACCAGGCCGATCGGGATGATCAGCCACGGGTCGGTGGCCTTGTTCCAGGCCAGCGCGTAGTCGATCAGGCCGGCCGAGAAGGTGAAGCCGTCGTGCACGCCGAGCGCCCAGGTGACGGCCATCGAGATGGCGGTCAGCACCGCGTGGATGACGTACAGGGCCGGGGCGATGAAGACGAAGGCGAACTCGATCGGCTCGGTGACACCGGTGACGAAGGAGGTGAGCGCCAGCGACAGCATCATGCCGAGGACGGCCTTGCGGCGGTGCGGCTTGGCGGCGTGGGCGATGGCCAGCGCGGCGGCGGGCAGCGCGAACATCATGATCGGGTAGAAGCCCGACATGAACTGTCCGGCGGTCGGGTCGCCGGCGAAGAAGCGGGTCAGGTCGCCGTGCACGACGGTGCCGTCGGCCTTGGTGAAGTCACCGGTCTGGAACCAGGCGTAGGAGTTCACGAACTGGTGCATGCCGACCGGCAGCAGACCGCGGTTGACCAGGCCGAAGGCACCCGCGCCGAGCGCGCCGGCACTGATCAGGGAGTCGTTCAGGCTCTTGATGGCGTCGCCGATCGGGCCCCAGGCCAGGGCGAAGACGACACCGACGGCGGTGCCGACGAAGGCCATGATGATCGGGACGAGACGGCGGCCGTTGAAGAAGCCGAGCCAGTCGACCAGCTTGGTGCGGTGGTACTTCTGCCACAGCACGGCGCTGAGCAGACCGATCACGATGCCGCCGAGCACGCCGGGGTTCTGGTAGGTGGCGGCGGTGTACTTGCCGTCCGCGACCACCGCGTCGGTGATCGGGAACGCGGTCAGCACGTTCTTGTAGACCAGGAAGCCGACCAGCGCGGCGAGCGCGGTGGAGCCGTCGGCCTTCTTGGCGAAGCCGATCGCGATGCCCACCGCGAAGAGCAGCGGAAGGTTGGCGAAGACGGCGTCACCGGCGGTGGCGAACACCGCGGCGACCTTGTCCCAGCCCAGGCCGTCCTTGCCGAAGACGTCGTCCTGGCCGAGGCGCAGCAGCAGGCCGGCGGCCGGCAGAACGGCGATGGGCAGCTGGAGGCTGCGGCCGATCTTCTGCAGACCCTGGAGCAGGTTCTGGCCGAACTTCTTGGTGGGGCTTGGCGTGGCCGGAGCCGCGGCGGGCGCCGGTGCCTGCGCAGACTGACTCATGGGGGTGGGTTCCTAACGACAGGGGCGGTCGGTCGGGGGAGGTGCACAGGGGGCCGAACCGCGAACTGGTCTACACCACACGTGGTGTAGACCAGTTTTGTAGCACGGGTGGAGAAGGGGGGGAACCCCCGAAAGCGGTGCTGGTGAGAAGCGCTATGAAATCGAAACCTACTTGCGGATCGACGATCATGATTACCCGCCGTGATTGGGATTTTGGCTATTTGCGCAACAAAAGACGCGACCGCTCGGCGGGTGCCGCCCGGAGGGCTTCGGCGGGGCCGGGCAGTGGACGAATGGTCGGCCCGGCGGGGCCGTGTCCGGGGTGCCCGCGGGCCGGTGCGGCGGGGGCGGCCCGACGGGTCGGGGGCCGGTCGAGGGCGGCCGTGGCCGGGGTGCCCGGAAGGTCCGGACCGAGGTGCCCGGCAGGTCCGGGCCGGGGTGTCCGCCCGGGCCGGACCGCGGTGCGCGGTGGCCGCCCCGCCGCGGGCCGGCCGCGGCGGTCGATCCCGCGGCCGGTTCGGCGGCCGGTCCGGAGGTCGGAAGCACTCGCCGGGGCTGGTCCGAGCACTCCGGTATTCCCGGGCGCATTGCGACCGGCCCTGGCGGTCCGCCCGCCGCCCCGGCCTTCTCCGCCTTCTCGGCGAAACGGATGGCGACGCCCGCGGGGAACGGCGGTGGCGCATTGCCGAACGGTCGATCACCGGCGCCGGGGGCCCTTCCCCCACCCGGTCCCGTCCCGGCCGAGCCGCCCCCGCCCCCTCCGCAGGCCGGGCCCCGCCGGTCGGACGGCCCACCGCCCCGGGTGCCCGGCGGGTCGCGGAATTTCCCCGGGCGAATATTCGGACCCTGTGTGGGATCCAGTGCCATCGGCCCTTCGGGCCCGGTTCCTTGGTCCTTTCCCGATATGCCGAAGGCCCTCGGACGGAGTGTCCGAGGGCCTTCGTTGAAATGGGCGCGGTGACGCTGGGTTTATGCCTTGGTCACGTCCTCGACCTCGTCGTCGTCCTCGCGCCCCGGGGTTTTCATGTCGAATTTCACAATGATGAACCGGAACAGCGCGTAGTACACGACGGCGAAGGCGAGCCCGATCGGGATGATCATCCAAGGCTTGGTGGCGAGGCTCCAGTTGATGGCGTAGTCGATCAGACCCGCCGAGAAGCTGAAGCCGTCGTGCACCCCCAGCGCCCAGGTGATCGCCATCGACGCGCCGGTCAGCAGTGCGTGCACCGCGTACAGCGCGGGGGCGACATAGGCGAACGAGTACTCGATCGGCTCGGTGACGCCGGTCACGAAGGACGTCAGGCCGACCGAGAGCATCAGGCCGTAGATCTCCTTGCGGCGGTGGAGCTTGGCCGAGTGCGCCATCGCCAGTGCGGCGGCCGGCAGCGCGAACATCATGATCGGAAAGAATCCGGAGGTGAACTGGCCCGCGGTCGGGTCGCCGGCCAGGAAGCGCGGGATGTCGCCGTGGACGACGACGCCGTCCGCCTTGGTGTAGTCGCCGAACTGGAACCAGACGAAGGTGTTCAGCAGCTGGTGCATGCCGATCAGCAGCAGCGCGCGGTTGGCGACACCGAAGATGCCCGCGCCGCCCGCGCCCAGGTCGGCCAGGGCCTGGCTCATGTCGTTGAAGGCCCGGCCGATCGGCGGCCAGGCCCAGACCGCCAGGACCGCCAGCACCATGCCCACCAGGGCGGTGATCATCGGCACCAGGCGGCGGCCGTTGAAGAAGCCCAGCCAGTCGACCAGCCTGGTGCGGTGGAAGCGCACCCAGAGCCAGGCCGACAGCAGGCCGATCAGGATGCCGCCCAGTACGCCCGGGTTCTGGTAGGTCGCGGCGGCCGACTTGGCCGAGGTGAAGTCCACGCACTGGGAGCCGACCAGCACCGTCGGCAGTTTGCAGTCCTCGGGGAAGGCGTGCAGGACGGCGTAGAAGACCAGGAAGCCCACCACGGCCGCCAGCGCGGTGGAGCCGTCCGCCTTCTTCGCCATGCCGATCGCGACGCCGATGCAGAACAGCATCGGCAGGCCGAGTGAGGAGTCCAGCAGTGCGCCGCCGGCCGCGGCGAACACCTTGGCGACGTCGTCCCAGCCCAGGCCGTCCTTGCCGAACACGTCGGGCTGCCCGAGGCGGTTGAGGATGCCCGCGGCCGGCAGCACGGCCACCGGCAGCTGGAGGGAGCGGCCCATCTTCTGGAGTCCGCCGTAGAAGGTGTGCCACCACAGGGACTGCGGTGCCGTGGCGCCTGCCGAACTCATCATCGCCCTCCGAGAGCAGTTGCCGGCCGGTGGTCCGTGCGGGACCCTCGGACGGAGCTCAGGAACACCCGGGGCGCTTCCTGCGTTCATCGGAGTACACATATATTGGTGTAGACCACTTTGGGTGCAGGCCACGCGCCGGGGCCACAGGCCCCGCTGATCGACATCCTCGGACGAAGATCCAGAGCATGCGCGCCGGAATGGGCCAAAAGTGGACTAACGTGGCAGATCGGTCCCGCCCGGGTGATGCTGGTCGCGCTGCCGAGCAGCAGCACGGCAGCTGAGCCCGCATCAGCACCGGCAGCGACCCCTTCCCCAGCCTCCGGCCGGGGGCACCCCCAGCACAGCGCAGGACGGCACCCGGCAGAGCAGCCGGCGTGCCGAGACAGAGGGAGAGAAACAGATGGCCAGCAAGGCTGAGAAGATCGTCGCCGGTCTCGGCGGCATCGACAACATCGAAGAGGTCGAAGGCTGCATCACCCGCCTGCGCACCGAGGTCAAGGACGCCTCCCTCGTCGACGAGGCAGCCCTGAAGGCCGCCGGCGCCCACGGCGTCGTCAAGATGGGCACCGCGATCCAGGTCGTCATCGGCACCGACGCCGACCCGATCGCCGCCGACATCGAGGACATGATGTGAGCTGAGCCCCCGGCTCACACCCCGGCCCGCCGACCTCCGGGTCGGCGGGCCGAAACGTTCACCGCCCCGCACCGAGGCGCTCGACCGGCCACCCCCGCACAACGACTACGCTCGGTGCCTATGTCACGCATCGACGGCCGCACCCCCGACCAGCTCCGCCCCGTCACCATCGAACGGGGCTGGAGCAAGCACGCCGAAGGCTCCGTCCTCATCTCCTACGGCGACACCAAGGTGCTGTGCACCGCCAGCGTCACCGAAGGCGTCCCCCGCTGGCGCAAGGGCAGCGGCGAAGGCTGGGTCACCGCCGAGTACTCCATGCTCCCCCGCGCCACCAACACCCGCGGCGACCGCGAGGCCGTCAAGGGCCGCATCGGCGGACGCACCCACGAGATCAGCCGCCTCATCGGCCGCTCGCTGCGCGCCGTCATCGACCACCGCGCCCTCGCCGAGAACACCATCGTCCTCGACTGCGACGTCCTCCAGGCCGACGGCGGCACCCGCACCGCCGCCATCACCGGCGCCTACGTCGCACTCGTCGACGCCGTCTCCTGGGCCCGCGACAAGAAGATCCTCCGCGCCAAGGGCCAGCCCATCACCGGCGGCGTCAGCGCCGTCAGCGTCGGCATCATCGGCGGCGTCCCCATGCTCGACCTCCAGTACGAGGAGGACGTCCGCGCCGAGACCGACATGAACATCGTCTGCACCTCCGACGGCCGCTTCGTCGAGGTCCAGGGCACCGCCGAGGGCGCCCCCTTCGACCGCGCCCTGCTCGACCAGCTCCTCGACCTCGGCACCCTCGGCTGCGCCGAGCTGGACGAGATCCAGCGCAAGGCCCTGGAGGGCTGAGTCCCCACGGGCTCCCGAACGGGCTCCGGGGCGCGGCCTGTTGTCGACACCGGCGCTGTACAGGCCGGGCCCGCAGCCCTTACGGTTCCCGCAGCACCTCGTTGCGGGAACCGTGCACTCCTCGGCGCGCGTCCTTCCCCCTCGGAACCCGCGCACCCAGGAGGACCGGATGCCCCAGAGCATCGCTCGCCCCGCCACCCTCGCCGTGGCCGGCCTGATCGCCATCCTCCCGCTCAGCGCGGTCAGCTGCTCGGCCGCCCAGAAGGCGCTGGACTGCGGCAACACCGCGATCAAGATCACCAGTGACATCAGCGACGTCACCAGCGCGTTCAACAACGCCAACAACGACGCGGCGGCCGCCGGGCAGTCCCTGCAGAAGCTGAAGAACGACCTCGACCAGCTCGGCAAGAACTCCAAGAACACCGACGTCGCCAAGGCCATCACCGACCTCCAGACCCAGGTCGACAAGGTCCAGCACGCCGTCAACAACAAGCAGGTCCCGGACCTCAAGCCGCTCGGCGACGCCGCCGGCAACCTCACCCAGGTCTGCACCGGCTGACGTCCGGTTAGGGTGGATTCATGACCACCCGACTCATCCTCGCCACCCGTAACCAGCACAAGGTCGCCGAACTCCGCGCCATCCTCGGCAGCGCCGGCCTGGACGTCGAGCTGGTCGGCGCCGACGCCTACCCGGAGATCCCGGACGTCCCCGAGACCGGTGTCACCTTCGCCGAAAACGCCCTCCTCAAGGCCCACGCCCTCGCCCGGGCCACCGGCCTGCCCGCCGTCGCCGACGACTCGGGCCTGTGCGTGGACGTCCTGAGCGGCGCCCCCGGCATCTTCTCCGCCCGCTGGGCCGGCAAGCACGGCGACGACCGCGCCAACCTGGAGCTCCTGCTCGCCCAGCTCGGCGACATCGCCCCCGAGCACCGCGGCGCCCACTTCTTCTGCGCCGCCGCCCTCGCCCTGCCCGACGGCACCGAGCGCGTCGTCGAGGGCCGTCTCCTCGGCACCCTGCGCACCGCCCCGGCCGGCGACGGCGGCTTCGGCTACGACCCGATCCTCCAGCCCCTCGGCGAGACCCGGACCTGCGCCGAGCTCACGGCCGACGAGAAGAACGCCATCAGCCACCGCGGCCAGGCCTTCCGCGCCCTGGCCCCGGTGGTGAGGGACCTGCTGGGCTGACGGGCCGTAGGAATGACGATGGCCGCCTGACCTTCGAATTGAAGGTCAGGCGGCCATTCGGCTCAGTACGCCCGGTGGGACTCGAACCCACGACACTGCGATCCTAAGTCGCAACCCTCTAGCCAGCTGGGGTACGGGCGCGCGCCGGATCTAGCCTACCGGCTCTCCGTCCAGCAGGCCGCACGTTTTCCGGCTGGTGGGTGCCCTACGCGGCGACCGCCTCCGTGCGCGTGGCCCGGTTCATGTTCCGGCCGCAGTAGGTGGGCGTGATGGAGTGACAGTTGGGGCAGAGCAGGCGCAGGTTCTCCCGCCGGTTGTCGAGCCAGTCGCCGTTGATGTGGTCGACCTCCAGGGTCATGGGGTGTCCGAGCCAGGTCGGAGGGGTGCCGCACATCTCACAGGCATCGGGGTGCCCGATGTGCACGAGCATGGTGCGGAGCCGGTCGCCCGGGACCCGCTGGCTTCCCGGTGGGCGCCGCACGAGGAGCTCCTCGGCCTTGCGCCGCGGCCCGGTCTTCCGGCCCTTGTTGTGCGCCTGGCCGGTGAAGTGCGAGGTGTCGAGCCGGTGGAAGGCGATGCTCTCCCGCACCAGCGTTCGCGAGCCTCCGCCGTCGACCATCCCGAGGGCGAGGATCACGCCGCGGATGCTGCGGTGCGTTGCCACGGCCTCGGCCAGGGTGTCCTCGGGGACGGCCGCGGCCCTGCTGCGGCCGTCGCCCCTGAAGGTGAAGTGGGAGGTGTCGATGCCGAACTCGGCCAGGCGCTTCTTCAGGTGCGAGTAGAGGCTGTCGTAGGGCGTGACGCCCAGGTACCCCATCATCGCGTTGATGCTGTCGCTGTGGGCGGCCGCCTCGGTCAGTTGCTCGCGCGAGTAGCGGCGGCGGCCGTGGTCGGGTCGGCCCGCGTTGAAGTGCGAGGTGTCGATCCCGTAGTGCCGGAGGCGCCTGCTCAGGTAGCTGTGGGTGCCGCCCGCCATCGGCACACCGAGCTTTCGCATGATGTCGTTGACGCTGTTCGACTCCGCCGCGAGTGCGGTGAGCAGCTCACGGGTGTACTTGACCGGCATGGTCGTCCCCCTTCGGGCCTGGTGGTGCGCCCGTCCCCCGTGTGTGCGAACGATCGGTGCGGGGATCGGTTACGGGCTCACCACCAGTAGGTGGGGTACTGGCGGGCCGTCAGGCGGGATCCGACCAGGCCGGTGAGGACGAGGGCGGTGGCGGCCAGGGCGAGGAGGGGGAGGAAGCGGGTCGGGTCGGGGGCGGTGAGGGCGACGATGACGGCGGTGGCGGCCGCGGGGGAGTGGGGGGTGCGGGCGAGGGTCATGACGCCGAGGGCGAGGCCGCCGGCGACGGCGGCGGACCACGGGCCGGGGGCCGCGACGGCGAGCACCGCGTAGCCGGTGAGGGCGGAGAGGAGCTGGCCGCCGACGACGCTGCGGGGCTGGGCGAGCGGGAGGGCGGGGGCGCCGGCGATGAGGGCCATGGAGGCGGCGAGGGGTGGGATGAGGAGGGGTTGGCGGGTGAGGGTGCCGAGGGCGACGAGGAGCAGCAGGGCGGTGACGGCGGTGGCGGTGGAGGCGAGGACGGCGGTGGGGGCGGGTCGGGCCGGGGCGCGGCTGGGCATGACACTCCTAACGGCTGCAGCTGGAAGAAAACGTTAGCGACTCGATTCTGGCGGTTGTGGCTAACTGAAAGCAAGCCGCGTTACCGTTAGGGCATGGTGGAGCGCGGCGCAGTGGACGAGATGCCGGTCGGTGGCGAGCACCTGGCCCTGGACCTGGTGAACAGCACCTTCATTCGGGGCGGCCTGCGCGGTCACCTGGTGGACGTGCTGGTGGAGCCGTCCGACCTGGCGGTGTGGGTGGAGCGGCACGCCGTCGGGCTGGACCTTCCGAGCGTGCCGCCGGGGGAGTTGGGGGCGGCGGAGCTGGCGGCGTTCCTGGAGCTGCGGCGGGCGCTGCGCGCGGTGCTGACGGCGGTGGTGGCGGGCGGGTCGGCGGAGCCGGCCGAGGTGGCGGTGGTGAACGCGGCGGTGCGGGCGGTTCCCGGGTGGGTGGAGCTGCCGGAGGGGGCCGTGGGGGAGCCGGTGCGGCGGAGCCTGTCGGGGGAGCGCGGGCCGGTGTTGTTGGCGCGGGTGGCGCGGGCGGCCGTGGAGCTGCTGACGGGGGGTGGGCGGGAGCTGGTGCGGGCCTGTCCGGCGCCCGGTTGCATCCTGTTCTTCCTGCAGCAACACGCACGTCGGGCGTGGTGTTCGACCTCGTGCGGGACGCGGGTGCGGGTGGCTCGTCACAGTCGTCGCCAGACGGAGGTTTGACCGGCGGAGTTGGGGATTTGATTACCAATTGGTACAGACCTATTGACCTATGTGGTTCAGACCACATAGCTTCAGCGCCAACCTCCAATCCCCCACGTGCGTGCTCCCCACAGGTACGCGCCGACACTCTCTCCCGGAGGACCGAGTGTTGATCCGAAGCACGGTCGAGCAGCGTCCCACCGCTGCCCGCCACAAGAACCGGGCGAACAGCCCGGCGGCCCGGGCGGGCCTGGCCTCGATGGCCGTGGCCGGCCTCGCCGGCCTGTTGATGGCGACGCTTGGCGCGGCGCCGTCGCAGGCGTCCGCCAGCGCCACCGTCGACAACGCGGCCTGTCGCCCCGACGGCCTGTACCAGACGCCCGGCGTCGACGTCCCCTACTGCAGCGTCTACGACACCGCGGGCCGCGAGAAGATGGGCGCGGACCACCAGCGCCGCATCATCGGCTACTTCACCGGCTGGCGCACCGGCAAGGACGGCACGCCGCCCTACCTGGTGAGCGACATCCCCTGGGACAAGGTCACCCACCTCAACTACGCCTTCGGGCACATCGGCAGCGACAACAAGCTGTCGGTCGGCGAGGACAACGACAAGAACGAGGCCACCGGGATCTCCTTCCCGGGCGTGCCCGGCGCCGAGCTCGACCCGACGCTGCCCTACAAGGGCCACTTCAACCTGCTGACGAAGTACAAGAAGCAGTACCCGAACGTCAAGACCATGATCTCGGTGGGCGGTTGGACCGAGACCGGCGGCTACTTCGACTCGGCCGGCGACCGGGTCAACTCCGGCGGCTTCTACTCGGTGACCACCAACGCCGACGGCAGCGTCAACCAGGCGGGCATCGACACCTTCTCCGCCTCGGCGGTCGACTTCATCAAGAAGTACGGCTTCAACGGCGTCGACATCGACTACGAGTACGCGACCTCGATGAAGGACGCGGGCAACCCGCAGGACTGGACCCTCGCCAACGCCCGGCGCGGCTCGCTGGCCAAGGGCTACGCGGCGCTGATGAAGACGCTGCGCGAGAAGCTGGACCGGGCCGGCGCCGCCGACGGCAAGCACTACCTGCTCTCGGTCGCGGCCCCGTCCTCCGGGTACCTGCTGCGCGGCATGGAGACCTACCAGCCGGCGCAGTACCTCGACTACGTCAACATCATGTCGTACGACCTGCACGGCGCCTGGAACAAGTACGTCGGCCCGAACGCCTCGCTGTTCGACGACGGCAAGGACGGCGAGCTGGCGGCGGCCAACGTGTACGGCACCAGCCAGTACGGCGGCATCGGCTACCTGAACACCGACTGGTCGTACCACTACTTCCGCGGCGCGATGCCGGCCGGCCGGATCAACGTCGGCCTGCCGTACTACACCCGCGGCTTCAAGAACGTCACCGGTGGCACCAACGGCCTCTGGGGCACCGCGGCCGCGACCAGCTGCCCGGCCGGCTCCGGCCTGACCGCGTGCGGTGACGGCGCCGTCGGCATCGACAACATCTGGAACGACAAGGACACCGCGGGCAAGGAGTCCCCGGCCGGGTCGAACCCGATGTGGCACGCCAAGAACCTGGAGAAGGGCGTCGTGCCCGACTACCTCTCCAAGTACGGCCTGAGCGACACCGCGCTGCAGGGCACCTACGCCCGCAACTACAGCTCCAGCCTGGTGGCTCCGTGGCTGTGGAACGACACCAAGAAGGTCTTCCTCTCGACCGAGGACGAGCAGTCGGTGGGCGCGAAGGCGGACTACATCGTCAACCAGGGCGCCGGTGGCGCGATGATCTGGGAGCTCGCGGGCGACTACAAGTGGGACGCGGCCGCCAACGGCGGCAAGGGCCAGTACGTTCCCGGCTCGACGCTGACCTCGCTGATGTACGACAAGTTCAAGGCCTCCACGCCGTACGGTGCGACCCGTTCGACGATCGCGCTGCCGCAGCAGACCCTGCCGATCGACGTATCGTTCACCAACTTCGCGCTGGGTGACTCGAACTACCCGATCAACCCGAAGATCCACATCGTCAACAACTCGACGCTCACCCTGCCGGGCGGCACCGAGTTCCAGTTCGACTACAGCAACTCGGCCCCGGGCAACGCCAAGGACCAGTCCGGCTTCGGCCTCCAGGTGATCCGCCAGGACCACACCGGCAGCAACGCGGGCGGCCTCAAGGGCACCTACAACCGCGTCTCGGTGAAGCTGCCGGGCTGGCAGTCGCTGGCGCCGGGTGCGTCGATCGACATGGACTTCACCTACTACCTGCCGGTCTCGACCCCGTCGAACTGGACGGTCAACGTCGCCGGCACGCTGTACGGCCTGAAGGGCGACCTGACCCGCGGCGCGACCGGCGGCACCTCGTCGCCGAGCCCGACGCAGTCGCCCACCGCGACCGCCACGGCCTCGCCGACCGCGACCGCCACCGCCTCGCCGACCGCCACGGCCACGGCGACCTCGTCCCCGACGGCGACCGCCTCGCCGACCTCGGGTGCCTGCACGGGCGCGCCGAGCTGGGACACCGGCACCACCTACGCGGCCACCACCAAGGTGTCGTGGAAGGGCCACTACTACCAGAACAAGTGGTGGACCAAGGGCGACGACCCCAGCGCCAGCGGCGCCTGGGGGGTCTGGAGCGACCTCGGGACCTGCTGATGACAGCGGTCCGCTGAGGTGAGAAACGGCGGTGGCGGTGCACCCGGTCGGGGGGTGCGCCGCCACCGCTCCGTTCTGCGGCCGCCCGGCGGGGGCGGCCGCCGCGGCTCAGGCCGCGTCGACCTTGAGGTCGCGCAGCAGCTTGGCGACGTGCCCGGTGGCCTTGACGTTGTAGAGGGCGCGCTCGACCTTGCCCTGCTCGTCGACGATCACGGTGGAGCGGATCACGCCGACGTAGGTGCGGCCGTAGTTCTGCTTCTCGCCGTACGCGCCGTACGCCTCCAGGACGGCGTGGTCCGGGTCGGAGAGCAGGGTGACCTTGAGGTCCTCGGTCTCGCGGAACTTGCCGAGCTTCTCCGGCTTGTCCGGGGAGATGCCGAGCACGTCGTACCCGGCGCCGGAGAAGGCCTCCAGGTTGTCGGTGAAGTCGCAGGCCTGCTTGGTGCAGCCGGGGGTGAGCGCGGCCGGGTAGAAGTAGACGATCACCTTGCGGCCGAGGTGGTCGGCGAGCGACACCTGGTTGCCGTCGGCGTCGGACAGGCTGAAGGCAGGCGCGGTGTCACCGGTCTGGAGGCGCTCGCTCACGGTGGGACTCTCCTGGTGCGTGGACGGGTGGTCGTACCACGGCCAACTTACCTCCGATGGTGGGTGGGGCCGCGCGTGCCCGCGTGCCAGCTGACAAACTGGGTTGGTCGCACAGGACAACATCAGTGAATTGGGGTGGCCCGAGTGGGCGAGGCGAGTACGAAGGACCAGTCGGCGCGGACGACCGCCCAGATCGAGGCGGACATCGCGCGTACCCGCACCCAGCTGGCCGCGACCCTGGACGAGCTGGCCGTGCGGGTCCACCCGAGCACCATCACCGCCCAGGTCAAGGCGAAGGCCGTGGCCGCGGTGGAGGAGAAGGCCGGTCGGGCGTACGTGGCGGCCAGCGGGGCCGTGGAGAAGGCCAAGGCGCAGTTCGTGGACGAGAAGGGCCGGCCGCGCAAGGAGCGGATCGTGCCGGCCGCGCTGGTGGGCGTGGGCCTGGTGCTGCTGGTCGCCGCGTCCCGCAGGCGCCGCAAGGACTGAGCCGCCGGGTCGTACGGGGCCGGGCGCCGGTGTGCCCGGCCTCCGGCATGTCCGGCTCCGGATCCGGCGCTGTATCCGGTACTGCACCCGGTGCTGGGCCCGGCGCTGCGGCCGGTGCCGGGTCCGGTGCCGGGTCCGCTGCCGGGTCCGCTTCTGGATCCGGGGCGCCTGCCGGATGCCGGGCCAGCGTCACACCGGGCGCCGGGGAGCGGTACCTTCGGGGCGTGAGTACGAACGACGAACCGACCCGGCAGTCCGAGCGGTCCCAGCAGCCCGAGCAGGCCGAACCGCCGCGGCACGACCGGCTGGGCGAGAAGCTGCCGATCAAGATGCTGCACGACCGGGTCCTGGTGAAGACCGAGGGCGCCGAGGGCGAGCGCCGCTCGACCGGCGGCATCCTCATCCCCGCGACCGCCGAGCTCAGCAAGCGGTGCACCTGGGCGGAGGCCGTGGCGGTCGGCCAGAGCGTGCGGTCCGTCGAGCCGGGCGACCGGGTGCTCTACGACCCGGAGGACAAACTGGAGGTCGAGGTGCGCGGCGCCACCTACGTGCTGCTGCGCGAGCGCGACCTGCACGCGGTGGCCGCGATGCGCTTCGGCGACGCGGAGGGCTCGACCGGGCTCTACCTCTGAGACAGGACGATCCGAGCGGTCCAGGCGCCCAGGGCGACGACCGTCCAGGGCGCGCGGCGGGCCGCCACGGTGGGATGCGTGGCGGCCCGCCGCTGTCGGTGGCGGGCGCTATGGTCCCGGCATGAGCAGCCGAGTGCCCTCGATCAGCGATGAGCAGCGCCGCGCCAGGATCGGGCGGCGGCACCTCCTGGCGCCCGCCGCCCGGGCGGCCACCGTGGAGGAGGTGGCGGACGCGCTGGTCGGGCTGCACGCCACCGATGCCGCCACGGTCTACCTGTCGGCCTGCGCCCGGCTGGCCGAGCCCTCGGCGGCGGAGGTGGAGCGGGCGCTGTACGAGGACGTCACGCTGGTGAAGCTGCTGTCCATGCGGCGGACGATGTTCGCGGTGACGGAGGGCTTCGCGCCGTACGTGAGCTCCTCGACGGCGCGGGCGATCGCGGCGAAGGAACGGGCGACGCTGCTGAAGCACCTGGCGGAGTTCGCCGAGGGCTGGAGCGAGCAGCGGCTCGCCGAGACGGAGCGGGACGTCCTGGCCGCGCTGGGCCGGCGCGGTGAGGCGACGACGAGTGAACTCGCCGCGGACATCCCGGCGTTGCGCGAGACGATGCTGATGGCGGCGGGCAAGCCGTACGAGGCGAAGCAGAGTGTCGGCAGCCGGTTGCTGCGGCTGCTGGCCTCGGACGGGCACGTGCGCCGGTGCCGTCCGCGCGGTTCGTGGCTGAGCAGCAGCTACCCGTGGGCGCCGGTGGCGCAGTGGCCGGAGGTGCCGGTGCGGGCGGCGAAGGCCGAGGTGGTGCGGCGTTGGCTGGCCGGGTTCGGGCCGGCCACGGTGGAGGACGTGAAGTGGTGGACGGGCTGGACGCTCGGGGACACCCGTAAGGCGCTGGCCGATGTTGGTGCCGAGGAGGTGGCGCTGGCGGGCGGTGCGGCGGGGCTGGTGCTGCCGGGGGACGCCGGGGCGGCGCCGGAGCCGGGGCCCTGGGCGGCGCTGCTGCCGGGGCTGGATCCGAGCGTGATGGGCTGGCGCGGGCGGGAGTGGTACCTGCGGCCGGAGGACGTGCCGGCGCTGTTCGACCGGGCGGGCAACGCGGGGCCGACGGTGTGGTGGTGCGGCCGGGTGGTGGGCGGCTGGGCGCAGCGTCCCGACGGCGAGGTGGTGTGGCGGCTGTTGTCGGACGTGGGGGCCGAGGCGCGGGCGGCGATCGGGGCGGAGGCGGCGCGGTTGTCGGGGTGGCTGGGCGGGGTGCGGGTGACGCCGCGGTTCCGGACGCCGCTGGAGCGGGAGCTGGTGGCGTAGGTCCAAGCAGGCGGGAGTTCGAAGACGGGCCCTACGGGGTGGGGGGCGTCGCCGCGGTGGTGGCGGGGGCGGGCGGGCTCGGCGGGTTGGTGGGCCTGGTCGGGGTCGGCCGGGGCGTGGGGGAGGGGGCGGGCTCCCGGGTCGGGGTCGGGGTCGGCTTCGGGGGCTCGGCGGGTGCCGGGGTGAAGGTGAAGCCGGGGGCCGTCGGCGGCTCGGGGTCCGGGGTGTGCTCGGTGGGGGCGGCCGGGGGTTCGGTGGTGGGGGCGGGCGTGTTGGCGGGGGCGCTGGGCCGGGTGGCGGCGGTGGCGGTGGCGCTGGGCGACGGTGTGGGGGAGGGGCTCGGGCTCGCGCCGGCGGTCGGGGTGGCGCTCTGGCCGGTGCCCCGGCTCGGCTGGAGGTCGAACTGCCGGACTTCGGTGCCGTCGAGGGCGTCGGCCATGTAGGCGGTCCAGATCTCGGTGGGGAACGCGCCGCCGTTGATGCGGGTGAGTCCGGCGGTGCCGGTCAGCGGTTCCTTGGCGTGGGTCTTCGGGTGTTCGCGGAACATGCCGACGGTGGTGGCGAGTTCGGGGGTGAAGCCGGCGAACCAGGCGGACAGGTTGGAGTCGGTGGTGCCGGTCTTGCCGGCGGCCGGGCGGTCGAGGTCGAGGGCGGCGGCGCCGGTGCCGCGCGGGCTGATGACGTCGCGCAGGACGTCGGTGACGGCGTCGGCGGTGCCCCGGTCGAGCGCGGTGGTGGCGACGTGGGCGGGCATCTTGGGGACGTCGACGGAGCCGCCCGAGGTGGTGCGTTCGAGCGTGAGGACGGACCAGGGGGTGTACGCCTCGCCGTGGTTGGCGAAGGCGGCGTAGGCGCCGGCCAGGTTGAGGGCGCTGGGGGTGGCGGTGCCGAGGGTCATGGAGCTGTTGGCCGGGTCCATGCCGGGGACGTTGTCGGGGATGCCGAGCCGGATGGCGGTCTCGCGGACGTGGGCGAGCCCGGCGTCGACGCCCTCCTGCGCGTAGACGGAGTTGACGGACTTCACCATGGCGTGGCGCAGGGTGATGTCGCCGTAGTCGATGTCGTCCTCGTTGGGCGGCGCGTACGGGGTGGGGCCGCCGGTGACGGGTCGTTCGCTGGTGCCGTCGTAGCGGGTCTCGGTGGTGATCGGGCGGCCGTCGCCGCTGCTGCGGCCGGAGTTGAGGCCGGCGGCGAGGTCGATGGGCTTGAAGGTGGAGCCGATCTGGTTGTCCTGGCGCAGCGCGTCGTTGTAGGGCTGCTTGGCGTAGTCCGGTCCGCCGTAGACGGCGACGACGCGGCCGGTGGAGGGTTCGACGGAGGCGCCGGCGACGCGGACGTCGGTGTCGGTGGTGGGCCGGGCCTTCGGGTCGAGTTCGTCGGTGAGTTCCTGCTGGACGGCGTGCGCGAAGGCGTCCTGGCGGTCCTTGTCGAAGGTGGTGGTGATCCGCCAGCCGCCGGCCTTGAGGGTGGCGGTGTCGATGGTGCCGGAGGAGACGAGGTAGTCGTCGGCGACGCCCACGAGGTAGCCGGCCTGGCCGCCGAGGCCGGTGGCGGGCTGCGGGTCGATCGGGTCGGGGAAGGTCTGGGCGGCGCGGTCGGCCGGTTGCAGGAAGCCGAGTTGGACCATGCCGTCGAGGGTGTAGTTCCAGCGGGCGACGGCCTTCTCGCGGTTGGCGGGGGTGGCGGTCTTGACGTCGTAGGCGCTGGGGGCCTGGAGCAGGGCGGCGAGGTAGGCGCCCTGGGCGAGGGTGAGTTCGGAGGTGTCGACGCCGTAGTAGGCGTGGGCGGCGCTCTGGATGCCGTAGGCGTTGCGGCCGAAGTAGCTGCTGTTGAGGTAGCCGGCGAGGATCTGGTTCTTGTCGCGCTGCTGGTCGACCTTGAGGGCGATGAAGAGTTCGCGGCCCTTGCGTTCGATGGTCTGGCTCTGGGTGAGGTAGTAGTTCTTGACGTACTGCTGGGTGATGGTGGAGCCGCCCTGCATGCCCTTGCCGGTGAGGGTGTTCCAGCCGGCCCGGACCATGCCCTTCAGGTCGATGCCGCGGTTGCGGTAGAAGGTGCGGTCCTCGGCGGAGACGACGGCGTGCTGGGTGTCCAGGGGGATCTGGGCGATGGTGACGTCGGTGCGGTTGACGGCGCCGGTGCGGGCGATCTCGGTGGTGCCGTCGGAGTAGAGGTAGATGTTGTTCTGGGCGACGGCGTGGGCGTTGGCGTCGGGTACCGGGACGATCAGGTAGAGGACGGCGAAGGAGCCGACGGCGAGGAGCAGGACGGCGGTGAGGGCGCCGAGGGTGACCCGCCAGGTCGGCAGGAGCCGGCGCCACAGCGGCAGGGCGCGGCGGGCCTGGCGGCGGGCGGCCCGCTTGGCCCGGCGGCGGGTGCTGTGGTCTGCCCTCATGGTCATGCCGCGATTATGTGCTATTTGATCCGCGATCAGGCGTTGGGAAATACGGGTGCGTGGCGTGATCGTCGACGGTACGGTGAAAGGTGCAAACCATATAGCGCACCCGGTTTCGTGCGTCCGTCGTGTCCAGCTCCGCCCGCGTGGCCCGGTACCCCCGGGTCCGGCCGGTCGGGGCCGTTCCGGTGTGCGCCGAAGCCCGGGAGGGTGGGCGCCGGTGCCTGGGCGGCTGTGCCTGCTCGGGGCGCTTCCGCCTGCCCGTATTTGTCGACAAGGAGACAATATGCCGAATGCTGTGCCGGCTGCGACGCAGCTCAGGCCCCCTCCGGATACCGGCGGCACCGCCCGCCTCTACCTCGCCGTCGCGCACGGGGCCTTCCGCCGCTACTCCACCTACCGTGCCGCCACCCTCGCCGGCGCGTTCACCAACACCGTCTTCGGCTTCATCCTCGCCTACACCTTCGTGGCCCTCTGGCAGGTCCGCCCCGGTCTCGGCGGCTACGACCAGAGCGAGGCCGTCACCTACATCTGGGTCAGCCAGGCCCTGCTGGTCACCGTCGCGGTCTGGGGCGGCGGGTTCCAGGACGACGTCCAGGACCGCTTCCGCACCGGCGACATCGCCGTCGACCTCTACCGCCCGGTGGACTTCCAGGGCTGGTGGCTGGCCACCGACCTCGGCCGGGCCGCCTTCCACCTGCTCGGGCGCGGCGTGCTGCCGATGCTCGCGGGCGCGCTGGTCTTCTCGACCCGGATGCCCGAACGGCCGCTGACCTGGGCGGTGTTCCTGCTCTCCGTGCTGCTGGCGGTGGTCGTCAGCTTCGGGCTGCGCTTCCTGGTGTCGCTCACCGGCTTCTGGCTGCACGACTCCGAGGGGGTGCGCTCGGTGATGCTGGTGGTGTCGATGTTCTTCTCCGGGATGCTGCTGCCGCTCGCACTGTTCCCCGGCTGGCTCGGCTGGATCGCCCCCGTGCTGCCGTGGGCCGCGCTGGTGCAGGTGCCGACGGACGTCTTCCTGGAGCGGCGCGCGGGCGCGGAGCTGCTCGGCGAGCTCGGCTTCCAACTGGCCTGGGCGCTGGTGCTGCTGGCCGCGGGCCGCGCGGTGCAGCTGCTCGCCACCCGCAAGGTGGTGGTCCAGGGTGGCTGAGACGACCCTCGGCCGCACCCGGTGGGCGCTGCGCGCGTGGTGGCTCACGGCCGGGATGTGGACCCGCTCGATGATGTCCTACCGGGCGTCCTTCGTGCTGATGCTGGTCGCGAACGTCTGCGTGACCTTCCTGGACTTCGTCGTCGTGGTGCTGATGTTCCAGCACACCGACACGCTCGGCGGCTGGACCCTGCCCGAACTCGGCTTCCTCTACGGCACCTCCGGCTTCGCGCTCGGCATGGCCAACCTGTTCGTCGGCAGCGTCGACGGCCTCGGCCAGCGGATCAACGCCGGGACGCTGGACACCATGCTGATCCGCCCGGCCCCGGCGCTCGCCCAGGTCTGCGCCGAGCGCTTCTCGCTGCGCCGGCTCGGCCGGCCGCTGCAGGCGCTGGCGGTGCTGGCCTGGTCGCTGCCCGCGCTGGACGTGGCCTGGACCTGGGACCGGGTGCTCCTCGTGCCGGTGCTGCTGCTCTGCGGGACGGCCATCTTCGGGGCGGTCTTCGTGGGCTTCGCGACCCTCCAGTTCTGGTGGGGCGAGGCGAAGGAGATCCAGAACGCCTTCACCTACGGCGGCGCGACGCTACTGCACTACCCGCCGACCGTCTTCGCCAAGGAGCTGGTGGCGGGGGCGGTGTTCGGGGTGCCGCTGGCCTTCGTCAACTGGCTGCCCGCCCTGCACATCCTCGGCCGCCCCGACCCGCTCGGCCTGCCCGTCGCCTTCCGGTTCGCCTCGCCGCTGGCCGCCGTGGCCTGCTGCGCCGCGGCCGGCCTGGCCTGGCGGGCGGGCCTGCGCGCCTACCGCGGTACCGGAAACTAAGGAGTCCCCATGGCACTGATCGAACTCGAAGACGTCCGCCGGACCTTCACCGTCCGGGCCAGGACCGGTCGGCTGCGGCGCGAGAAGCGCGAGGTGCGGGCCGTGGACGGGCTGAGCTTCACCGTCGAGGCGGGGGAGTGCGTCGGCTACATCGGCCCCAACGGCGCGGGGAAGTCGACCACCATCAAGATGCTCACCGGCATCCTCGTGCCGTCGAGCGGGCGGCTGAGGGTGGCGGGCGTCGACCCGGCCCGCGAACGGGTGGACCTCGCCCGGCGGATCGGCGTCGTGTTCGGGCAGCGGACCACCCTCTGGTGGGACCTCCCGCTGCGCGACTCCTTCGAACTGGCCCGCCGGATCTACCGGATCCCCGACCCGCGCTACCGGGCCAACCTCGACCGCTGCGTCGAACTGCTCGACCTGGGAGCCCTGCTGGACACCCCGGTCCGCCAGCTCTCGCTCGGCCAGCGGATGCGCGGGGACCTGGCGGCGGCGCTGCTGCACGACCCGCGGGTGCTGTACCTGGACGAGCCGACGATCGGCCTGGACGTGGTCAGCAAGGGGCGGGTGCGGGAGTTCCTGCGCGAGGTGAACCGCGAGCAGGGCACCACGGTGCTGCTCACCACGCACGACCTGACGGACATCGAGCAGCTCTGCGACCGGGTGATGGTCATCGACCACGGCCGGGTGGTCTACGACGGCGGCCTGGAGGGGCTGCACGCGGCCGGTGAGAGCGAGCGGACGCTGGTGGTGGACCTCGCCGAGGCCCGCCCGGCGATCGAGGTCGCCGGGGCCAGGGTGGTGAAGGTCGAGGGGCCCCGCCAGTGGCTGGCCTTCCCCGCGCAGGCGAGCGCCGCGCCCATCGTCGCGGCGGTCGCCGACCGGTACCCGATGGTCGACCTGTCGGTCCGCGAGCCCGCCATCGAGGACGTCATCGCGCGGATGTACGCCGAGGTGGCGATCGGCTGAGGCCCTCAGGCCCTGACGCCGGAGGCCACGGGCCGCCCCGGGCCGGCTCGGCCGGAGCCGGCCCGGGGCGGCCGCGCCGCGCGCCTCAGCGCAGGGTGGCCGCCACGGCCTGTCGGGCGGCGGCGCCGAGCGCGTCGTCCGCCTTCTCCTCGCCGGCCCAGGCGAGGTGGCCGTCCGGGCGGACCAGGGCCGCGCGGACGGTGGACCACTCGGGCCGCGAGCCGGCCAGGGCGGCGGCGTGGCAGGGGATCCCGAGCGGCTCGCCCGGCTCCTCGCGCAGGTCGAGCAGGACGTGCCGGCCGTCGCGGAGCAGCTCGAAGAGGGTCCGGTCGCTTCCGGCGAAGGCCAGGTCGGGCACCCGGCGGCCGGTCAGCGGGTGGGCCTCGGGGTCGGCCGAGGGGTAGGCGACCGCGAGGGCGGAGAGCCGGCCGGCCAGGTTGTCCGAGAACTCCGGGACGTCGGCGATGAGTTCGCTGAGCAGGGTGCGCAGCGCCTGCCCCTCCGGGGTGTACGCGCTGACCAGCGCCGTCTGCGCGCGGGTGATCAGCAGGAGGTCGGCACCGACGGGGTGGCGCTCGGCGTGGTAGCTGTTGAGCAGGCCCTCGGGCGCGGTGCCGGCCACCTCGGCGGCGAGCTTCCAGCCGAGGTTGGTGGCGTCCTGGATGCCGACGTTCAACCCGGCGCCCCCGGCCGGGAAGTGCATGTGCGCGGCGTCGCCGGCCAGCAGGACGCGGCCCGAACGGTACCGGGCGGCCTGGTGGGTGGCGTTGCCGAACACCGAGATCCAGCGCGGGTCGCGCATCCCGAAGTCGGTGCCGGCGATCCGGGCGACCTTGGCGCGCAGGGCCTCGATGGTGAGGTCCTCGGGCCGCTCGGCGCGGACGTAGTCCGGGTCGCCGCCGAGCAGGCGGTGGACGCCGCCGGGCAGCGGGAGGACCATCACCCCGCCGTTCGGGCCGGAGACGTTGAGCGGCCGGGCGGGCGGCTCGTCCAGGACGGCGTCGCAGAGCCAGCCCCAGGTGGTGGTGCCGGTACCGGGGAAGTCGATCCCGGCGGCGGCGCGCACGGTGCTGCGGGTGCCGTCGCAGCCGACCACGTAGGCGGCCCGCAGCCGCTCCTCGCCGTCCGGGCCGGCCACCTGTACGTCTACCCCGTCGGCGTCCTGGGCGATCCCGGTGACGCGGTGGCCGCGCAGCACGCGGGCGCCGGCGGCGACGGCGTGCTCCTCCAGCAGCTCCTCGGTGCGGGCCTGGGCGAGCGCCAGGGTGAACGGGAACGGCGTGTCGAGGGAGCGGAAGTCCACCCGGTCGTCCAGCAGGGCGAAGTGGCCGTCGGGCAGGGGCCGGCCGTCGGCGACGAAGCGGTCCACTATGCCGCGGAAGGCCAGCACCTCCAGGGTGCGCGGGTGGACGGTGAGCGCCTTGGAGTGCGGGTCCCGTTCGGTGCGGGCCTCCAGTACCGTGACCGGGACGCCGCCCAGTCGTAGCTCCGCCGCGAGCCAGAGGCCCACCGGCCCGGCACCCACCACGATGACCTGCTCCATGTCTTTCCCTTCGTCGATGAGAGCGCGCGCCCCGCGACACCCCGCCGGCCCCGGTCGCCCTGGTCGGCTCCCCGGGCGCGGCCCCCCGCCGTCCCCTGTGGGGTGGCCCCCGGCGTGGATTCGACCGCCTGCCCGTGCGGCCGTACGGCAGTTCACCTTCCTCACCCGTGCGGGTGGCGGACGTGACCCCTTGGCACATGGCCGAGTTGACGTTGCACCGCTCGGCGAAATGTAGTTGAAGGGGCAGCGCCCGATGACCGTACCCGACGTGACCGTGGTGATCGCGGTCTACAACACCCTGCCGTACCTGACCGCCTGTCTGGACTCGCTGGTCGGGCAGACCATCGGGTCGCCGCGGATGGAGGTGGTCGCGGTCGACGACGGCTCGACGGACGGCAGCGGGGCCCTCCTGGACGACTACGCGGCCCGCCACCCGGGCCTGTTCACGGTGCTGCACCAGCCGAACTCCGGTGGCCCGGCCGCGCCGACCAACCGGGGTCTGGCGCTGGCCCGCGGCCGGTACGTGCTCTTCCTCGGCGCCGACGACTGGCTCGGCGCCGAGGCCCTGGAGCGGATGGTGGCGGCCGCCGACACCTGGGGGTCGGACGTGCTCATCCCCAAGCAGGTCGGCGTGAACGGGCGGTTGGTCCCGCAGGGCATCTTCGGCACCACGGCCGCCTCGGTCGGTTTCGAGGACTCCGCGCTGGCCTGGGCGCTCGCCGACACCAAGCTGTTCCGGCTGGAGCCGATCAGGCGCCACAACCTGGCCCGCAACGAGGACTTGAAGGTCTACTCGGACCAGCCGTTCACCCTGGCGGCCTGTCTGCGGGCCGGCCGGATCTCCGTCCTCGCCGACTACGACTACTACTTCCTGGTGCTGCGCGAGGACCGCGGCAACGTCACCCAGCGGGCCGGCTCCCTGGACCGGCTGCGCGGGGTCGCCGCCGTCCAGTGGGTGGCCGCCGAACACGCCGCCCCGGGTCCGCAGTTGGACGCCATCCGGGCCAGGCACTTCGGCTGGGAGGTGCCGCAGCTGCTCCAGGCCGACCTCCTGCTCCAGCCCGAGGAGCTCCAGCTCCGGATCTGCGACGAGGTCGCCGACCTGGTGCGGCAGTTCGGCGCCCGCGAGGTGTACGGCCGGCTCCCGGTGGCCGACCGGCTGCGGCTCGAACTCGCCGCCACCGGAAGGGTCGAGGCCCTGCGCGAGCTCATCCGGTACGAGGCCGAGCACGGCGACCCGCCGGTGGTGGTCGACGGGCGCCGCCACTACGCGGGCTACCCGGCCTTCCGGGACGCCGCCCTCGCCCTGCCCGACGAGCTGTTCCTGCTCGCCGAGGCGCCACCCGGCCCGCCGCCGCCCACCCTGGTCCAGCAGGTCTGGCGCGGCGCGGTGCCCGCCGTCCTGCGCCGCAGGCTGCGCGGCTACCCGGCCTGGCGGCGGCTGGCCGCGAGCGTGAACGGAGGCCGGCGGTGAGCCCGTTGGACATCTGCGTGGTCGGCCTCGGCAAGCTCGGACTGCCGCTCGCCGTCCAGTTCGCCGCCAAGGGGCACCGGGTGACCGGCGCGGACATCTCGCCCGAGGTGGTGGCCTGCGTCAACCTGGGCCTGCCGCCGTTCCCCCGGGAGGCGGGCCTGGACGAGGCGCTGAAGCAGGTGGTGGCCGAGGGGCGGCTGCGGGCCACCACCGACACCACGGCAGCGGTGGCGGGTGCGCAGGCCGTCGTGCTGGTCGTCCCGCTGGTCACCACCGCCGAGGGCGCCCCCGACTTCGCGCTGCTGGACTCGGCCACCGACGCGGTGGCGGCCGGGCTGCGCCGGGGCGCCCTGGTCAGCTACGAGACCACCCTGCCGGTCGGGGTGACCAGGAGCCGCTGGGCGCCGCGGCTGGCGGCGGGCTCCGGACTCGTCCCCGGCCGGGACTTCGCCCTGGTCTTCAGCCCCGAGCGGGTCCGCACCGGCCGGGTCTTCGCCGATCTGCGGCGCTACCCCAAGCTGGTCGGCGGCATCGACCCGGCGGCCACCCGGCGCGGCGCCGAGTTCTACCGCGAGGTGCTCGACTTCGACCCGCGCCCCGACCTGGAGCGGCCGAACGGCGTCTGGGAGCTGGAGTCGGCGGAGGCCGCCGAGTTCGCCAAGCTCGCCGAGACCACCTACCGGGACGTCAACATCGCCCTCGCCAACCAGTTCGCCCGCTACGCGGACCGGGTCGGGGTGGACTTCGCGGCCGTCGCCGACGCCTGCAACTCGCAGCCGTTCAGCCATCTGCACCGGCCGGGCATCGCCGTCGGCGGCCACTGCATCCCGGTCTACCCGCGGCTGTACCTGTGGAACGACCCCTCGGCGACGGTGGTGCGGGCGGCCCGCGAGGCGAACCTGGAGATGCCGGCCTACGCGGTCGGGGTGCTGGAGGGGGCGCTGGACGGCGGTGTGGAGGGGCAGGGCGTGCTGGTGCTCGGTGCCTCGTACCGGGGCGGGGTGAAGGAGACGGTGTACTCGGGGGTGTTCCCGCTCGTCGAGGCGTTGCGCGCGGCCGGCGCGCGCCCGTACGTCGCCGATCCGCTCTACCGCGCGGACGAGCTGGCGGCCCTCGGCCTGCCCGCGTACGGCGGTGAGCCGCTGGCGGCGGCGGTGCTCCAGGCCGACCACCCGGAGTACCGCGACCTGGCGCCCGCCGACCTGCCGGGCGTCCGGGTGCTGCTGGACGGCCGCCGCTGCACCGATCCGGCCCGCTGGGCGGAGCCGGGGGTGCGCCGGATCGTGCTGGGCGGCGCCTGACGGCGGGCCGGGCGGGCCGGGCCGGGGTGGTCCGGGTGGGGCCGCGTCCGGTGGGGTGGGGCCGGCCGGTCCGGTCCGGTCCGGTCCGGCCGGCCCGGGCGGGCGGCGCGGGAGGGGGCGTGTGAGCCGCCGTCACGGCGCGCGGGAGCGTCAAACGAGGTGAGGCCCTCCGCTCGCGCCGGGCAGCGGGCAGACTGGCGGGGTGAGTGACGAATCCTTCAGCGGGACCGGCCCCGGGGTCCGGTTCACCGCGGCCGACGAGGAGAAGCGACACGGCGTCCGCCGGATGAAGACCATCGCGACCGGCCTGCTGGCCTTCGCGACCCTGGTCTTCGTCCTGGCCACCTGGGCGAAGGCGGCCGGCGCCGGGTCCTGGGCGGGCTACCTGGCGGCGGCCGCCGAGGCCGGCATGGTCGGCGCGCTCGCCGACTGGTTCGCCGTGACCGCGCTGTTCCGCCGCCCGTTCGGCCTGCCGATCCCGCACACCGCGATCATCCCGACCAAGAAGGACGCCTTCGGCAAGTCGCTCGGCGACTTCGTCGGCGACAACTTCCTCGCCGGGCACGTGGTGCGCGGCCGCCTCGCCGCCCTGGGCATCGCCCGCCGGCTGGGGGAGTGGCTCGCCGCCCCCGGCAGCGCCGAGCGGGTCACCAAGGAGGCCTCGGCGGCGCTGCGCGGCGTGCTGGCCGTGCTGCGCGACGAGGACGTGCAGGCGGTCGTCGGCGAGGCGGTCACCCGGCGGGCCGCCGCCACCTCGGTGGCCGAGCCGATGGGCCGGATGCTCGGCAAGGTGGTCGCCGACGGCGGGCACCACGGCATGGTCGACCTGATCGCGGTCCGGGCGCACGACTGGCTGACCGAGAACCACGAGGAGGTCGTCCAGCGGGTCACCGAGAAGACCCCGGGCTGGACGCCGAAGTTCCTCGACCACCAGGTCGGCGAGCGGGTCTACAAGGAGCTGATGCGGTTCGTCACCGACATCCGGGACGATCCGGACCACGCCGCGCGCGGCGCGGTCGACAACTTCCTCGCCGACTTCGCGACCGAGCTGCAGACCGACCCGGAGACCATCGCCCGGGTCGAGCGGGCCAAGGCCGACCTGCTGGCCCGCTCCGAGGTGCAGGACCTGATCGCCTCCACCTGGGCCGCCGTCCGCACCCTGGTGCTGAACGCGGCCGAGGACGAGGACAGCGAACTGCGCCGGCGCATCCGCGAGGGCGTGCGCAGGTTCGGCGAGCGCCTGGCGACGGACGCGAAGCTCCAGGCCAAGGTGGACGGCTGGCTCCAGGACGCCGCCCAGTACCTGGTGGACACCTACCGGGCCGAGATCACCTCGCTGATCTCCGACACCGTGGCGGGCTGGGACGCCGACGACGCCTCCCGCAAGATCGAGGCCAACGTGGGCCGCGACCTGCAGTTCATCCGGATCAACGGCACCGTGGTCGGCGCCCTGGCCGGACTGCTGATCCACACCGTGGCGGTCGCGCTCGGCGGGTGAGCCCCCGGGTGTGCCTATCCTTGCGAACACCACCGATACGCGCGTAGAGGAAGAAGGGCACCACCGTGGTCCAGCCGGACGGAAGTCGGATCGGAAACCCCGTAGGGAACCGTGGCATCGAGGCGTTCATCGCCGGCATGCCCAAAGCAGAGCTGCACGTCCACCACGTCGGATCGGCCTCGCCCCGGGTGGTGGCCGAACTGGCCGCCCGCCACCGCGGCCAGTCCAAGGTGCCGGTCGACCCGGAGGCGCTCGCCGAGTACTTCACCTTCACCGACTTCGCCCACTTCATCGAGGTCTACCTCAGCGTCGTCGACCTGGTCCGCGACGCCGAGGACGTCCGGTCGCTGACCTACGGCGTCGCCGAGGACATGGCGCGCCAGAACATCCGGTACGCCGAGCTGACCATCACCCCGTACTCCTCGGTCCGCCGGGGCATCCCCGACGTCGCCTTCATGGAGGCGATCGAGGACGCCCGGATCCGCGCCGAGAAGGAGCTCGGCGTCGTGCTGCGCTGGTGCTTCGACATCCCCGGCGAGGCCGGCCTGGCCTCCGCCGAGGAGACCGCGCGCCTGGCGGTCGACCTCGCCCCCGAGGGCCTGGTCAGCTTCGGCCTCGGCGGGCCGGAGATCGGTGTGCCGCGCCCGCAGTTCAAGCCGTACTTCGACCGGGCCCGGGCCGCCGGCCTGCACAGCGTCCCGCACGCGGGCGAGACCACCGGCCCGGAGACGGTCTGGGACGCGCTGCGGCTGCTCGGCGCCGAGCGCATCGGCCACGGCACCCAGGCGGTCAAGGACCCGGCGCTGATGGACTACCTCGGCGAGCACCGGATCCCGCTGGAGGTCTGCCCGACCTCCAACATCGCCACCCGGGCGGTGGAGCGGATGGAGGAGCACCCGATCCGGCAGATGGTGGACGCCGGGCTGCTGGTCACCGTCAACAGCGACGACCCGCCGATGTTCGGCACCGACCTGAACACCGAGTACGCGGTGGCGGCGCGGCTGCTGGACCTGGACGAGTCGGGCGTCGCGGCGCTCGCCCGCAACGCCGTCGAGGCGTCCTTCCTGGACGCGGGCGGCAAGGCCCGGCTGGTCGGCGAGATCGACTCCTACCTGGCCGGGTGGGACCGGGGCTGAGGCCTCCGCCGGCGGCTCGTGAGTCGCTTGTCCGTGTTGTTCGTGAACCGCCCCGCCGGGCTCCCCGGCGGGGCGGTTCGGCGTTCCGGGCCGCCGGGCCGCCGGGCTGCGCCGGGCTCCGCCGCCGTGGCGCCACTCTTCCGAGTGATGGCGCCATAATGGCTTCCCATGGCGCCATGGGTGTGCCATGCTGGTCGGCATGGACCTCACGCCGTACGTCGACAACCTCCGGCACGAGCTCGCGGTGGCCGCGGGTGCGGGCGGAGACGAAGCCCGCGCCCTGGCCGAGCGGCTCACCAGCCCGCTGGAGTCGGCCGTCCGGCTCACCCTGCTCAACGCCCTGTCCGCCGCGATGGGGGAGGTCACTCGGGATCTCGCGCCCGGGTCGGTCGATGTGCGGCTGCGCGGGCTCGATCCCGAGTTCGTGGTGACGCCGCCGCCGGCCTCGGAGCTGTACGAGGAGTCGGCGGAGCGGTCGGTGTCGCCCATGGCGCCATCCTTCGCGCCATCGGTGGTGTCGCCGATGGCGCCATCGATGGCGGCGGCCGTGGCGGCCGAGGCCGATGACAGCAGTACCGCGCGGATCAACTTCCGCCTTCCCGCCCATCTGAAGACCAGGGTCGAGGAGGCCGCCGGACAGGAGGGCCTGTCGGTCAACGCCTGGCTGGTCCGGGCCGTCGCCACCGCCCTGGATCCCGGCGAGGCCGCCCGGGCCGGCGGTCGGTCCCGGCGCGGGCCCGGCCAGGGCTACACGGGCTGGGTCCGCTAGTGCCGCGTCAGGCAACTTTTGCCCGTCAAGGAGCGGCGTCCGGTGCGTGCTATCGGCGTGCCGGCCGGAAGCCCTCGTACTGGACGTACTTGGGCTTTCGGCCGGTGCGGCGAGAGTGCGTGCCGGGCGTCGCGACGGGGCGAAGGTTGCCTGACGCGGCACTAGGTCCGGGGGCGAGGCCCTCGGTCCGGGCCCGCCGGAGTACGTCACCTTCACCCCGCTGACCAGCGGGTACGCAGACCAAGCGCACACCGAACAGACGCCGAGCATCCACGCGCCGAGCCAGGAGGACGGGACAACCATGCCTACTTTCGACACCCCCGAGCCGATCACCGCGACCCTTGAGTTCGACATGGGGTCCGCCCGGATCATCGCGGGCAAGCGCCTCGACACCGTGGTGGAGGTGATCCCGACCGTCGGGACCGAGGAGGACGACGTGCGGACCGCGCAGCAGACCACGGTGACGTTCGCGGGCGGCCGGCTGCTGGTCAAGGGCCCCAGGAAGCGCTCGCTGTTCGGTCGGCCGGGGTCCATCGACGTCACCGTCGAGCTCCCGGTCGGCTCGGAGGTCCTGGGCACCTCGCAGCTGGCGGGCTTCATCTGCGAGGGCCCGCTCGGCGAGGTCCGGCTGAAGACCTCGCTCGGGGACATCCGGGTCGCCGAGGCGGCGTCCGCCAACCTCAGGACCGATCACGGGGACATCCAGCTGGACGCGGTGGCGGGTGACGCCGAGGTCGTCGGGTCGGGCCATGTCGAGGTCGCCCGGGTCGGCGGCGCGGCGATCGTCAAGAACACGAACGGCGAGACGGCGGTCGGTGAGGTCCGGGGCACGTTGAAGGCCACCGCCTCCAACGGCCGGATCACCGTCGGTGTCGCGCACACCGGGGTCGAGGCGAAGACGGCCCACGGCGCCATCCGGGTCGGCGAGGTGGTGCGCGGCAAGGTCACGCTCCAGACCTCCGCCGGGGACATCGAGGTCGGCATCCGGGAATCGACCGCCGCCTGGCTCGACGTGCACACCCGGGTCGGCAGTCTGCGCAACTCGCTCGGCCCCGGCGATGCTCCGGGGGCGGCGGAGGAATCGGTCGAGGTGCGGGCCCGGACCCAGGTCGGTGACATCACCATCCGGCGTTCCTGAGCGGCTGTTGCCGGGCGGTCAGGAAGCGGGAAGGGGGAGCGGTCGTGACCACATTCGGGGTGTTCGGTTCGATGCGGCCTGCCGCCGTGCTTGATGTTGAGGAGAGGCCGACGCAGGAAGGAGGCGCGCGATGAGCGGGGCGATAGCACGGTTGGCGCGCTTGGCTCGTGCATGGCGCTGATGTTGGCCCGCAGTAGGGCAACACACGAGGGCCCTCCGCCGAAGAGGCGGAGGGCCCTCGCGTGTTGCTGTGGTCAGATGTCGAACTCCCCGTTGCGCACACCTGAGAGGAGGTCACGCCACTCGTCCCGGGTCAGCTGGGCGACGGAGTTCGGCTGGAGGCTGCTGCGGAGGTAGACGGTATCGGCCGTGATGGCGACCTCGGGGCAGCTCGCCCCATCCGGGCAGGCCTCTGGTCGTTGCCAGTCGAGATCATCCATGAGGGTGCCTCCAGTCATGACTCTTCGTTGGTGTGATGGGCGGTTGGTACCCCAGTGTGACTTCGCGACTCGTCTCGCACCGCGAAACGCTGCTCGACACCTGTGACGTGGGGCGGCGCAGCCCAGCGGGCTTGCACCTCACGCGACGTCAGGGGGCATCGTTGGTGCATGGGCATTGATCAGACATGGAAGGTCGGAACGCTCGCCGAGACGAGTGGGCTGACTGTTCGCACCTTGCACCACTGGGACCAGATCGGGCTTCTCAGCCCGTCCAGGCGTACGGCCGCCGGACACCGCGAGTACACCGAGCAGGATGTGATCCGCCTGTATCAGGTGCTCGCGCTGCGTCGTCTCGGGCTGGGGCTGGGGAGTATCGCCACGTGCCTGGATGTCGGAGTCGACCCGGTCCGGCTGGTGGGTGAGCACCTGGCCGGCGTCGAATCCTCGATCGCGTCCCTGGAAGCCCTGAGGCAACGGCTTGCCCACATCCACGGCGAGTTGGCATCCGACCGGGCACCGGAGATCTCCGCGCTGATCGGCGCCCTCCAGACGATGGGCAGCGCGGGACCGGAGAGCAGGCACGCTCTGCGACGCCACCTCGACAGCGACCAGATGCAGACGCTGCACGACCGGGCGTCGGCGCTCGGCCCGGCCGCCTACTACCTGGTGGAGGTCGAGTGGCCGGAGCTGTACCGCAGGGCCGAGGCGTTGCGGACCGCCGGGGTGGAGCCGACGGCGCCCCAGGTGAGGAAGCTGGTGGAACGCATGGATGAGCTGAGCTCGCTGTTCACCGGGGGTGACAGCGGCGTCTCGGCCGGGGTGCGGTCCGCCTGGCACCACGAGCCGGCCGCGATGTCCGGCGACCCGACGGCTCCGGCCGATGCCTGGCATGACCTGGCCTCCTACCTCGACTGCGCCCGCTCCGCCGCATGACCGTTCATTCCAGTAGTCCTTGCCCCGTTCGGCCCGTTCCCAGAGGAGTGCTCGTGACCCGCCACCTTCGACTCGGTATCTCCGTGTCCGCCGCCCTGCCCACCCTCGTCACAGCTCTGGTCGTCCTCACGGCTCTGGCGATCGGCGGGGTGGTGTCGTGGACCGTTCTCCCCGCCGTCCTGCTGGCGCTGGCCGTCCAGGCGGGCGTCACGTTCATTCGGCTCGGACGCATCACGGATGGGGCGGTGCGGCAGGACGACGGGGCGAACACTGTCTGATGCGGCGGGGCTGCTCCAGGGCGACTTCGCGATCACGCGCGGGCCGCGGCATCGGTGTCACGAAGTCGCGCTGGAGTATCAGACGTCGAATTCGCTGTTGCGCACACCTGAGAGGAGGGAACGCCATTCGTCCCGGGTCAGCTGGGCGATGGCGTCCGGCTGGAGGCTGCTGCGGAGGTAGACGGTATCGGCCGTGATGGCCACCTCGGGGCAGTTGTTCGCGTTTGCGCACGCAGTCGGGCGTATCCAGGACAGCTGCTCCATGCGCCCTACATCTCCTTCTTGACCCTCGCGATCAGATCGCGTGAGCCCTCGACCGGTAGTGCCCGTTCAGTCATGCACTCCACGAGCCTGCGGTATTTCTCCAGGTGCTCCGCACTGTGGAGGAAGATCGGGCCGTCTACAGAGTCGTACTGGACCGTATCAAGGCGTGGCACTTGGCCGTTCATGTAGATGATGGCCTGGCCGGATCCCATGAAGCCGTCAGCCCCGAAGCTGACCACTCGCAGTTCCACATGTGCAAGTTGGGATAGCTCAAGCAGCCACTCCAGCTGGCGCCGTGCGGCTTGGCGACCACCGAAGCGCATGTGGAGGGCGGCTTCATGGATGATTGCCGTGTAAGGCTGAGCGCCGTCTGCCATCAGAGTTGCCGAACGCCGCATGCGGTGCTCGACTCGTGTCTCCACCACCCGTGGCGTGAGCGGCACCTGGGCGTCCTGGAAGATCGCCCGGCTGTATTCCTCGGTTTGCATGGGACCGGGAGGATGGCAGATCTGATACGACTGCATGCCTCGGGCGTGAAACTCTACCTCGCAGATGTCGAGGAATCCGACCGGGACTACGCCTCGGTACTCCTCCCACCACCCCTTGGTCTTGTCACCCGCCGTTGTCGCGAGAGCGCCGACGTACTCGGCGTCGTCCTCTCCGTACTTGCGCGCAAGGGCGATCACGCGCTCGGGTGTCACCGAATAGAGCGCTTGCTCGATGAGCGTGATCTTGTTTCTGTCCACGCCGAGGACGGTGGCGGCCTCCGCAGTGGTCGTGCCGGCGGCATCGCGCATCTTTCGTAGCTCGATGCCGACCCGCTGCCGTCGTGCGCTTGGAGTAGGTGGCATGTGCCCAAGCATCTACCGCCACGGTCTCGCGAGTCCAGCCACTCTTAAGCAGTACATGTACCCCGGAAGCTAGTACATGTACTGCCGCATGCCCTACAGTCTGTGATGCACCGCTCACCGGACGGATCGTCAGTAACGTCTGTGATTAAGGCAGTTGGTACCGGCTGCCCGGGCACCGAAGAGCACTCGTAGGCGGCACCTCCATCTCCGCTACGGGCTTGCTCACGGCGACAGACCCTCCAGGTGTGCCCCCTCTACACCGCAGGGAGATTCCCCGTGTGTAACTTCAACACCCCTTCCCTCGCCCTCGCCCGGCAGGCCCTGCGCGACGCCATGGCGCGCGCCGGGTGGAACCAGGACGCCATCTTCGGCGCCGAACTCGCCCTCGCCGAGCTGATCGTCAACGCCTGGCGGCACGGCCGGACCGCCTCCCCGGTCGTCCTCGTCGTCATCCTCGGCGGCACGCTCCGGGTCTCCGTCTCCGACGAGAGCTCCGAGCTCCCCGAGCGGCGGCCGCCCACCGACCTCGCCGAGTCCGGACGCGGCCTCCAGCTGGTCGAGGGCCTCACCCACCGCTGGGGCGCCGAACCCCGCAAGCGCGGCAAGGACATCTGGTTCGAGCTGGACTGCGCCGCGTGAGCGCCCTCCAGCCGTTCGAGCCGGCCGACCCCGGGATCCGGCTGCTCACCGAGCGCCAGGTGGCCGAAATGATCGAGGAACTGCGGACCGAAGGGCGGGAGTTCGGCATCCTGCTGCCCTCCGTCACCACCCACAGCGTCGTCGACGGCCGGGTGCTGGTCTCCTTCGGCAACGGACCGACCAGCACCGTCATCAACCTCCTCGCTCTCCTGCGGCACTACAAGCAGGCGAAGGGTTCCTCGTGAGCAACGTGATCCACCTGGTGACGGTCGCCGTTCACGCGGGCACCACCACCGTCCCCTACCTGAGTGTCGAGCCCTCCCCGGACTCGGCCGTCCAGGTCCGCCTCGCCGTGGACGAGCCGGTCGGCGCCGACCCGGACGAGCAGCTCGTCTTCCGCCTCACCCGCGAGCAGGGCGAGGACCTCATGCACGGACTCGCCTGGCAGCTCGGCTGGCGTTGCGGCAAGCCGCTCTTCACCCCGCCGAGGCCGCCGTGCTCGGACTGCTGATCCTCAACATCCTGGCCGCCCTCCTCGGCGCCTTCTGCCAGGACCGGACCGAGGCCCTCCGGCGCCGCGCTGCCACCGCCGCCACCGGCACCGCCACCATCGCCGACCCGGCCGGCATACCCACCTGATTACTCCAGGCCCCGGGCCGCGCCCTGACCGGGCGCGGCCCGCCGTGCTTCGCTCGCCGCTTGGAGGCTGCACAGGAAGTCGGCCAAGCCGACCTCCTACGCAGCCTCAGTGCTCCCGCACCGCCTGGGGCGAGCCACCCGATCGCTGGTCCACGAAACCGCGCCGGAGTGCGTTCCAGGCCGTGCCATTTTTGTGAGCAATCGTTCAACTACGGAGGTCGGGATGGGGCGCAGACAGCTCTAGGACCAGGACGAGGTGCTGGCCTCGGCCATGCGGCTCTTCCGCCACCGGGGGTACCTCGGCGCCTCGTTGCGGGACATCGAGGAGGCCACCGGGCTGCACCCGGGAAGCCTGTACCGGACCTTCCAGAGCAAGGACGGCCTGTTCCACGCCGCCCTGGGCGCCTACAACGAGCGGGTGGTGCAGGGCCGGGTCCAGGTCCACCTGCTGGAACCGGCGGACCCCCTGGCCAGCATCCGCTCCTTCTTCACCTCGGCGATCGAGACCGGTGCCGAGCCCGACCCGGGCTGCCTGCTCACCAACACCGCCGTCGAGTCCTTCACCCTCCCCCAGACCGCCGCCGACGTGCACCACGGCCTGGCGGCGATCGAAGGCGGCTTCGCCGACGCGCTGACCCGCGCCCGGCACTGCGGCGACGCACCGCCGGACCTCGACGTCGGGACCACGGCCACCCACCTGCTCGCGCTCTACCAGGGCCTGCTGGTGCTCGTCCGGGCCGGCCTGCCCCGCACCACACTGCACAGCGTCACCGACGGCGCGATGGCGTCGATCGGCTCCCTGAGGACCCCACGAAGGCAGGACGACCATGAGTGACACCCAGCAGCTCTGGAACGACTACGCCGCCTGCTGGCCGGCCGACCCCGCCGACCGGCTCGCCGCCCTCGGCGCGGTCGCGGTGGACGAGGTCGCCTACCGCGACCCCGAGACCGAGGCCGGCAGCCTGACCGAACTCGCCGCCTACATGGCCGGCTTCGCCGGAGCCCTCCCCGGCCACCGGTTCCGCATCGACGAGGTGCTGGAGCACCACGGCCGCTCCCTCGCCCGCTGGACCCACCTCGGCGAGCACGGCGAGACCGTGTCGACCGGCATCAGCGCCGCCCGCCACCACGAGGACGGGCGCCTCGCCGACATCACCGGCTTCTTCCTCCCGGCCTAGCGGGTGGACCCGGAGGCCGGGTTCCTCCCCAGCGCCGAGCTGCTCGCCCTGCACCTCTGGCCCGGGCGGCCGCGCGCGGCAGGTAGCGCGGGCCCGGATTGACCCATGAATCCTGCCCGGTAATGCACCATGGGCTGGGCCATACCCGCTCGTAGGGTCGTCAGCATGACAACGGTTCGCATCCCTGAGCGCATGAACTTCTCCGCCGTCGCCCCCAAGGTCTTCAAGGCCGTCCTGGCCCTGGACGCCGCCGCCCGCCAGGGCCTGGACCCGGTCCTCCTCGAACTCGTGCAGATCCGCGCCTCCCAGATCAACAAGTGCGCGTACTGCATCGATTACCACACCGGTGACGCCCGGAAGGCGGGCGAGAGCGAGGACCGGATCTACCAGCTCGGCGCCTGGGAGGAGTCCAGCCTCTTCACCGCCAAGGAGCGCGCCGCGCTCGCCCTGACCGAGTCCGTGACCCTGCTCCCGCAGGGCGTCCCGGACACCGTGTACGCCGAGGCGGCCGAGCACTTCGACGACGAGGAGCTCGCCCACCTCATCGCGCTGATCTTCACGGTCAACACCTGGAACCGGATGAACGTGACCACCCGCAAGACCCCCGGCACCGTGTAGTCGGACCGGGGAGCATGGTGGCTGCGCAGGAAGTCGGCCCGTCCGACTTCCTGCGCAGCCGCCAGCGGAGTCCGCAGCACGGCGGGCTCGCTCTCGCCCGCCTTCCAGGTGTCGCCGGTGTGCGGACGGCCCAGCCCGTGTCCGGGGTCAGATCAGGGCCACCTGCGGCACCGGCGTGGTGCCGCGGTGGAGCCAGGCGCGCTCGGCCGCCGACCAGGTGGTGGTGGTCACCAGGTAGATCCCGGCGGCCAGCGGCACCAGCGCGGCGAACAGCACCGTGCCGAAGGACAGGTACGGCAGCAGTCCCAGGCCCGGCTGCGGAGCGGCCTGCTTCCCGGCCGGCTGCGCGGCCTGCGTCGCGGCCTGGGCGGCGGCCGCCCTGCGGGCCCGCCGGAAGCCGACGTAGCCGACTGCGGCCAGGGCCGCGTACAGCAGGCCGAACACCACCAGCTGCCCGGCGCCCTGCGCGCTGCCGACGTGCAGACCGAGCGGCACCCCGAAGACGGTGTGGCCGAGCAGGTCGTTCGGGGTGGTGAACAGGCGGTACATCACCGAGAAGAACGGGATCTGCACCAGCATCGGCAGGCAGCCCGCGAACGGCGAGGCCTTCTCCTTCTTGTACAGCTCGGCGAGCGCCGCCTGGAGCTTCTCCGGCTTGCCCTTGTGCTTGCGGTTCAGCTCCGCGATGTGCGGCGCCAGCCGGGCGCGGGCCTTCTCGCCGCGCGCGGCCGCCCGGGCCAGCGGGTGCAGGGCGAGTCGGACGCAGACGGTGAACATGACGATCGCGAGCGCCGTCGGCAGGACCTGCGCGAGGGCGGCGACGACATCGTGGGCCAGGCCGACGGCCGGGTCGAGCAGCGAGAAGACGGACATGGTGAAGCGAGCCCTCCGGGGTCTCAGGAAACGGGTACGAGACGGAGGACGGCCGCGAACGGTGGATCTCGGGGGTTACGCGGCCGCCGGGGCCGCACCGGGTGCCCTGGGGCGTCGCTTGCCCCGGGCGTCCGGATCACGCTGTGGAAGGAAGGCCGTACGCAGGGCCCGGCGCCGCAACACGCCGGCCCGCACCGAGGCAGGTGCCCGCGCGCCCAACAGCCGCGCACCGGCCAGCGTTCCGGCCACCGCCCCGGCCAGCAGCACCACGGCCGCCGTGGCCGCGACCGAGGTGAGCGTCCCACCCTCGGTCAGCAGCTCCCCGCTCAGCACCCGGAGCAGTCCGAGCAGCATCGCGATCACACTCACGGTCCCGCCCTCCTCGCTTCTCCGGTCACCGGCTTCGGACACTGAGGACGATGGTACGTCCTGAGAGGTTTGCGGACACTAGTACGAGTCGACGGCCTCCACCCAGATCTGGTCGGTGCCGCCGGGTTCGGATGCGATCCAGATGACCACCCCGGTGGCGTCATGGCCGGGCGACTCGGGAACGAGGCTGCCTCGCCGGATCATCGGCAGGGCCGTCGGATCGGCGGCGCCGATGTGCTGGAACGCCTTCAACGCGGTCCCGTCGGGTGGCCAGGCAGTGTCCCATCTGACGACCCCGGTGGCCTGGACGAAACCGGCGGTGTCGCCCTCCGGCAGGCGGAAGGAGAGAACGGCGTAGTCACCCTGGAAGCCGATCTGGTAGCCCCAGTGGAGTTCGACCGCCGACGCCGGGATCCGCAGGTGCGCGAAGTCGGCGACCCGAGCCGATGTGGCGCCGGTCACCCACGACCCCGGCCGCCCGCTGTCCGGTGCGGGGTGCCGGTCCTGCTCGTCCAGCCAGTAGACGCCGCCCACCAGCGCCACTGCGCCCGCCAGCGCGATCGCGGCCAGCCAGGCCACCAGGCGCCTACGGGTGCGCGCCGACTTCATCTGGTCTCCCTGTCCGGGTCGGTGCCGTCGCCCTCGCGGTCGCTGTTCCGCTCACCCGTACCGGACGGATGCACGGGGGCGCCGTCGCCCAGGTTGCGAGTCATCGTGGTGCTCGCGCCCCTGATGTCGAACTCCTGCGCCAGTCCGGTCTCGTGCAGCTTCGCCAGGTCGCTGTCCTTGACGTTGGCCCCGGCGATCGGGGTCGCCTTCGTCGGATCCCAGTTGTAGCGATCCCAGACGTTGACCTGGTACTGCATGGAGATCTGGACCTTTCCGTCAGGCCCAGGTTTCGCGGTCACAACGCCGGACGAGACGTAGGCGTGGCTTCCCACGGCCAGGTACCAGTTCCGATGCGCCTCACGGTCGAATGTGCGGTGCGAGTTCGGCGTTTCCACCGGGATGGCGACCGCTGCCCCGCCGGACTTCTCGTACGCAGCCAGAGCGGCCTGGCGCCACCGGGCATCGTTGGCGGCCAGTTCCAGCTCCACCTGGCCGCGAAACTTGTCGTCGTCGCGGAGCATCCGGTCCACGTCGACATTGAGGGGTTCGCCGCTACCGTCCAGGTAGTGCAGCAGGTGCCGCCCGGCATCCGGGTAGCCCGAGATGGGCCCGAGACTGACCAGCCCGTAGGCGGACAGCTGGCTCAGCCGGTCGTCCGCTCCGGGTTCACGCGTCCCGAAGGGGCCTGTGCCGTTGTCCGGCGCGGCCCACTGGTACTCGGTCGGTCCCATGACCCCCGCGGCGGCGAGCTCTCCGGGACTGGTGGTGAGGAGCCCGGCGCGAACCACCGGATCCAGCGACGCCCACCAGCCCGGGACGTCCGCCCGGTTCTTGGGAATGCCCACCGCACTGGTCAGATCAGCCTTGGCGTTCTGGACGGCGTCGCCGTGGGTCGCCGGGTCGACCTCGTCCGGGTTGATCGCACGCAATGCGGACGCTGCCGTGATGTCTGCTTCGGTGGCCGCAGCCACAGCTTTGCGGATGTCCTCCACATGGTGTTGGAGCTCGTCCCATTTCCGCCGCTGGTGTGCGATCGAGTCCGTGTCGTTGCGTTCCTCCGGAGGGAGGGGCGGAAGCGTGACGGTGCCGTCCTCGGACACCGTCGCGCCGAGCGCCTCGGCGTCCCCGATCGCCCGGAGGAGCTTCCGCTGGGCTTCGGCGAAGGCGGATCTGGCCCTCCGGAGTGCTGCGGTGATGGCGAGGGCCTCGTAGTGGAAGGCACTGAGTTCATCGGCGAGGAGGCCGATCTCCCGGCCCGCCTCGTTGGCGGCCGCTCCCGTCCAGGCACGCGATTCGGGCGCAGCGAGGGAGGCGCCGCCGCTTCCGGTCAGCGGACGCAGGATGGCGAAGCGGACTTCTGTCGCGATCTGCTCGGCGTGGCCGGAGATCCCGTTCCAGGTGTCTGCGGCCCGGTCGAGAGGCTCGAGTGCGGCGTGCCGGAGTCGGGCGAAGGTCACCATCGGCTCACGGTGCCTTGAACTGGGCGGCGGCGGACTGGTCGGTGACCCGGTAGTTCGACGCTGTGGACTCGAGACGGTCTGCCGTCATACCGAGCCGGTGCTCGATGCTCGTCCATCGGGCCTTCCAGGCCGTGAGCACCTCGGTGAGCGCCGCCCCGGAGTTCCAGTCGTCGCCGAGAGCGTGGGCCGCCGCCGCCGTGTCCGGCTCGGCGTGGCTCACCGTGGTGTGGAGCTCGCCCTGCAGACGGCGGGCGACTCCTGCGGCATAGGCCAGTACGGCAGGTTCGACGTGGACCGGTCCCGCGCCGCCCCCGCCGCCGGCCCATGGAGCAGATGCGTCGGGTCGGGCCAGTGGTGAGGCCGGCGGCGGGCCGTTCTGTCCGTAGAGCCAGGGGTTTTGTCGTGCCTCGCCGGGGTCGGCCATCCAGAGCCCCCTCCGTGTGACGGGTCGATGGTCGGACGTTAACGCACGGCCCTTCCGGGCGTAGGGCGATTGCCGATACCCGTGCCGTAGCCAGCGGGGCTACACGGGGCTACCTTGGAGGGATGAAGACGATTACCCAGCGGGAGTTCCGGAACAACTCCGCCGCGGTGATGGACGCGGTGGAGGCGGGGGAGACCTTCCACATCACCAGGAACGGGGTCGAGGTCGCGGAGCTGCGGCCGGTTGCCGGTCGGCGGCGGTTGAGTGCGGAGGAGCTGGTGGCGCGGCACGTGAAGCTGCCGCGGGTGGACTACCAGCAGATGCGCAAGGAGTCCGAGGAGTACTTCGGCCCCGACGAGCTGGTGGGGGACGACGGCGACGACCCGTTCGAGCGGCCGCGTGGCTGAGCGCCGGCGGGCGCCCCGGCGGCGGCCGGCCGGGGTGCTGGACACCTGCGTCTACATCGACCTGGCGCTGCTCAGCCCGGCCGACCTGCCGGCCGTGCCCGAGCTGACCGCGATCACCTTCGCCGAACTGCAGCAGGGCGTCTCGATGGCGCGGGACCCGGCCAGCCGGGCGGCGCGGCTGGAGGTGCTCGGGGCGGCGATGGCCGACTTCGACCCGCTGCCGTTCGACGCGGCCGCCGCGGCCCGGTACGGCACGCTGGTCACCCTGACCATCGCCGCCGGGCGCCAGCCGCGCCCGCGCCGGATCGACCTGATGATCGCGGCCGTCGCCTCCGCCCACGGGCTGCCGCTGTACACGCGCAACGTCGCGGACTTCCGCGGGCTGGGCGCGGCCGTCGAGGTCATCGGGATCTGACGGCCGGGCCCCTGTGGGCGTCGGCCCGCCGTCAGCCCGCCCGCCGCCGGGGTTCAGCGCGGGCGCATCCCGTCGAAGACCACCTCGAAGATCCGCTCCCGGGCCACCGGGTCGGCTCCGAGGTGCTCCATCGCCGTGGTGGTGCCGACCATGAGGGCGATCAGCTCCGGCAGGCCCAGGTCCGGGCGGACCGCCCCGGCCTGCTGAGCCCCGGTCAGCAGCTCGGCGAGCTGGGCCCGGATCGCCGTGCTGGACTCCTGCAGGGCCGCGTGCGCGTCCACCCCGGCCGCGGCGAGTGCCTGGGCGAACTCGTTCCTGCCCGCTGACCGGTCGATCACCAGGCGGAAGCAGGCGAGGAAGGCCTCGGCGGGCTCGGACCCGGCGGCCAGTCGCGCGGTCCGGGCGGCGATCGCCTCCAGTCTGCGCACCATCACCGCCTCCAGCAGCGCCTCCTTGGTCGGGAAGTGCCGGAAGAGCGTGCCGACCCCGACCCCGGCGGCCCGGGCGATCTCCTCGGTCGGCACGCCGACGCCGCGGGTGGTGAACACCTCCGTGGCGACGTCCAGCAGCCTGGCCCGGTTGCGGGCCGCGTCGGCCCGCAGCGGGCGTTCCTGAGCGCCGCTCATCCCTCCCACTCTTCCCTCCACCCTTCTCCGCCGACGGCGGAGCAGCACTGGACAACCGGAGTCGCCAGTCCGTATCGTTTGAAACCTGAGTCGCTAGTCCGATTCTAGCGACGGGTTCGGCTGGGGGTTGATCATGTCCGAGACGCTGTCACCGCGCGAGGTCTTCCGGAAACTGCTCGACGGCATCACCACGGAGCGGTTCTCGGAGCTGGCCGGGCTCTACGCCGAGGACGCCGTGGTGGAGACGGTCTTCGCGCCGGTTGGGCCGCGCCGGTTCGAGGGGCGGGCCGTGCTCGGCGAGCGGTTCGCGGAGATCTCCGGGCAGATGCCCATGAAGCTGACCGCGACGGACGTGGTGATCCGGGAGACCGACGACCCGGAGGTGATCGTCGCCGAGTGGAACTACCAGGTGCACCACCGGGTGACCGGGCGGGACTTCGAGGCCGCCAACATCCAGGTGCTGCGGGTCCGTGACGGCCTGATCGTCAGCAGCCGGGACTACCACGACCACCTGGCCCTCGCCGTGGCCGGCGGCGGCCTGCCGCAGCTGGTGGCGGCGCTGGACGGCGAGTAGCACGAGTACGGGCCGCGGGCCGGGACCTCCACGGGTCCCGGCCCGCGGCCCGTTCGCCGAGTGTGCGGCCGGTCGGCGAACGTGCCACGGCCTGGCCGGGCGGCCGTCAGTCGAGCCGGACGGCCGTGCCGGTGGCCGCCGAGGCGCGGGCCGCCTCCAGGACGGTGAGGGTGGCGGCGGCCTCACGCGGGTCGACCGGGGGCGGGGTGCCGGGAGCGGCCAGGGCGGCGGCGATGCCCGCGTAGTAGGCGGGGTAGTCGCCCGGGTCGGTGGGGACGGGGCTGGCGGACTCGTCGGTGCCGAGGGTGCCGTAGTTCGCGGGCTGGTCGGCGCCCCACGGGTGGGCGCCGCCGGGGCGGTGGCCGGCCCGGAGGTCGCCCTCCTGCGGGTCCATGCCGGACTTGACGTACCCGGCGGCGTCGCCGAGCACCCGCAGCCGGGGGCCGACGAGCGGGGTGATGGCGCTGGTCCACAGGTGGGAGCGGACGCCGGAGGCGTGGGTGAGCGCGAGGAAGGCGTCGTCGTCGACCACCGCGCCGTCCCGGCGGACGTCGATCTCGGCGTACACCGTGTCGACCGGCCCGAACAGGGTCAGCGCCTGGTCCACCAGGTGGCTGCCCAGGTCGTAGAGGGTGCCGCCGACCTCGGCCGGGTCGGCCAGCTCCCGCCAGCCCGCCTTGGGCTTGGGGCGGAACCGCTCGAAACGGGACTCGAAGCGGTGCACCCGGCCGAGCGCGCCCTCCCGGACCAGGCGCTGGACGGTCAGGAAGTCGCCGTCCCAGCGGCGGTTCTGGAAGACGGAGAGCAGCGTGCCCTGCGACTCGGCGAGCCGGCACAGGTCGAGTGCCTCGGCGGCGGTGGCGGCGAGCGGCTTGTCGACGACGGTGGCCAGCCCGGCGGCCAGCGCGGCCCGGGCGAGCGGGACGTGGGTGCGGTTGGGGGAGGCGATGACGACCAGGTCGAGGGTGTCCGCCTCGGCGAGCAGCTGCTCGGGGGTGTCGACGGCGCGGGCGCCGGGGTGCTCCCGCCGGAGCTGGGCGCGGCGGTCGGGGTTGGCGGTGACGACCGCGTCCAGCCGGAGCCCGGGGGTGGTGGCGATCAGCGGGGCGTGGAAGGCGGAGCCTGCCAGGCCGTAGCCGATCAGCCCGACGCGGAACGGGCCGGCCGGGCCGGAGGGGCCGGAGAGGCCGGAGGCGCTGGACGGGCTGGAGGCGCTGGACGGGCGGAGCGGGGGGCGCGTCGAGGGGCTCATGCGCCCTACTCAATCATGCTGTGCCCGATTGGCCCTGGTATCGATGCGTTCCGGGCCGGGGGCGGGGCCGGGGCCGCTGCCGCGGGTCCGCCTGGTCCGCCTGGTCCGCCGGGTCCGCGTCCCCGGTGCGCGAGGGCGGTGCGCGAGGCCGGTGGTTCCGGTGGGCGGGACGTACTGCCGTCGGCCTGGTGTGCGGATTAGGCTGTGCCCCGTTGGGGCAGCCAGTGGTACCCCCGGCGGTCCGGTGTCCCGAGGAGGGGCCGGCCGGTGGGAGGCGCAGCGGTGACGGCGGTGCGCCGCAGTTTCGTACGACGATCGCAAGACATCGCAATACTTCGGGAGACACGCACGTGGCAGACCGCAAGCCCATCGAGTCCTGGCTGACCGACATGGACGGCGTCCTCATCCACGAGGGCACGCCGATCCCCGGCGCGGAGGAGTTCCTGCGCCGGCTGCGGGAGTCCGGCAAGCCGTTCCTGGTGCTGACCAACAACTCGATCTACACCCCCCGCGACCTCAGCGCCCGGCTGGCCGGCATGGGCCTGGAGGTGCCGGAGGAGTGCATCTGGACCTCCGCCCTCGCCACCGCGAAGTTCCTCAAGGGCCAGCGCCCCGGCGGCACCGCGTACGTGATCGGCGAGGCCGGTCTGACGACCGCGCTGTACCAGGCCGGGTACGTGCTGACGGACAACAACCCGGACTACGTGGTCCTCGGCGAGACCCGTACCTACAGCTTCGAGGCGCTCACCAAGGCGATCCGCCTGATCAACCAGGGCGCCAGGTTCATCTGCACCAACCCCGACGAGACCGGCCCCTCCACCGAGGGCGTGCTGCCGGCCACCGGTTCGGTCGCGGCGCTGATCACCAAGGCCACGGGCGTCGAGCCGTACTTCGTCGGCAAGCCCAACCCGCTGATGATGCGTGAGGCGCTGAACACCGCCGGCGCCCACTCGGAGACCGCCGTGATGATCGGCGACCGGATGGACACCGACATCGTGGCGGGCATGGAGGCCGGTATGGAGACCATCCTGGTCCTCACCGGTCTCACCGCGGCCGCCGACGTGGAGCGCTTCCCGTACCGGCCGACCCGGGTGGTCAACTCGATCGCGGACCTGGTCGACCTGGTCTAGCCTTCGCACAGCTGTTCCGGGCCCTGCCCCTGGCCGACGGCCGGGGCGGGGCCCGTGTGCTGCGCGCCGTGTTGCTGCGCGCTGCGTGTTGTCTGCTGTGTGTGCTGTTTGTCGCGTGTTGTGCGTCGCGTGCTGTGTGCGCGACGGTCGGCCGCGCCCGTCGGGGCGGGCCGCACTCATCGCAAAGGGGGCGGATGAGATGAGTACTCCGACGGTGGAGAGCCCGGGGGAGAGCCGGGGGGAGACGCTCGGGGCGGGTGCGGGGGAGACCGCGCCGGAGGAGAAGCGGGTCACCTGGGCCGAGCTCTACTTCGACCTGGTCTTCGTCTTCGCGATCACGCAGGTCTCCGGGCTGCTGCACCACCACCACGACTGGGCGGGCGTCGCCCGGGCCCTGGTGGTGTTCGTGCCGGTGTACTGGTGCTGGGTCGGCACCACGGTGCAGGCCAACATCCGGGACGTGGACACCGTGCGGGACCGGATCGGCATCCTCGCCGTCGGCCTGGCCGGGCTGTTCATGGCGCTGGCCGTGCCCGGCGCGTACGGCAGCCGGGGGGTGCTGCTCGGCGCCGGGTACTGGGCGGCCCGGATCGTGCTGCTGGGCCTGCTGATCCGCATCCCCGGGGTCTGGCGCGGCCCGTACGGGATGGGCGTGCTGGTCAGCGGGCCGCTGGTGTTCGCGGGCGGGCTGCTGCCGGAGGGGCCCAGGACGGTGCTCTGGGCGCTCGCGGCGCTCTGCGACCTGTCGGCGCCGGTGCTGTTCCGCAACCGGCTGGCCAAGGTCGCCTACCACCCGGCGCACATGCCGGAGCGGTTCGCGCTCTTCCTGCTGGTGGCGCTCGGCGAGTCGATCGTCGGGATCGGCGCCACCGCCGCGGCGGCCCGCTTGGACGCGGTCGAACTCCTCGCCGTGGCGGCCGCGTTCACCATCTCCGCCGGCCTCTGGTGGCAGTACTTCGTCTTCGCGGTGGACGCCATGCGCCACGCCGTCGCCGTCGCGGACTCCCGCCGGGACCTGATCCGCCGGGTGTTCCAGTACGGGCACCTGGCGCTGGTGGCCGGGGTGATCGCGGTCGCGGTGGGCTTCGGGGAGACGGTGGACGACCCCCGGGAGGCGCTCGGCGCAGGCCCGGTGGGGCTGCTGTACGGGGGCTGCGGGCTGTACCTGCTGACCTTCGGCTACACCCGGTGGATGATGTTCCGCGCCGTGTCGACCACCCGGATCGTCGCCGCGGGGGCCGTGTTGGCGCTGGTGCCGGTGATGGTGCACCTGCCGGCGATCGTCGCGCTGGTGACCCTGGCGGTCCTGTTGGTGGCACTGAACACGGTCGAGCACGTGAGGGTGCGGCGGGCGTCCCGGGCGGCCGGTGCCGCCGAGGCGGCTTCTGTCAGTGGGGCTGTGTAGCGTTCGGGGTGAAAAGAGGGCGTACGGGGCATGGGCCGCGGTGCGCCGGAGGTCGGGGCGGTGCGTGGTGAGCCGCCGCCCGGTGGGAGGTTGATGTCGTGACGGACACGGTCGAGGCGGGCGTGGGCGAGCCGGGCGTGGGCGGGGCTGGAGCGGGCGCGGGCACCGGGCTGGAGCTGCCCGAGTCCTGGCGTGCGGTGCTGGGCGCCGAGACGGAGAAGCCCTACTTCGCCGAGCTGGCGGCCTTCGTGGCGGGCGAGCGCGCGCAGCACCAGGTCTTCCCGCCGAGCGGGCAGGAGTTCTCCGCGCTGGAGGCCACCCCGTACGAGAAGGTCCGGGTGCTCGTCCTCGGCCAGGACCCGTACCACGACGACGGCCAGGCCCACGGCATGAGCTTCTCCGTGCTGCCGGGCACCAGGACCCCGCCGTCGCTGCGCAACATCTTCAAGGAGCTGGACGCCGACCTCGGCATCCCCGCCCCCGACAACGGCTACCTGATGCACTGGGCCGAGCAGGGCGTGCTGCTGCTCAACGCGGTGCTCACGGTGCGTGCGCACGAGGCCAACTCGCACAAGGCCAAGGGCTGGGAGAAGTTCACCGACGCCGTGATCAAGGCGGTGAGCGAGCGCGAGGAGCCGGTGGTCTTCGTGCTGTGGGGCAACTACGCCAAGAAGAAGCTGCCGCTGATCGACACCTCCCGGCACGTGGTGGTGCAGGGGGCGCACCCGTCGCCGCTGTCGGCCAAGCTGTTCTTCGGCAGCCGCCCGTTCTCGCAGATCAACGAGGCCCTGGACGGCTTCGGCGTCGAGCCGATGGACTGGCGGGTGCCGGACCTCAAGCAGGGCTGACGGCGCGGGGCGCTCCGGCGGGGGCGGGCGGCGGGGCGGGGAGGCGAATCGCCTTCGCGCCCGCCGGTCGTCCCCGCGGTCTGTTGCCCCCGCGGTCTGTTGTCCCTGCCGTCTGTTGTCCCTGCCGTCTGCTGCCCCTGCCGTCTGGTGTCCCTGCTGCTCCCGGTCGTCCCTCCTTCATGGCCCGACGCCCGTGTCGCGATGCCGGTGTGCTGTGCGTGCACTGCGCGTGCACCGCTCGTGTGCTGCTCGTGAGCGTTGTCCGGCGGCCGGTGCCCGTCACGGGCGGCCTGCGCCCGGTGTGCGAAGCTGGTGCCCGATCAGGTCACCGGACCGGGTCTGGGAGGGGCGGTACGTGCGCCGGGTGAGGCGAGGAATGGGGTTCCGGCTGGCTGCGGGAGCGGCTCTGCTGGGGCTGACGGCAGGCATCACTGGGTGCGGCGGCGGATCGACCGACGGCAACGGGACGGGCCGGGGCGGCGATTCGGCGGGGGCGCCCGCGTCCCCGGGGCCGGGTGTGACGGCCGGCGGTGCCACGGGCGGTGGCGCCACGGCAGGTCCGGGCCTGGCCCAGCTCCCCGGCCAGACCTTCTACGTCTCCGACCAGACCTCCGCCGCCCAGCAGTTGGTCACCCTGCGCAACCAGGGCCGGTCCGCGGACGCCGATGCCCTGCTCGGGATCGCCGCCCAGCCCTCCTCGCAGTGGCTCGGGGACCAGGCGGCCAAGGGCATTGTCGAGCAGGTGAGCCGCCGGGCCGCCGCCTTGGGCCGGACGCCGGTCTTCGTCGCCTACAGCATCCCCCACCGTGACTGCGGCCTGTACTCGGCTGGCGGTGCGGCCGACGCCGCCGCCTACCGGGCCTGGATCACCGGCCTGGTGCAGGCACTGGGCGACCGCAAGGCCTGGGTGGTGCTGGAGCCCGACGCCATCGCGCACACCCTGGACACCTGCGGGGTCAAGGGCACGGCCGCCGCCGAGCGGTACGGGCTGCTGGCCTTCGCCGTCCAGGAGTTCAAGAAGAACCCCCAGGTGCGGGTGTACCTGGACGCGGGCAACCCCGGCTGGGCACAGGACCCTTCGGAGATGGCCGACGCGCTGCGCAAGTCCGGGATCGCCGTGGCGGACGGGTTCGCGGTCAACGTCGCCAACTTCTACAGCACCGAGCGCAACGCGGCGTACGGCGCCGAACTGTCCGCGGCCCTGGGCGGAAAGCCCTTCGTCATCGATACCAGCCGCAACGGCAACGGCCCGTTGAGTGGTGACGCCTGGTGCAACCCGCCCGGGCGCAAGCTCGGCGCGGCGCCCACCGCGAACACCGGCCGGCCCGGCGTCGACGCCTACCTCTGGATCAAGAACCCGGGGGAGTCCGACGGCGAGTGCGGTCGCGGTGAGCCGCGGGCGGGCGAGTTCTGGCTGCCGTACGCGCTGGGGCTGGTGCGCGCCTGAGCCCGGCCGGTTCTGTCTGGACCGGTTCCGTCCGGGCCGGTTCCGTCCGGACCGGGGCTCAGGCTGTCACCTTGATCCATCGGGCCTGCGACGGTGTGCCGGCGCCGTCCGTCACGAACAGCATGTACCAGCCGGGCGGCAACAGGTTCGGGTTGGCGGGCAGGGTGAGCGAGACGACGCCGCCCGAGCGCCCGGTGACGTCCAGGGCCACCGAGCGCTGCTCGACGTCGGTCGCGTGGGTGACCGAACTCGGCCGGATCAGCTTGGCGGTGGCGATGCCCTCGGGGTTCGGCGTGCTCACGGTAATGGTGCCGCCGAGCTTCGCGCCCCCCGGGGATCCGGTCAGCTGCGGGCGCTCGCCGTGGAAGAGGTACGGCGGGGTGTAGATCTCGATGCGCTGCTCGAACACGGCCGGCTCGGAGTCGGCCTTGTCCGCGAACAGCGGGTCGGAGCCGAGGACGACCACCCGGCCGTCCGGCAGCAGCAGGGCCTCGGAGTGGTAGTTCCGTCCGACGGCGGGCTCGGCGGCGGTGCTGAACCGGTTGGTGTCGGGGTGGTAGAACTGCGCCTTCAGCAGGTCGCTGCGGTGCTTGCCCCGGTAGTCGGCGGAGCCGCCGGTGGTGAACACGCTGTCGTCCGGCATGATCACGCTGTTGAGGTAGCGGGTGCCGCCGGCCGGCAGGTCCGGGCCCGGGGTGAAGGCGGGCTTCGCGGCCGAGAGATCGGCGATGTCCGTGCGGGCGGTGGACAGCGGGGACTCCCCGACGCCCCCGCCGCCGAGGACCATCACCTTCTGCGCCTGCGCCGGCGGCAGCAGTACCGAGGACGAGGTCTCGGTGAGCGAGGGGTCGCGCAGGCCGGGGACCGGGTGGAAGCTGTTGTCCCCCAGATCCCACAGCCCCGGTTCGCGGCCCTTGTCCGCCGGGCCGTAGCCCGCGTTGGAGCCGGAGTAGAAGAGCCGGCCGGAGGCGGTCAGGAAGATCGACGGGTAGGTCGGGAAGTAGCGGTCGGGCGCCTTGGACCAGGTCTTGCTCGCGGGGTCGTAGATCTCGTTGTCGTTGCCGCTGAGGATCTGCCCGGTGTCGTCCAGGCCCGAGACGGTGACCACCCGGCCGTCGCCGAGCCCGGTGAGCGTCGGGTACCAGCGGGCGTACGCCATGTCGGTGACCTGCTCGTACATCTCGGTGTCCGGGTTGAACTCGAAGGCGGAGCGGATGCCCTGGAAGTCCTGCTTCTCGAGGGTCATGCGCTCGCTCATGCCGTAGAGGTTGCGGGCGTCGGCACCGGTCAGGCCCTTGATCGTGTACTGGGCGGGCGAGTTGTACACGTGGTCGGCGCCGGGGGCCACGGCCTCCACGAAGACGTGCTGCTCGCCGGCGGTGACGACGGTCCGGTCGCCGCCGCCGGTCTTCACCGCCGCGGGGACGGTCACCTCGGCGGTGGACGCGTACGCCCGCCCGTTCGGGGCGGTGAACACCGTGCCCCTGGGGAAGGTCCGGGCGGCCTCCGGGTTCTCGTTGCGCACCCGCATGGTGCCGGCCGCCTTTTTCACGGAGCCGTCGAGCGCCTCGTAGCGCAGGGTGCCGCCGGCCACCAGGACCCGGCCGTCGGGCAGGGAGCTGTGGCCGCCGCAGAACATGTCGGCCGGGGTCGGGACCAGCTTGTAGGTGTTCGCGGCCGGATCCCAGAGCAGGCTCTTGAAGGTGCCCGCGTCGAAGTTCTTCTGGTCGTTGCCGGAGCCGGCGATGATCAGGACCTTCCCGGTGCGCAGCAGGGTGGCGTGCACGGCGTTGATCCGGAACTCGGCGGGGAGGGTGACGGTCTGCCAGTGCCCGTACTCCGCCTTGTAGTCGGGGCGGTTGATCGCGTACTGGTGGTACTGCTCGCCGGCGAAGCCGAGGACGGCCGGTGCGTTCATCCCGGCCACGGTCAGCGCGACGGTGCTGCCGAGCGCGAAGCGCCTGGCGCGGCCGGCGTTGCGGATCTTCACGGTGGTCCGTCCCCCTCGGGGTGTGGGTTCAGCGTGCGGTGGTCGGTGCGGGCTGCGTGCGTGCGTGCGGTCGGAGCGGGTGCGGGCTGGGCGGGTGCGGGCTGGGCGGGTATGGGCTGGGCGGGTATGGGCTGGGTCGGAACGGGCTGGGCGGGGGCCGCTCGGCGGGTTCGGCGGCGGACCGCGTCGGTGGCCAGCACGAGCATCGGCAGCAGGCTGAAGAGCAGCGCCACGAAGGCCCAGGTGCGCATGGCGACGTGGTCGTTGCCGGTGAGGAAGGAGGCGGCCAGCGCGCCGCCGAAGACCAGCACCCAGAACAGGTGGATACGGAAGGTGCCCAACCGGTCGGGGCTGGCCGACTCCCCCTTCGGGGTCACCACGAAGCGGCTGCGCAGCCGAAGGGCCGCTTGCAGAAACGATGCTGCATAGATCGGTCCGGAGAGCGCCGACATCACCATGCCCGCCACCCCCGACGAGCCGGCCGGCTCGTGCGGGCTCACGTTGTGCTTGCGGTTCCAGGTGTAGAGCAGCACCTGGAGGGCGGCCGCGTCGCTGTACAGCATCATCCAGATCTCGGACGACACGTGGACGCCCGAGGCCCCGAAGCCCAGGTAGAGCACGCTGGACACCCCGCCGAGCAGCCAGGTCAGCGCCGCCATCGGGTAGAAGCAGATCATCAGCGTGTAGTTGAGCAGCCGGCCGGGCGTCAGCCGCCAGGCCGCCCGCCAGTACTGGGTGAGGATGGTCTCGTAGGTGCCCCGGCTCCAGCGCAGCTGCTGCGAGAAGAAGTCCGTCCAGGACGACGGCCCCTCGCCGACCGCCAGGACGTCCGGGGTGTAGACGGACTTCCAGCGCTCGCCGGTCTCCGGATTGCGGCGCCGGTGGAACTCCAGCCCGGTCGCCATGTCCTCGGTGATCGAGTCGTACAGTCCGCCGATCGACCGCAGCGCGCTGAGCCGCACGGCGTTGTTGGTGCCGACGAACATCGGTGCGCCGTAGCGGTTGCCCGCCCGCTGGATCAGCGCGTGGAAGAGGAACTGCTGGCTCTCCGAGAACTTGGTGACCGCCGAACCCGAACTGCTGTAGTTGCCGTACACCTGCGGGCCGACCACGAACGCCACGTCCGGGTCGCGGAAGTAGCCGAGCATCCGCTCGCAGAACTCGGGCAGCGGGACGTGGTCGGTGTCGACCGAGACCCAGAAGTCGTAGGCCGTGCCGTACGCCTGGAGCCAGCTGTTGTAGTTGCCGTGCTTGGTCTTGGCGCGAAACCGACCCCTGGGCTGGTTCCACGGCCTCACCCCGAGTCGGCTGAAATGCCGTACGCCCAGCTCCGCGCAGAGAGCGCGCATCGCGGGATCGTCCCCCTCGTCGAGGAGCCAGACGTCGTACGGGCCGTCGTGCCGGACGGCGAGTGCGGCGGTGAGGGTGGCGCGCACCATCTCGGGCGGCTCCTTGCCGGGCACGCAGCTGGTGAGGAACGCGACCCGGGTGCCCGCCTCGGGCACGACGGGGACCGGGTCCCGGGCGACCAGCGTGGCGTGGGTGTTGGAGACGACGTTCACCAGCCGGAACGCCTCGACCACGGCGATGATCCCGATCATCACCTTGTCGGAGATCAGCAGCCACTCATGGGTCTCGCCCGGACGGACCGGCCAGTGGTCGGGGAGCAGCAGCCAGACGAGGAGGACCGTCTCGACCGCCGGAGCGGCCAGCAGGAGCAGCGCCGCCCGGATCCGGTGCGGTTCGCGGCGCAGCAGGCTGCGGTACTGGACGCGGTAGGGGTGCGGGGCGGCTTCGGGGGTGGGGGCGCCGGGGGTGCCGGGTTCGCTGGTGCCGGGTTCGCCGGTGCGCGTGGGATCCGGCGTGGTCGGCGGTCCGGCGAGGCGGCTGAAGTGGGCGTAGTCGTACGGGGGTTCCGGGGCGGACAGGGGGCCGAGTCCCGCGTCGGCCGGTTCACCGGGCGCGGGTGTGCCGGGGACGGGTCCGTCGGGCGTGGGTCCGTCGGGTGTGGGTCCGCCGGGGACGGGCTCGCCGTAGACCGGGTCGTCGTCGACGGGTTCGGCAGCGAAGGATTCGGCGGCGAAGGATTCGCGCCGGACCGCGGCTGCGGAGGCCGTCGGTCGAGAGAACAGCTTGATCACGTGTGGCTCCCCCCGTGGCCGACCGCGCGGGCCGACCCGTCCGTGCGTGTTCCGATCGGGGGTGTGGCGGTCCACCGGCGCGGCGCTGAGCCTGACCGCTCCCCCCGGAGCCGTGCATGTGAAACAGGACGCCGCCCGTGAACTGCGTGCCTTCCGGGCAGTTCCGGGTCGCCAATCGTTAAAACGTGTACGACCGATTGTGTCGCGGAGGTCGTACCGGCGGGGCAATCGCGGAATCCCCGAGCGCTCCTCGAACTCCCCTTCAGGCGTTCGGGATTCCCGATCTCCCCAACTGTCCCGGAGCCCCTGTGTGATCGCAACCGATCTGGAAAATGATCATTGCGCCGACATGAAGAAATGACGGATCCCGGCCAATCAAGCCCCTGTTGATGCTAGGGCCCGTCTTCGAACAGGGCGATGGTGTGCCGGCCTGCCCGTCCAAGGGTGTTCGAATGAATGGGCGAAGGCCGGACTGCCGCGCGGGCGATCCGGCCTTCGTTCGTCTGCTGCGCCGCCCCCGCCGGGCGGCCCGCCTCAGCCCGCGGGCAGAAGGGCCGGTCCGGTTGCTGCCCGAACGTCCTCCAGTCCCACGCCCGGGGCGGTCTCCACCAGGCGGAGCCCGTGCGGTGTGACGTCGATGACCGCCAGGTCGGTGACGATCCGGTCGACGACTCCGCGCCCGGTCGCGGGAAGTGAGAGCTCCTCGACGATCTTCGGGGACCCGTCCTTCGCGGTGTGCTCCATGACGACGATCAGCCGCCGCGCGCCGTGGACGAGGTCCATGGCGCCGCCCATGCCCTTGACCATCTTCCCCGGGATCATCCAGTTGGCGAGGTCCCCGGCGGCCGAGACCTGCATCGCGCCGAGCACCGAGACGTCGATCCGGCCCGACCGGACCATGCCGAAGGAGAACGCCGAGTCGAAGTACGAGGCCCCGGCGGCAACCGTCACCGTCTCCTTCCCGGCGTTGATCAGGTCGGGGTGCTCGGACCCCTCCACCGGGTACGGGCCCACCCCGAGGATGCCGTTCTCCGAGTGCAGCACCACCTGGACGCCCGGCGGGAGGTGATTGGGGATCAGCGTGGGCAGCCCGATGCCCAGGTTGACGTACTGGCCGTCGCGCAGTTCGCGGGCGGCCCGGGCGGCGAGCGCGTTCCGGGGGTCGAGCGCGTTCCGGGGGTCGAGCCGGGCCGGGGTGGCCGGGGTCGTCGGTGCGGTCGGGGTGGCCGGTGCGGCCGGTGCGGGGGTGGTCGGGGTGGTCGCGGGGGACATCGGCTCAGGCCTCCTGGGTCGCGGAGCGGACGGTCCGGCGCTCGATGCGACGGTCCTCGGGATCGGCGGCGACCACGCGGTCGACGTACACGCCGGGGAGGTGGACGGCGTCGGGGCCCAGCTCGCCCGGCTCGACGATCCGGTCCGCCTCCACGACGGTGACCCGGCCGGCCGCCGCGCAGAGCGGGTTGAAGTTGCGCGCCGCGGCGTGGAACACGCAGTTGCCGTGCCGGTCCGCCACCTCCGCGCGGACCAGCGCGAAGTCGGCGGTGATGGCCCCCTCCAGCAGGTACCGGCGACCGTCGAACTCCCGGACCTCCTTCGGCGGCGAGGCCAGCGCCACCGAGCCGTCCGGCGCGTACCGCCAGGGCAACCCGCCCTCCTCGACCTGCGTTCCGACCCCGGCCGGGGTGAAGAACGCGGGGATGCCGGCCCCGCCGGCCCGCAGCCGTTCGGCCAGCGTGCCCTGCGGGGTCAGCTCCACCTCCAGTTCGCCGGAGAGGTACTGCCGGGCGAACTCCTTGTTCTCGCCGACGTAGGAGGAGGTCATCCGCGCGATCCGGCCGGCCCGCAGCAGCAGGCCCAGCCCCCAGTCGTCCACCCCGCAGTTGTTGGAGACCACGCGCAGGCCGGTCGCGCGCGTCGCCGCCAGCGCGCCGATCAGGGTGCTGGGGATGCCGCAGAGGCCGAAGCCCCCGACGGCCAGCACCGCACCGTCGGGGATGTCCCCGACCGCGTCGGCGGGGGATTCCAGGACCTTGTCCAAAGGGTCACCTCATGGGGGGAGGAGTGGTGGGAGTGAGCGGAGAGGCGGGCCGGCGGACTCGGACCCGCCGCCCCGCGCGCCCCACCACCGTCACCGCAGACGGGGAACTCCTGCCATGGCGCCCGCAGCCACGCACGTGTACGGACACATGGCGACCGTCCACATCCGGCGGCCGACACCGTGGCACCGACCCGTGGACATGGCGGTCGAGCCCACATCGGGCCGGGCTGATGCGTCGTCCGGGCACATGTCGCAGCCCCCTCCCCCCACCTACGGTTCCGGCATCCACCCCCGCAGCCCCCTCAGGAGTCGGTCACCATGCGCAGCTCGACAGCCCGTTCCAGGACCGCCTCCGGGACTTCGGCACCCGCCCCGGCACTTCTCTCGGCCCCTGTCTCTGCCCCTGTCTCGGCAGCCGGGACTCCGGCGGACGCGGGTACGGACGCGGGTACGGATGCGGGCACGGGCCGGTCCGGGGCGCGCCGCCGTCCGGGGCGCCGGTTCGCGGCCGTCGCGGCCTGCGTCCTGCTGGCTGCCGGCTGCGCCGAGGCCGGCACCGCCGGCACCTCCTCGGCGGGCGGTGGCAGCGGCTCGAAGAGCCCGGTCAAGGTCGGCCTGGTGTACTCCAGGACCGGGCCGCTCGCCGCGTACGGCAAGCAGTACCTGGAGGGCTTCAAGGCCGGGCTCAGCTATGCGACCAAGGGCACCGGCGCGGTCGACGGGCACACGATCGAGTTTGAGGAGCAGGACGACGCCGGCGACCCGGCCAAGGCGGTGTCGGCCGCCAAGGACCTGATCGGCAAGGGCCACAAGATCCTGGCCGGCTCCACCGCCTCGGGCGTCGCCCTCCAGGTCGGCCCGATCGCCGCCCAGAACAAGGTGCTCTTCATCAGCGGCCCGGCCGCCGCCGACAAGGTCACCGGACTCAACAAGTACACCTTCCGCTCCGGCCGCCAGTCCTACCAGGACATCAGGGCCGCGGCCTCGTTCGTCGGCGACGCCAAGGGCAGGAAGGTCACCGTGCTGGCTCAGGACAGCGCCTTCGGGCAGGCCAATGTCGCCGCGGTCAAGGCCGTGCTCGGCACCCAGGGCGCCACGGTCGACGCGGTGCTCGCCCCGCCCAGCGCCACCGACCTGACCCCGTTCGCGACCCAGGCCAAGACGGCCAGGCCCGACCTGCTGTTCGTCGCCTGGGCCGGCGACAGCTCCTCGGCCCTGTGGACGGCCCTGAACCAGCAGGACGTCTTCGCCGAGACCAAGGTCGTCACCGGCCTCGACCTCGCCGCGTCCTACCCGCTGTTCGGCGCGGCCGGGGAGAAGATCTCCTTCCTGAACCACTACTTCGGCGGAGCCGCCGGTACCCCGGTGGAGAAGGCCATGGAGGAGGCCGTCACCGCGGGCGGCGGCAAGGCGGACATCTTCACCCCGGACGGGTTCACCGCCGCCCAGATGATCGTGCACGCCATCGAGGCCAACCACGGCTCCGCCGAGGACACTTCGGCGCTGGTCAAGGCGCTGGAGGGCTGGAGCTTCGACGGGGTGAAGGGGAAGACCACGGTCCGCGCCGAGGACCACGCCCTGCTCCAGCCGATGTTCCAGGTCCGACTGACGGGCACCGGCGCGGCCGCCAAGCCCTCGGTCGAGAAGACACTGGCCGCGGACGACGTGGCGCCCCCGGTCACCCCGATGGCGGGCTGATCCGGATGACCGGTCCCGTCTCCCCGTCCACCGCTGCCGCTGCTGCATCGGTGGGCGCTGCCACCGCCGCAGCCGCTACCGCAGCGCCCAGCGAGGGCACGCCGGTGCTGCGACTGAGCGGCCTCGGTTGGTCCGTCGGAGGGGTGCCGATCGTCGAGGACGTCTCGCTCTCGGTGCGCGAGGGCGAGTTCATCGCCTTCATCGGCCCCAATGGTGCGGGCAAGACCTCCCTCTTCAACCTGATCTCCGGGATCTACCCGGCGAGCCGCGGCAGCCTGGAGCTCGACGGTACCGACATCACCGCCGAAGCGGTGCACGCCAGAGCGCGTCGCGGGCTTGGCCGCACCTTTCAGACCTCCTCCCTCTGGCCCGGCATGACCGTGGCCGACCATGTGCGCCTGGCGGCCCAGGCCGCCGCCGGGCCGCGCGCCTCGTACCGGCTCTGGCGTCGCGCCGACCGCTACGAGGGCCAGGTGGCGGACACCCTGGAGCGCACCGAACTCGCCCATCGCGCAGATGCTTTGGCGAGCGCTCTCTCCCATGGTGAGAAGCGCAAGCTCGAACTCGCCGTCCTCCTGGTATCCGACCCGCGGCTCATCCTGCTGGACGAGCCGATGGCCGGTGTCAGCGCGGAGGAGGTGCCGGCCCTCACCGCGCTGATCCGCTCCGTACACCGCGACCTCGGCCGCACCGTACTGATGGTGGAGCACCACATGGACGTCCTGCTCGACCTGGCCGACCGCCTTGCCGTGATGCACCACGGCACCCTGCTCGCGCTGGACACGCCGGAGGCCGTCATGGCCGATGCCACCGTCCAACAGGCCTACCTGGGGGAGGCGTTGTGAGCGACTCCCCTCTTCTCCCTCCTGGCATCGAACCCGAACCCGAACCCGAACCCGGATCCGAAGCCGCAGTCTCGGTCTCGGTCCTGCCCTCCGTGCCTCCCGCCCCTCCCGGCGGGCCCCTCCTTTCCGTCCGTGATCTCCGGGTGGTCGTCGACGGGCTGCACATCCTTCACGGGGTCGACCTCGACGTGGCGCCGGCCGGGGTCACCGCCCTGCTCGGCCGCAACGGCGCCGGCAAGACCACCACCGTCAAGGCCGTCATGGGCCTCGTCCCGCGCACCGGCAGCGTCCTCTTCTCCGGTGTGGAACTCTCCTCTCTGCCGACTCATCTGGTGGTCCGTCAGGGCATCGGATACGCCCCGGAGGACCGCGGGATCTTCGCCGGCCTGACCGTGGCCGAGAACCTCCGTCTCGCCGAGCGGGACCGCGCCGGCGAACCCGCCTACCACCTCGTCCACGAGCTGTTCCCCGAACTCAAGCAACGTGCGGGCCAGTTGGCCGGGACGCTCTCCGGAGGCCAGCAGCAGATGGTGGCGATCGGCCGGACCCTGCTGAACCGCAACCGGTTGATCATCGCCGACGAACCCACCAAGGGCCTGGCTCCGAAGATCGTCGCCGAGGTGGCCGACGTGCTGGCGCGAGCGGCCGAGGCCGTGCCCGTTCTCCTGGTCGAGCAGAACCTCGCCCTCGTCCGCCGCCTGGCGGGCAGCTGTGCCGTTCTGGCCGACGGCCGCACCGCCCACCAGGGCGGCACCGCCGACCTGCTGGCCGACGAGGAGGCCGCCCGCCGCCTGTTGGGTGTCGGCGGCCACCGCCCGGCCGGCCGGGCCCCGGCCGCCCCTGCTGTCACCGCGGAGGTGAACCCCTGATGGACACCGTTGTCCTCCTCGCTTGTACCGGACTTGGGCTGGGTGCCCTGTACTTCCTCGTCGCCTCCGGTCTCTCGCTGATCTTCGGTCTGATGGACGTGCTCAACTTCGCGCACGGCGCCCTGCTCTCCATCGGCGCCTATGCCACCTGGTGGGCCGGTACGGAGGCCGGCCTCGCCTTCTGGCTCGCCCTGCCGTTCGGCACGCTGGTCGGGACGGCCGCCGCCGTCCTGCTGGAGCTCTTCCTGATCCGGCCGCTCTACAGCCGGCCTCGCGACCAGATCCTTGCCACCGTCGGCGTCGGACTGGCCGTGCCCGCTCTCCTGATGGGCATCTGGGGCGCGGACGCCAGGCCCTTCCCCCAGCCGGCCCTGCTCTCCGGCACCTGGCACCTGCTCGGTGCGACCGTCCCGGTCAACCGCTTCGTCCTCGTGGCAGCGGCCGCGCTGCTCCTGCTCGCTCTTCGGTTGTTCCTCGCCCGTACCCGCTACGGGCTGATCGTCCGGGCCGGCGTCGAGGACCGGGCCATGGTTACCGCGCTCGGCATCGATGTGCGCAAGGCGTTCACGCTCGTCTTCGCCATCGGTGGGGCGGCCGCCGCGCTCGGCGGAGCCCTCGGTGGCCTCTACTTCGGTTCGGTCAACCCCGGCCAGGGGACCGGGCTGCTCATCTTCGCCTTCGTCGTCGTCGTGATGGGTGGAATGGGCTCCGTCACCGGGGCCGCGGTGGCCTCGGCGTGCGTGGGCCTCGTCCAGCAGTTCGCCAACTACTACACCGCTGCGGGGCTCGGCGACCTCTCGGTCGTCGTCCTGGTGGCCGTACTGCTCCTCGTACGACCCCGCGGCCTCACCGGGAGGCTCGCGTGAGCACCAACACCTCGATCACGGGCACCGGTGGCACCGCGGCCGACCGCACCGCTGCCACTTCGGCAGGGGGGACTGTCACCAGCCCTGCCGAGGACCATTCTGGACGAGCGGACAAGGGCGGCACCATCCCTCGAACAGGTGAATCATTCACCGAGCGCTCGACACCGATGCACCGAGCGCTACGCTGGTGGCCGATCGCTCTGCTGATCGTGCTCCTTGTCGCCCCATACAGTGCGCTTCCCGTCCCGGGACTGCTCGACGGCCCGCTCGGCAGCCCCGGAAGTCTCCAACTCATCGCCCTGTTCCTGCTCTACGGGGCCCTTGCCACCGGCTACGACCTCCTGCTCGGCCGGACCGGACTGCTCTCCTTCGGCCACGCGCTCTACTTCGCGACCGGCCTCTACGCCACCAACCTCGCCATGCTGGAGCTCCGGCTCCCCTTCGCCGCGGCGGCCCTCTTCGGCGTCGCCTGTGCCGTCGTGCTGGCCCTGCTGCTGGGCGCGGTCAGCCTCCGGGTCACCGGTATCGGGTTCTCCATGGTCACGCTGGCCTTCGCGCAGGCGGGTTCGATCCTCGTCCAGCGCAACCCCGGCGGCATCACCGGCGGCGAGGAGGGCCGGTCCGCGCCCGCCGAGCGCCTGCCCGCCGCCTTCCTCGGCATCGAGAACACCGCCAACCTCTACTGGATCGCCGTCGCGTACCTGGTGCTCACCGTGGCCGCCGTCCACTGGGCCGTCGGCTCGCCGACCGGGCGGGTCTGGGAGGGGATCAAGGAGAACGAGCGCCGGGTCGAGGTGCTCGGACTGCGGCCCTACGGCTACAAGTTGGTCGCCTTCGTCCTCGCCGGGGCGCTCGCCGCCGTGGGCGGGGTGGTCTACCTGCTGCTGACCGGCGGCGCGACTCCGCAGGCCGCCACCTCCGATGCCACGCTCTCGCTGCTGGTCATGGTCGTCCTCGGCGGATCGGGCACCCGATGGGGGCCGTTGCTCGGCGGTGTCCTCTACACCTGGGCGGGCCACCGGCTCGGTGACCTCGCCAACTCCGCGGCCATCGCCGACCTGCCCGCCGTGCTGCGGGTCCCGCTCTCGCAGCCGCTCTTCCTGCTGGGCGGCCTCTTCGTCGCCGTGGTCTACCTTCTGCCCGGGGGCCTGGCCAGGCTGCCCGCCCGCGTCCGCGCCGCCCGTTCCGACCGCTCGGCCCGGCTCGGCGGCGGGGCCGGATCCCACCCCGCCCGTCCCACCGGAGGTAGCCCCGCGTGAGCAAGTCCCTGCTGCAGCCCGAGGTGCTGACCGTCCCCGTTCCCGGTGGGGACCTGGCCGTACTCCGCTGGCCCGCCACCGTGCCGGAGGCCCCGACCGTCGTGGCGGTGCACGGCATCACCGCCAACGGCCTCGCCTGGTTCGAGGTCGCCCGCAGGCTGGCCGGCCGCGCCACCCTCCTCGCCCCCGACCTGCGCGGACGCGGAGCCAGCCGCGCCGTGGAGGGACCGTACGGACTGGCCCGGCACGCGGACGACGTCGCCGCGCTGATCACCGCACTCGACCTGGGCCCGACCGTCGTCGCCGGCCACTCCATGGGGGCCTGGGTCACGGCGCTTGCGGCGGTTCGCCACCCGGAGCTCGTCAGCCGGGTGGTACTGGTCGACGGCGGGGTCAGCTTCCCCCTGCCGGAGGGTGTCCACGAGGGGGACGCCCTGGCCGCCGTGCTCGGACCGGCGCTCGCGCGACTCTCGATGACCTTCCCGGACCGGGACGCCTATCGCGCGTTCTGGCAGCAGCACCCGGCCTTCGACGCCGACTGGTCGGAGGAGATCGACGCCTACACCCAGCGCGACCTCGTCGGCACCGAGCCCGAACTGCGCTCGTCCTGCGTGCTGGAGGCCGTCCAGACCGACGGGGCCCAGGTCCTGCTGGACGAGGAGGCGGGTGCCGCGGTGCACCGGCTGCCGTGCCCCGGTGAGCTGCTGTGGGCGGAACGCGGCCTGCTCGACGAACCGCAGGCCCTCTACGACAGCAAGCGGATCGCGGCCGCAGGGCTGGACCCGGCCCGCGTGGTGACGGCGTCACTCGTGCCGGACACCAACCACTACTCGATCCTCTGGGGCCGGGCCGGGGCCGAGGCGGTGGTGCGAGGCCTGCTCGGCGAAGGGCCCGTCGCCGGCTGACAGGCCCGCCCGGACCCCGGACCCCGGACCCCGGACCCCGGACCGGCGCGGGAGTGCTGTCCCAGCCGGTCCCGGGTCCGGGCGGGGCGCCCGGCCGGTCAGCCGGCTGCCCCCAGGAACCCCTCCCACCCGCCGGTCGGCGCCTGGCCGACGTTCAGCGAGCGAAGCTTGCGCAGCGCGGACTGGTCCTGCGCCTCCAGCCAGTCGACCAGCTGCCGGAAGGACACCAGGCGGACGTCCGGCTTGTCCGCGATGGCCTTGAGCGTCTCCTCGACGGCGTCCATGTATATCCCGCCGTTCCACTGCTCGAAGTGGTTGCCGATGAAGAACGGCGCGCGGTTGCTCTCGTAGGCGCGGTTGAACCCGGCCAGGTAGGCGTCCCGGGCCTGGGTGCGCCAGTCGTTGTACTTGGCCGGGTCGCCCTTGGTGCTGCCAGCCGACTGGTTGGCCAGGATGTTGTAGTCCATCGAGAGCACCTGGAAGGCGTGCCCGGGGAAGGGGATGCTCTGCAGCGGGAAGTCCCAGATCTTGCCGTCCTGCACCTTCTGCGGCCATATCTGCAGACCGCCGGCGGAGCTCGCGTCGTACCGCCACCCCAGCTTGGCGGCGGTCGGCAGGAGGGCCTTCTGGCCTTCGAGGCACGGGGTGCGGCCGCCGATCAGCTCCTTCTTGTAGTCGAAGGGCAGCGGGTCGACGTCGGTGAACCCGGTGTTGGTCCGCCACTGGGTCACGAAGGAGACGGCCTGCTCTATCTCGCTCTGCCAGTCCTCGGGGGACCACTTGTTGACGCCGTTGCCGTCCGAGCGGGTCGAGCAGAAGTGGCCGTTGAAGTGGGTGCCTATCTCGTGGCCGGACAGCCAGGCCTGGCTGATGAGCTTGAGCGTGCTCTTGACCGCGCCGTCCGAGAGGTACGGGATGTCGGAGGCGCCGACCGAGTGCTTCGGCGGGTGGTACAGGTCGGACTTGCCCTTGGGGAGGGTGTATATCCCCGAGAGGAAGAAGGTCATCGAGGCCTTGTGCTCCTGGGCCAGCTTCAGGAAGCGGGGGAACTGGCCGTCGTCCGTGCCGCCGGCGCCGTCCCAGGAGAACACCACGAACTGCGGCGGCCGCTCGCCGGGCTTGAGCTTCTCGGCCTTCGGCTGGTTCGGCTGCGGCCCGGTGTCGGAGGTGGAGCCGTCTCCGATGGGCGTCCCCTTGACCCCGCTCTTCGTCGGGTCGGGCGTCCCGGTCTGCCCGGTGCCGCCGGCGCTGGTACTGCCGCCGGGCGACGGGGAGGAACTCGACCCTGAACTCGATCCGCCGCTGGAACAGGCCGCGACCGCACCGAGAGCCGCAGTGGCGGCGGTGGCGCTGAGCATGGTCCTGCGCGAGATGCTGGTCATGGTCTCCCCTGATGCCGCTGGCCGGGTACTCCTTGGGGCCATTGGGCCGTACCGGTCAAATCGGGCAAATTGATGAATACTCCGGCGTTAGCTTGCCACGCGGACACAGGGGCACCAAGGTGCCGAAGGTCCACTGCTACTCATCACGCCCGCCACGCCCGGCCGGGCTGCGACGGGCGGCCATCTGTTGCCGTCCTGTGACGATGTGGGCTCCCGCTGGGCATTGCGCCGCGTCCGTCCTTCCGTTCGCTCGCGGGGGCGCGGAAAGACGGACGCCCCGAACCCGTGCGGGCCCGAGGCGGTGCGTGGTGTGCGGTGCGCGGTGACGCGCTAGGAGAGGACGAGCCGGCGGTTGCGGCGAACGATGCGGGCGATGGCCGTACTGACCACGGTGGCGGCGGCGCAGGAGACCGCCATGCTCAGCCAGGCGGTGTCGAACCAGTGGCTGTTGAGCCAGCCCAGCGTCACGATGTAGGCCGCCCAGACCAGGCCGGCCAGCGCCGACCAGCGCAGGAAGCGGCGCGGGTGGTGGGCGGGGGAGTGGCCGATGGCCAGGTCGAGAATGGTCCGCCCGGCCGGTACGAACCGCGCGATCACCACCATCGCGGCGGCCGCCCCGGTGGTCCGCCCGTCCAGGGCCTGCTGGACCCGGGCCACGCTGGCCGCCAGCTTCGGACGGTGGTCGAGCCGTCGCTGCAGGGAGGGAGCGCCCCGTTGGGCCAGCTGGAGCAGCAGGAGGTCGCCGAGGAAGGAGGCCACCGCCACGCCGAGCCCCAGCAGTACCGGGGCGCCGTCTATCTGTGCCGTCTTGAGCACGGCCAGGATCACCAGCGTTCCGCTGGGAATGAAGGGGAGGAAGGCGTCGCCCAGAACGGCGCAGAGTGCCAGGGCGCAGATCCATGAGGATCCGATCACCGTCGCGATGTCCAAGGTCCAAACTCCCTCCAGGCTGCCCAGGGGGAGCAGGTGGCTGCAGGGGACAACGCTAGCGCCTCGACTTTTCATGCCATGAAGGACCCCGGGTATCCACGGGTGTGCGATCCGTCACAAGACGCGAGCCCCCGGGGCGGGGTGCCGCTCCGGGGGCTCGCGGGGATCGATCGGCGCTGGTCCAGCCCGACGACCTTGCTGGTGGGCGCGGACCCGTTCAGGTGATCCGCTCCTGATCACTAGCGTGCCGGAGGTCGGTGGCCGACCGCGAGTCCTGCGGCTGGCGACTTCCCGCGCTGGCGTGAAGTCGCCACGCGTGCACGCCTGCTGGCGGAGCGTCAGCCGAACGGTCGGTAGGTGTGCGGTGCGCGGTCCCGCATCCGGTGCCGCGGGCCGGGAACAGTGGAGCCGGGGCGATGGTTGGTCCACGTCGGCAGAAGCGACCGCCGGCCATGGGCGCGGTCGTTCGGAGACGGCCAGGAGGACGGACGGCATGAGCACCGAGGACCAGCAGCAGGGCGGGCCGGGCCCGCAGGCCCACGCGGCGATCCGGGGCGTCGTCCGAGGTTCGGCCCCCGCGCCGCTCTCGATTCTCGACCTGGCCACCGTCGGGGTGGGCTACACCCCGGCCGAGGCGCTGACCGCCACCACGACCCTGGCCCGCAGCGCGGAGGAGTGGGGCTACCACCGCTTCTGGGTGGCCGAGCACCACGGCATGCCGGGTGTCGCCAGCTCCACCCCCGCCGTGCTGCTGGCCCACCTCGGCGCCCACACGAAGACGCTGCGGCTCGGTTCGGGCGGCGTGATGCTGCCCAACCACGCCCCGCTGGCGATCGCCGAGCAGTTCGGACTGCTGGAGGCCCTGCACCCCGGCCGCATCGACCTGGGGCTCGGTCGCGCCCCCGGTACCGACCCCGCCACCGCCCGGGCCCTGCGGCGCGGCCTGGCCGAAGGGGCCGACGACTTCCCCCAGCAGCTCGCCGAGCTGACCCACTTCCTGGACGGCGACTTCCCCGACGGCCATCCGTACGCCCGGTTGACGGCCGTCCCCAAGGGCGAGGGGCGGCCGCCCGTCTGGCTGCTGGGCTCGTCGGGCTTCAGCGCCCAGCTGGCCGGTCGACTGGGCCTGCCGTTCGCGTTCGCGCACCACTTCAGCAGCGTCAACACCATCCCGGCCCTGGACCTCTACCGCTCGGCCTTCCGCCCCTCGGCCGTGCTCAGCGAGCCGTACGCGCTGATCGGGGTGAGCGCGGTCGCCGCCGAGGACGAGGCCACCGCCCGTCGGTTGGCGCGCTCGGCGGCGCTCGGGATGCTCCGGCTGCGCAGGGGCAGCCCCGGCCCGATCCCCACCCCGGAGGAGGCCGAGTCCTACCCGTACAGCCCGGTCGAGGCGGACTTCATCGACGACTGGCTGGGCAACGTGGTCCTGGGCTCGCCGGGCGAGGTCGCGGACGGGCTGGAGTCCCTGCGCAAGCGGACCGGCGTGGACGAGCTGATGGTCACCTCGCACATCCACGGCCACGAGGCCCGGTACCGCTCGTACCGGCTCATCGCCCAGGCGTACGGACTGACCGGGGACGGCGGCCCCGCCTGATCCCCGCCCCGGCCGGCCTCCCCGGAAGGCGCCTCCCGGTAGACGCCCCGGGAGGCGCCTACCGGGAGGGCACACCTACCGGGGGCCCGACCCGGGCCGGCCCTGACGGAGTATGGCCGCGACGAGCTCGGCCTCGCCGGGCCGGGCGAAGTACCAGCCCTGCGCGGTGTCGCAACCGGTCAGCCGCAGCCGCTCCGCCTGCGCCGCGCTCTCGATGCCCTCGGCGGTGACGGTCAGGCCGAGGGTGTGGGCCAGCTGCACCATCGCGCCGACGATCTGCTCGTCGGCGTCGCTCCGACGGGAGTGCAGCGCCGGGAGGTCGGGCCGGTCGGCGCGGCCGGCGGGCGCCGGATCGCGGAAGCCCTCGATGAACGTGCCGTCCAGCTTGAGCACGTGCACCGGCAGCCGGGACAGGTAGGCCAGGTTGGAGTAGCCGGTACCGAAGTCGTCGATCGCGATCCGGATGCCCATGTCGGCGAGCGCCTGCAGGGCCTGCAGGGGCCGCCCGCCGGGGCCGAGCAGGGCGCTCTCGGTGATCTCCAGCTGCAGCAGCCGGGCGGGCAGACCGGTGAGTTCGAGGACCTGCGCCACATCGGCGACCACGTCGGAGTCCCAGATCTGGCGGGCGGCCAGGTTGACGCTCACGAAGGTCTCGGTGTCGGGGAACTCGGTGAGCCAGCGCTGCGCCTGGCGGCAGGACTCCTCCAGGACCCACTTGCCGAGCGGCACGATCGCGCCGGACTCCTCGGCCAGCGGGATGAAGCGGTCCGGTGAGAGCGTCCCGTAGCGGGGGTGGCGCCACCGGACGAGGGCCTCGGCGCCGTGCACCGCACCGTCGGCGAGACCGACCAGGGGCTGGTACTCGATGGTGAACTCGCCGCGTTCCAGCGCGGGCCGCAGTGCGGTGGAGAGCAGTTGACGGGTCAGCTGGTGGGCGCCCCGGTCCGGGTCATGGAGGGTCCAGCGGGCCCGGCCGTCCGCCTTGGACCAGTACAGGGTGGCGTCGGCGTCCTTGACCAGGTCGGTGGCCGTGGTCTCGTGGACGGGCCGCTCGACGACGCCCACGCTGGCGGTCACCACCAGCCGGTGCCCGGCCACGTCGAAGGGGGGCTCCAGCGATTCCAGGATCCGGGCGGCCAGTTCGGTCAGCTGGTCGCTGCCGGTGCTGTCGGTCACCAGGACGGCGAACTCGTCCCCGCCCATCCGGGCCACCAGCCGGGCACCGTGCTCGGAGAAGCCGCGCCGCAGCCGGGTGGCGACGGCGACGAGCAGCTGGTCGCCGATGTGGTGGCCGAGGGTCTCGTTGATGGCGGCGAAGCCGTCGAGGTCCAGGTAGCACAGGCCCACCCGCCGCGGGTCGGATGCTGCGAGCGCTGCGAGCGGCACCTGGACAGCGCCCGCACCGCGTCCCGTACCCCCGCCGGGCTCCCCGGGCCCGGCACCGTCCTCGGGCCCGGCGCCGTCCCCGGGCCCTCCACCGTCCCCGAGCGCGGGACCGCCCAGGGCCTCGCCCGCCTCCGGGTCGCCGGCCGCCAGGCAGGCGGCGTCGAGCCGCTCGAAGAAGAAGGTCCGGTTGGGCAGCCGGGTCAGCGGGTCGTGCAGGGCCTGGTACTCCAGGCGGTCGCCCAGCCGGCGCTGCTCGGTGATGTCCTCGACCAGGGCCAGCGTGTAGAGCGGGCTGCCCGCGCCGTCCCGGATCAGGGAGATGGTCACCTTGCTCCACACCGTGCGGCCCTCGCGGTGCCTGAGCTGCTTCTCCACCCGGAGCCGGTCGCGCTCGCTGCGGACGAGTTCGGGGAAGAGGTGCTGCGGCATGCCCTCCGGATCGATGATGTCGTGGAGGTGGGTGCCGACCAGCTCGCCGACGCCCCGGCCGAGCAGGGCGGCGAACGCCGGGTTGACCTCGATGATCCGGTCCTCGGGGTCGATCAGGGCCATCCCGATCCCGGCGTCGCAGAAGGCGGCCCGGAACCGCGACTCGCTGGCCTGCAGCGCGGCCAGCAACCCGTCCGTGCCGTCGGGCGGCCGGGCGGCGGCGCCGTCGACCGCCCGCTGCGGCTCGTCCGCCAGCGGGGTCGCGCAGGTGGGGCAGAGGTCGAGGGCGGTACCGATCCCGGTGCCGGCGGAGGGGCCGCGGACGTCGTCCAGAGCGGTGCCCAGAACACCGTTGGCCGGTTGGAGGCTCGGTGACAGCAGGCGGTGACGGTGTCGCGGTTCCTCGTGCCGCACGCCTGGGCGGTGTGCGTCGGCCCCCTCGTTCTGGCCCGGCACGGCATGCTCCCGTCCGCTGCTGACGCCTGATGCTTGACGCTGGATCGGCTGGTCGCCCGGGACTGCGGCGGCCGGCTCCCGCGCTCTGTGGAGGTCCTCGGAGTCCGGTGCGCAACGCTCGTCGTGGAGCGGTGGCGGGGGAGTCCCGTGAAGAACAGGGCGCTGCGGCCGATCATAGGACGCGGTGGCAACGCGCGGTGACCGCCGCCAGGGTGATTCGCCCGCTTTCGGGTCAACTGTGGCGGTACATACGGACGCCCCTGGTACACATCACATGATGTGCACCAGGGGCGTGTGCGCCCAGCGCGCGCTCTCGGGCGCCGGTTGAGCGCCGCGTGTGCCGTGCCGGGGCCGGGTCTCGCGGGCCCGGGCGGAGCGTCAGGCCAGCTTGGCCGTCAGGGTGATGGTCGTGCCGGTCAGGGCCTGGCTGACCGGGCAGTTCGCCTTGGCGTCCTCGGCGGCCTTCACGAAGCCCGCCTCGTCGAGGCCGGGCACCTCGCCGGTGACGGTCAGGTGGATGCCGGTGATGCCGGTGCCGGGCTGGAAGGTGACGTCGGCCTGGGTGTCCAGCTTGGTCGGCGGGTTGCCGGCGCCGGCCAGGCCGTGCGAGAGGGCCATCGAGAAGCACGCGGAGTGAGCGGCTGCGATGAGCTCCTCCGGGCTGGTCTTGCCATTGGGCTCTTCGGCCCGGGCCGGCCAGGACACCGGGTACTCACCGATGCCGGAGGAGGCGAAGGTCACCTGGCCCTTTCCTTCGAGCAGGTTGCCTTCCCACGCGGTGCGTGCGGTGCGGGTGGTTGCCACGATCGGTACCTCCAGTACTGAGGACTGCTGAGTCGTCACTTCCGGTCATGCCGCGCACCAGACTACGGGCAGGCCGGGGGCCGGTCACAAGCGGCGCCGGGAGCCCCGTCGCCCGTCGGCCGCCGGGCGGGGCCTCGGATCCACCGCCCCGGCACCGGTCTCGGCCGTCCATCGGTCCGTATGCCGTCCGGATCGTGGACAGGTACGCCAAATGGTGCGGAACCGTGCCGGGTGCCCTGTTAGATTTGCCCGGGCCCGAGCCCGGCCGCCAGGACGGTCGGGTGCCCACCACCAGACAGCCGCGGAGCCGCCCCGATGACGGATCACCCCACGACCCCCGATGCCGGCCTGCCCGAGGGGATCGCCGATTCCGTCCGGGCCGAGCTGACCAGCCTGCGCGAGAGCATCGACAACATCGACGCCGCGGTGGTCCACATGCTGGCCGAGCGCTTCAAGGCGACCCAGCGGGTCGGCCGGCTCAAGGCCGAGCACAAGCTGCCGCCGGCCGATCCCGCTCGGGAGCGGGACCAGATCCGGCGTCTGCGGGAGCTGGCCGCCGGGGCGCACCTGGATCCGGTGTTCGCGGAGAAGTTCCTCAACTTCATCATCGCCGAGGTCATCCGACACCACGAGGCCATCGCCCGCGCCTGAGAGCGGACCCGAGTGCGGCCCCGGGTAGGGCCCAGGGTAGGGCCCGGAGTGCCGACCGGAGGACGGGCCCACGTCCGGGCGGGCCGCCCCGGCGGACCCGGCCCCCGCGTCGGACTGAGCTAAATGCCCGATTTCGCGTGGCTTCACGGTTGGCGTAGCGTGCAGGTTCCCCAGCCGGAGAGGTGGAGCAGCGACGATGGTGGTGAACCTGCCCGAAACGCACACCGATGCCGGGGCCGGTCCGGACCCCGCTGCCGGCGGCGGTCGGAGCGGCGGCGGCGGGCACCGCGCCCCTGGCGGCCGAGCCGAGGCCCGTCGGGCGCGCGGCCGCCGGGCGTCGAAGTCCAGGCGGGAGGGGCGCCGACACCGGCCGTGGTGGATCGAGATCCCCGCGATGGCGGCGGTCGGCCTGCTGGTCGCCCTGCTGATCAAGACCTGCCTGTTCCAGGTGTTCACCATCCCGTCCGGGTCGATGGAGAACACGCTGCGGATCGGCGACCGCGTCGGGGTCAACAAGCTCGCGCCGCTCACCGGCTGGGAGCCGAAGCCCGGCGAGCCGGTGGTCTTCAAGGACCCGGGCGACTGGCTGCCGCCGCAGCCCACCGGTGGGAACCCGGTCTCCAACGCGGTGGGCTCGGTGCTCGGCTTCGTCGGCCTGGTGCCGCCGAAGGACGACAACTACCTGGTCAAGCGGGTCATCGCGACGGGTGGCCAGACCGTGCAGTGCTCAGGCAGCACGCTGACCGTCGACGGGGCGAAGGTGGTCGAGCCCTACCTCCACCCCGGCGACGACTCCTGCGCCGGGCTGGACTTCGGCCCGGTGACGGTCCCCGCGGGCCACGTCTGGGTGGAGGGCGACCACCGCAGCGACTCCGCGGACTCCCGGTACCACCAGCGCGGTCCGGGTGGCGGCGCGGTGCCGGTGGAGAACGTGGTGGGACCGGTGTCGGCCGTGGTGTGGCCGCTCAGTCACCTCGACTGGTTCGGCTGGGTCGGCCACTGACCGCGTGCTCGACGGCCCGGTCGGACCCCGCGGTCGGCCGCTGATCCCCGCCCCCGCCCGACCCGGCGGACGTGCTTGAACCGTCCGACCCGGCAGAAGCACCCACTCCCGCGGAGCCGCTCACCACAACCGGTTCGCCCACCGCGGCCGGCTTGCTGGACTGGGCCGCGAAGGCGCCGGCCAGCACGAGCAGACCGCCGGTCATCTGCGGCAGGCCCAGGTGCTCGCCGAGCAGCACCCAGGCGGTCACGGTGGCGACGATCGCCTCCAGGTTGGCCACCACCCCCGCGACCGGGGGAGAGAGGTGCCGGACGGCGATCACGCCGGTCAGGTAGGCGAGCACGGTCGCGACCAGGATCATCCAGGCGGCCGGGATCAGGGCCGGCAGCGTGTGCCCGTTCATCACGACGTCCCCGCCGAGCAGGCTCCAGTCGGCCTGCCAGGGGCGGGTGGCGACGGTGAGGACGACCGAGCCGATCAGCAGGCCGTAGGCGCTGACGGCGAGCGGGTCGACCGGGCGGTCGCCCTGGCCGGCGGCGTCCGCCATGACGAAGTAGCCGACCTGGCAGCAGGCCGCGCCGAGGGCGAACAGGACGCCCAGCGCGTCGAAGCTCAGGCCGTTCCAGACCTCCACCACACAGGCCAGTCCGGTCACCGCGACGCCGGCGCCGATGGCCGCACCCCGGCTGATCGGCTTGCGCTGGACGAACTTGACGTACCCGATGAGCAGCGGCGGACCGAGGTACTCGATGAGCAGGGCGACGCCGACCGGGATCCGTGAGATCGAGGCGAAGTAGCAGGCCTGGACACCGGCCACGGCGAGCAGGCCGAAGCCGAGGAGCAGCCCGGGCCGCCGCAGCACGGCGGCGCGGTGGCGGTAGGCGAGGGGGAGGAGGAACACGGCGGCGCCGGTGACCCGGAGCCAGACCACGTGGAGCGGCGAGAGGCCGGCCTCGATCAGCGGTTTGGCCGCGGTGCCGGAGCCGCCGAAGGCGAAGGCGGAGACCAGCGCGAGGGAGAGGCCGAGGGTTCTGCCCGATGAGCTGCCGAGCGAGGGGTTTGAGCTGTGCACTGACGAATTGTGACAGTCATACCGGCGATTCTGTAAGGCGCCATTTCGGCATTCGGTCCTGCCTGCAACTGTGCGCGATGGCAGATTCACGGAGGATCGCGCCGGCCCGCCCGGCGGTGTCCGACGGACACCGCCGGGCCGGGTGGTCCGGTGTGCGGCGTGCGGCTACTGACCCGCGCCCGCGTCTGCCAGGGCGGCCGAACCCGAGCCCGAAGCCCCGTCCGTACCCGATCCCGTGCCGCTGCCCGTGCCTCCCGACGGCTGGGGTGCGGTGGTCGGGCCCGTGGTCGGAGCGGTGGTGGGCCCCGTGGTGGGCGAGGGCGTCCGGGTCGGGCGACCGGTCGGCGGCGTGGTCGGCTGCCGGGTCGGTTCCGGGGTGGGGGCGGTGGTCGCTCCACCGCCGGAACCCGAACCGCCCTGCCCGCCGGACGCCCCCGAACCTCCCGAACCTCCCGAGGACCCCGAACCCCCCGAGGACCCGGACGAGCCCGATGACCCGCCGGAGCCTGCCGATCCGCCGGAGCCGCCGTCCGCCCCCGGCGAGGCGCCGGAACCCGCACCGCCCGGGGCGCCGCCGGTCGGACCGCCGCCCGGGGCCGCCGGGGTCGAGGCCGGTGCGGACGGGGTCGCGGAGCCGCCCGGGATACCGCTGCCACCCGACCAGGAGTCGTCCGCGTCCGAGGGCGAGGTGAAGTCGGTGACCGGCTGCCCCTTCAGCGCCGCCTTCATGTAGGCGGTCCAGATCTGCGCGGGGTACTGGCCGCCCGCCGCGCCGTCGATCCCGCCGGTGCCGCTGAGGCTGACCTGGGAGCCGCTGGCCGGGTCCTGGCCGAACAGCGCCACGGAGGTCACCAGCTCCGGGGTGTACCCGACGAACCAGACCGACTTCTGGTCGTCCGTGGTGCCGGTCTTGCCCGCCACCGGACGGCCCAGCGCCTTCGCTCGCCAGCCGGTACCGCCCGGGTCGCTCACCACGCCCTGCAGCATCGCGGTCACCTGCTGGGCGGTCTCCTCGCTGATCGCCTGCGTGGTCTTGTGGGCCGGCAGCGACAGCTGCTCGCCCTCGCGGTCCACCGACTGCACCAGCCACGGGGTGATCTGCCTGCCGCCGTTGTCCAGCGTGGCGTACACGCCGGCCATGTCGAGCACGCTCGGGTTGGCGGTGCCCAGCGGGATGGAGGAGACCAGGTCCAGGCCGGGGGTGTTGCTGGGCAGGCCCAGCGCGATGGCGGTGTCCCGGACCCGCTGCAGCCCGGTGTCCTGGGCGAGCTGGGCGAACACCGAGTTCACCGACCAGTCGGTGGCCTGCTGGAGGGTGACCTGTCCGTAGTTCTTGTCGCCCTCGTTCGGCGGCGCGTACGGGATGCCCTTGCCGCCGCGGACCTTGCGGCCGCTGGTCCCGTCGTACACCGTGCGCGGTGTGACGAGCTGGCCGGACTGGGTCCTGGCGTCGTTCTCCAGGGCCGCGGCCAGCGCGATCGCCTTGAAGGTGGAGCCGGCCTGGTAGTCGCGCCGGGTGGCGTTGTCGATGTAGTGCTTGGTGTAGTCGACGCCGCCGTACAGGGCGACCACGGCGCCGGTCTTCGGATCGACGGAGACGGCGCCGGCCTGGGCGGCCGCGTCCTTCTTCCGCTTGTCCGGGTTCAGGGTGTCGTGCAGCTGCACCTGGACCGAGTCCTGGAGGGCCTGCTGGCGGGCCGGGTCGACGGTCAGCCTGACGGTGTAGCCGCCCTTGGCCAGCTCGGCCTCGGTGATGATCCGGTTCGTGGTGAGGTAGTCGGTCGCCGCGTTGACCAGGTAGCCGGCCTGGCCGGAGAGGCCGAGCTGGGTCTGCGGGTCCCTGACCTCGGGGAAGGCGGTGGCGGCGCGCTCCTCGGCGGAGAGCCAGCCCTCCTTCACCATGCCGTCCAGGACGTAGTTCCAGCGGTTGACGGCGTTCTGCTTGCCCGCGGCGGTCGCGGTGGCCACGTCGTAGGCGCTCGGCGCGTTCAGCAGGGTGGCCAGGTAGGCGCCCTGGGCGGGGTCGAGCGCGGCCGCGTCGACCCCGAAGTACTGCTGGGCGGCGGCCTGGATGCCGTAGGCGCCGCGCCCGTAGTAGGAGGTGTTGAGGTAGCCCGAGAGGATGTCGTCCTTGGTCTCGGTGGCGTCCACCTTCATCGCTATGAAGAGCTCCTTCACCTTGCGGGTGACGGACTGCTTCTGGCTCAGGTAGGTGTTCTTCACGTACTGCTGGGTGATCGTCGAGCCGCCCTGGGTGCCCTCGCCCTTGGCGGTGTTGACGGCGGCGCGGACCAGGCCGGACACGTTGACGGCGCCCTCGTGGTAGAAGTTGCGGTCCTCGGCGGCCAGCGCGGCGTGCTGGGCGGCGGGGGAGACCTTGTCCAGGCCCACGTTCTGCCGGTTGGTCTGGCCGGTCCGGGCGATCACCGAGCCGTCCTGGTAGAGCCAGGTGTTGCTCTGGGCGGTCGCGGCGGCGTGGGCGTCCGGCACCTTCACCAGGGCGATCCCGAGCGCGAACAGGCCCACGCCGAGCAGCAGTGCGGCCACGAGGCCGAGCAGGGACATCCGCCAGGTCGGGATCAGCCGGCGCCAGCCGGTGCGCTTCGGGCGGCGAGACTTCCGGCCACCGCCCGAGGCACGACCGCCCGACGACCGGCCGCCGGAGGACAGGCCGCCGGAGGAGAGGCCGCCCGCGGGCCCGGCGCCGGCGAGCCCGCCGTCCGGGCCGGGGGCGGAGCGCTTCAGGCGCTTCACCGGGCGGAGCCGGGCGGCGAAGGGGGACGGCGTGGGCTGGCCGCTCGGGATGTTTCTGGACAAAGCGGCGGCCTTTCCTGCGGGTGGACCGTGCCGACCTGCACAGCCGGGATCGTCGACGGCGAGGGACCTATGTCCCGCTTTCCGGTGTACAGCGCAATACGCGTGGAACGTGCCGGTTGGCTCCACCGAAGCGGCGATCGAGACCGACATCACACGCAAAACGGGCGCTGATGGGCAAAAAAATCGGAGAGCCCCTCGCTGATGCGAGAGGCTCCCCAATGTCTGTGCGCCGCCAGGGACTCGAACCCCGGACCCGCTGATTAAGAGTCAGCTGCTCTAACCAACTGAGCTAGCGGCGCCTGCTGACCTGGAGAACAATACACGGTCCCGGAGGGTGCCTCCCACCGCCGGGACGGGATGCCGGACGGAGTGACCGTTTCCGCCCGGTTGGGGCGGAGTTTGCCGACGGTTAGGGTGGACTCGTGCCCAGCCCCCGCCCCGGCCGCCGGAGCGCCCGGTCCGCCGTCGCCGCCCTGCTGCTGCTCAGCGCGGTGGCGTACACCGCGTGGGTGCTGGAGGTGGTGCTGAGCACGGGCCTCGACCCGGTCCAGGCGTACATCAGCGAGCTCGCCGCCGAGGACCAGCCGCTGGGCGGCCTGTTCCGGGCCACCGACCTGGTGGCCGGCCTCGCCGTGCTCGCCGCGGCCACCACGGCGCTGCTCTCCTTCGACTTCCACGGGCCCGGACCCCTGCACGACCCCGGCTCCCCGCGAGCGGACCCCGTGCGAGCGGGCGGGCACGGCGCACGGCTCTGGGCGATGGCCGGCTGGGCGGCACTCGCGCTCTTCGGCGCGGCCACCGCCGCCGACTCCCGGCTCCCGCTCAGCTGCGCGCCCACCAGCGACGAGGAGTGCGCCGCCCGCGAGACGGCCGGCCTCGTCCCCGCCACGCACACCGCGCACGCCGTGACCAGCAGCCTCGCCATGCTCGGCGCGCTCGCCGGGCTGACCGCGCTCACCGTCGCCGCCCGCCGCTACGGCTGGTGGCCGCCGGTGCGCCGGTTCGGGCCGTGGCTGGTGCTGGCGGAGCTGCTGGCCACCGGCTGGAGCCTCGCCGCGATCGCCGCGTTCGAGGCGGGCCACGGCACCTGGTCGCTGGGCGCGGGCCAGCGCCTGCAGGTCCTCCTGGTCGCGCTCTGGCTGGCGCTGCTGGCGTTCGCCCTCGCGCGGCCGGACGGTGCGGCCGCCGCCCCGACCGGGGCGCGGGCCGGGGGCGAGCGGCGGGAGCCGGTATGACCGCGGCGTTCCTGCGCATCGACGGCACCCCGCTGCACGTGCGGGCCGAGGGCCGCGGACCGGTCTGCGTGCTCAGTGGCGGGCTCGGCAGCAGCTGGTTCGACTGGGACCTCGTCGTCCCCTTCCTCACGCCCTACCGCACGGTGGTCCGCTTCGACCGGCCCGGGTACGGGCTGAGCGCGCCCGAATCCGCGGCCCGGCCACCGGCGACGGCGGCCGGCGAGGCGGGGCGCATCCGGGGCGTGCTGGACGCCATCGGGCTGCGCGAACCCTGCACGGTGGCGGGCCACTCGCTCGCGGGGTTCCACGCCGAGGCCTTCGCCCGGCTCCATCCGGAACGGGCGGCCGGGCTGGTCCTGGTGGACGGCAGCACCGAACCCGGTGCCCGGGCGCGCCCCGTCCCCGGACTGCGCGACCTCGTGGCCCGGGCCGCCGCGGGCGCGGCCACCGCCGTCGCGGTGCCGTACCTGTTCGGGCCCGCCGTGCGCCGGCTGACGGTCCGGGCGACGACCGTCCGGGGCGAGGAGCTCGCCCCGGCGCCGCTGGTCCGGCACTGCTACCGCACCGGGCGGGCGCTGCGCGCGCTGCTCCGGGAGAACACCCGCTACCTCGACATGGCCGCCGAGCTGGACGGGCTGCGCCGCACCGCGCCGCTCGCCGACGGGCTGGCGGTCACCGTGCTGGCCGCGGACGACGGCTGCGACACCCGCCGGACCAGGGAGTGGCTGGACGCCCAGCGCGCACTCGCCGGGCTGCTCGGCGCCGACTTCCGGACCACCGCCCCGGCCGGGCACCTGCTGATGTTCGACCGCCCGGACGCGGTGGCCTCGGCGATCCTGGACACCCGCTGACCGCTCCGGCCCCGGGCCGGCCCCGACCTCCGAGCCGGGGCCGCTACCCGGAGTCCGCGTCGACGGCCCGCCGCACCGCCTGGGCGACCGGCAGCTCCTTGCCGAGCTGCCGGGCGGCCCGCCGGGTCGGGGCGCCCGCAGCGCCCGGGTAGAACCGGCGGTCCAGTCGTGCCGCGGCCACCAGACCGGCCAGCTGCCGGTCGCGCTCGGCCGCCGGGGATCCGTCGGCCGGGCGCTGGAGGGTGGCGGCGACCCGCGCGGCGGTCTCCGTTCCGATGTCCGGCCGGGCCGCCAGGTAGCTCCGGTGCGGCAGCCCGAGGAACCGCCGGGTCTCGACGGTGACCAGCCCGGCGGCGACCAGCCGGTCGAGGTACGGCTGGTACCCGGGCCTGCGCGGTATCCGGCGCAGGGCGAGGTCCAGCCCGTGCCGGCTCTGGCGCTTCCCGGTGTCCTCCAGCCGGGCGAGCACGCCGGCCGCGACCTCGTCGGCGGGGCCCAGCGGGCGGTACCCGGTGATCCGCCGCCCGTCGACGCTGATCGCGCCGGTCACCAGCAGCTCGGCCAGGACGGCGCCCGCGATCACCCGGTGGATGGTGGCGCGGGGGATCCGCAGGCGGCCGTACTCCGGATCGACGCAGAGCAGCAGCAGTTCCTCGGGGATCGAACGGGTGTCGAACGGGGCCACGGGCGGGCACCTCCGGCAGTCGGTCGGCGAGTGGCGGCAAGTGGCGGCCATGGCGGTGGACGGCCGCGCCCCTGCAACCTACCCGCCCCGGAAACGCCTCAGGCCGCCCACCTGAGGTGGACGGCCTGAGACCTGCATGTGCGCCGCCAGGGACTCGAACCCCGGACCCGCTGATTAAGAGTCAGCTGCTCTAACCAACTGAGCTAGCGGCGCCTGCTGACCTGGAGAACATTACACGGGGCGGGGCCGATCCGCCGAATCGCCACCGACCCGCCACGTTCCGTCACGATTGGCGGAACGGGACGGCTGAGCGGGACGGGCCGGCGGAACGGGACGGCGGCGCGGGACGGCGGCGCGGCCGGTGGCCTACTGCGACCCCGCGAGCTCAGGGAAGTGGCAGGCCGCCTCGTGGTCCACGCCCGGCGCGGGGCCGGTCAGTGGCGGGGCCTGCTGCTCGCAGCGGGTCCGCGCGTCGGCGGGCAGTCCGGCGTAGACGGGGCAGCGGGTGCGGAACGGGCAGCCGGTGCGGCGGGTGGTCGGGGAGGGAGGGTCCCCGGCGAGCAGGATCCGGGTGCGGGCGCGTTCGGCGGCCGGGTCGGGCAGCGGGACGGCCGAGAGCAGGGCCCGGGTGTACGGGTGGCGGGGGCGGTCGAAGACCGCGGAGACCTCGCCCTGCTCGACCGTCCGCCCGAGGTACATCACGCTGACCCGGTCGGCGAGGTGCCGGATCACCGACAGGTCGTGCGAGACGAAGAGATAGGAGAGGCCCAGCTCCGCCTTGAGCGACTGGAGCAGGTTGAGCACACCGGCCTGGATGGAGACGTCCAGCGCGGAGACCGGTTCGTCCAGCACCAGCAGCTTCGGTCGGACGGCCAGCGCGCGGGCGATCGAGATCCGCTGGCGCTGCCCGCCGGAGAACTGGTGCGGGTAGCGGACGGCGTGGGCCGGGTCGAGGCCGACCTGGCGCAGCAGTTCGGGCACCCGCCGGGCGATCTCCGGGCGGGCGGCGTGCTGGGCGCGCAGCGGCTCGGCGACGATGTCGCCGATCGGCATCCGGGGGTCGAGGCTGGCCATAGGGTCCTGGAAGACGATCTGCAGTTCGGCCCGGAGCCGGTGGGCCTGTGCCCGGGTGAGCCGGGAGGTGTCGTGTCCGAGCAGCTCGATCCGGCCGGACTCGGGTGCGGCGAGTCGCAGCAGTTCGAACAGCGTCGTGGACTTGCCGGAGCCGGACTCGCCGACCAGGCCGAGCGTCTCGCCCTGGCGGATGTCCAGCTCGACGCCGTCCACCGCGTACACCTCGCCGATCCGGCGTTTGAACACGGCGCCCTTGAGCAGCGGAAAGGTTTTTCCGAGCCCGCTCACGGAGAGCACGGCGGGTCGCTCCTCCCGAGGCGGCACCGGAGACCCGGGCAGCCCGGCCGCAGCCGCCCCCGCCGCCCCCGCCGCCGCCGGCACCGCAGGCACCGGGTAGACCTCGGCCGGCGCCGGCCGCCGCTCGGCCAGCTCCTCGCTCCGGACGCAGGCCGCGGTGTGCGGCCCGGAGCCCGTGAGTCCGGGCTCGGCTGTCCGGCACCGCTCCTCGACCAGCGGGCAGCGGGCGGCGAACGGGCAGCCGGCCGGCAGGTCCGCCATCGGAGCGGGCGTGCCGGGGATCGGCACCAGCGGTCCGCCCCGGGCGTCCAGCCGCGGCACCGCGCCGATCAGGCCGAGCGTGTACGGGTGGCGCGGAGCGGCGAACAGCTCGTCCACACCGGCCGTCTCGACCACCCGGCCCGCGTACATCACGGCGACCCGGTCGGCCATCCCGGCGATGACGCCGAGGTCGTGGCTGACCAGGACGAGCGCGGCGCCGGTCTCCCGCTGCGCGGTGCGCAGCACGTCGAGCACCTGGGCCTGGATGGTGACGTCCAGGGCGGTGGTCGGCTCGTCGGCGAGCAGGATGTCGGGGTCGTTGGCGATGGCCATGGCGATCATGGCGCGCTGGCGCATGCCGCCGGAGAACTCGTGCGGGAAGCTGTCCAGGGCGCGCTCGGGGGCCGGGATGCCGACCAGGTCGAGCAGTTCGGCGGCCCGTCGGCGTGCGGCGGGCCTGTCCAGGCGCTGGTGGATGCGCAGCGCCTCGACGATCTGCTCGCCGATCCGGTAGACGGGCGTGAAGGCGGAGAGCGGGTCCTGGAAGACCATGGCGATCCGGCTGCCGCGGATGGCGGCGAGTTCGCGGCCGGGCAGGCCGACCAGCTCGCGCCCCTCCAGTTCGACCGAACCGCGGACGCCGGCCGTCGCGGGCAGCAGCCCGAGGACGGCCAGCGCCGTGACGGACTTGCCGGAGCCGGACTCGCCGACGATGCCGAGGGTCTCGCCGCGCCGCAGGGTGAGGTCCACGCCCCGGACGGCGGGGACGGTGGCGCCGCGCGGTCCGGCGAAGTCGACCCGCAGGTCTCGGACGGCCAGCAGCGGGGTTTCGACGGTGGTGGTCACTTTCCTTCGCGCTTCCTACGAGTCCTGCGAGGGGGGCGGCCCGCCTCGGCGGTGGGGTCGAGCGCGTCGCGCAGCCCGTCGCCGATCAGGTTGACGGCCAGGACGAACAGCACCAGCAGCCCGGCGGCGAAGTAGAACAGCCAGGGGAAGACGGGCGCGTCGGAGGTGCCGGCGGCGAGCAGGGTGCCGAGCGAGACGTCGGGTGCCTTGACGCCGAAGCCGAAGTAGGAGAGCGCGGTCTCGCTCATCACGGCGCCGCCGACGGCGATGGTGGCGTCGATGATCAGGAAGGAGGCGACGTTCGGCAGGATGTGCCGGGTGATGATCCGCAGCGGGTGGACGCCCATGAACCGGGCGGCGCGGACGAACTCCCGGTCGCGCAGCGAGAGGGTCATCGAGCGGACCACCCGGGCGGTGATCATCCAGTTGAAGAGGGCGAGCAGCAGGACGAAGGCCAGCCAGCCGGTGCCCTTCAGCCGGGGCGAGATGATGGTGATGATCAGGAAGCTGGGGAACACCAGCATCAGGTCCACCACGAACATCAGCACCCGGTCCGTCCAGCCGCCGAAGTAGCCGGCGCAGGCCCCGAACAGGGAGGCCAGCACGGTCGAGAACAGCGCCACCAGCAGGCCGATCACCAGGGACTTCTGCAGTCCGCGGACGGTCTGCGCGAAGACGTCCTGGCCGATCCCGTTGGTGCCGAACCAGTGGGTCCCGGAGGGGGGTTGGCGCAGTGCGGTGTAGTCGGGGGCGGCGTAGTCCCAGGGCGTGAGGTACTGGCCGCCGAAGGCGAGGGCGAACAGCAGCAGGACGACGACGGTGCCGGCCACCGCCCAGCGGGCGGCCAGCAGTCGGGCGAGGACGAGCCGGCCCCGGCCGGTCGCCTCGGGGGGCCGGCCGGAGCCGGAGGCCTCGGCGGGCTGTGCGACGACGGTGGTCACGGTGCCTCTCCTCCGGTCACGGCGGCTCTCCTCGGGGGCATGACGGTCATGACGACTCCTCCTCCGGTCAGGACCGCACGCGCGGGTCGAGGGCGGCGTGCAGGGTGTCGGCGAGGAAGCCGGAGGCGAGCACCACCACGGCGGCGAACAGGTTCACGGCGACCACCGAGTTGACGTCCTGTTCGTTGATGGACTGGATGAACCACTCGCCCATGCCGTGCCAGCCGAAGATGGTCTCGGTGAAGGCGGCGCCGGTGAAGATGCCCAGGAAGCTGTAGGCGAACATCGTCGACATCGGGATCACCGCGGTGCGCAGACCGTGCTTGACCAGGGCGCGACCGCGGGTGAGGCCCTTGGCCTCGGCGGTGCGCAGGTAGTCGGAGCCGAGCACGTCGAGCATGGTGCCGCGCTGGTAGCGGCTGTAGGTGGCGAGGCCGCCGAGCGCGAGCGACAGGGTGGGCAGCAGCAGGTGCAGCGCCCAGTCGCCCAGGTGGGCCCCGAACCCGCCGCTCAGGCCGGGGGTCTCGTACCCGGTGAAGGGGACGACCTCGTGGCCGGCCACGTCCTTGGCGGCGATGGCGCCGTTCTTCAGGAAGAGCGCCACCAGGAAGACGGGGGTGGAGAGCATGACGAAGGAGAAGACGGTGAGCAGCCGGTCGGACATCCGGTACTGGCGGACCGCGCTCCACGCCCCGGCGGCGACGCCGAGGCCCATGCCGAGCAGGCTGCCGATCAGCAGCAGGCGCAGCGAGACCCAGACCCGGCGGCGGAAGTCGTCGAGCACCGGGGTGTCGTGGATGGTGCGGCCGAGGTCGCCGTGGAGCAGCAGGCCGCCGGCCCAGTGGCCGAAGCGTTCGACGACCGGGGTGTGGTCGTTGATGTTGAGGTCGGTGAGCTGCCGCTCGACGGAGGCGGCGGCCGGGCGGGGCACCTTGGACTCGAAGTAGGTGCGCGGCTGGAGGGCGGCGGCGGAGAGCGCGTACGCCAGGAACACGGCGGCTATCAGCAGCACCGCGTAGTAGCTGAGCCGCTTCGCCAGGTAGCGGAGCATCAGCGGCCGCCCGGGGTGGGGGCGGGGCCGACGCGTCTGGTGGGCATCGGGTGGTGGCCTTCGGTCGGGGGCCCTGGTCGGGCGGTGTGGGGAAACAGCAGGTCAGAGTGTTGCACCGGCGCGCGGCCGGGGTATTGCGGCAGTGTTGCGGCCTGTTTCGTTTGGATCAGGTGTGAACTCCACCCCCTGGTACTGGAACTGATCGGCTGTTACGTTCGGCTCGCTCGGCACCGACTTGGCTGCCCACGCTCAAGCCTCGCCACACCTCGCGATGCCCAAGCGTCACCTCTCGTCCCACACCCGCCTCACCACCTGTCGGATTTCACGGGGAGAACCCTCATGGACGCTTCCACCAGTACGCCCCGCCGCCTCGGCCGGGCCGTCGTGCTCACCCTCGCCGTCGCGCTGGCGGCGACCGCCTGCAGTTCGGGCGGCGGTGGTTCGGCCGACAAGGTGGCCAAGAGCGAGCCGCCGCGGCAGGGGGCGATCGACATCAACGCCAAGCCGGTGGACCAGCTGCGCGACGGCGGCGAGGTGCGGCTCCCGCTCTACCAGTGGATCACCCAGTGGAACCCGCTCCAGGTGGACGGCCGCTACGGCGACGCGGTCGAGATCATGCGGGCCCTGGAGCCCGAGCTCTTCACGACCGACGAGAGCGGCACCTTCAAGCCGGTCACCGACTACCTGCTGGAGGCGAAGGTCACCTCGACCTCCCCGCAGGTGGTCACCTACAAGCTCAACCCGAAGGCCAAGTGGTCGGACGGCAAGGCGCTCGGCTACCTGGACTTCAAGGCGGACTGGGAGGCGACCAACGGCAAGAAGGACGGCTACAACATCGCCGACTCCTCCGGCTACGAGCTGATCTCCGGCGTCGAGCAGGGCGCCGACCCGAGCGAGGTCAAGGTGACCTTCTCGGAGCCGTACGCGGACTGGCAGAACCTGTTCCGCCCGCTGATCCCGGCGGCCGCGATCGGCTCCGCGGACGACTTCAACAAGGGCTGGGTGGAGAAGATCCCGATCACCGCCGGCGCCCTGAAGATCGGAACGGCGGACAAGACCGCGCAGACCATCACGCTGGTGCCCGACCCCGCCTGGTGGGGCGAGAAGCCCAAGGCGGAGAAGGTCACCTTCCGGGTGATGTCCCAGTCGGCGACCACCCAGGCCTTCCTCAACAACGAGATCGACTACGCCACGGCGGGGACGGCGACCGCGTACGGGCAGCTCAAGGACGCCAAGGACACGGTGATCCGGACCGCCAGCCCGTGGGACGAGGTGCACATCTCCTTCGGCGGCGGCGGCGCGCTGGCCGACCAGAAGGTGCGCCAGGCGCTCGGCAAGGCGCTGGACCGCGCCTCGCTGATCAAGATCGCCAACAACGGTGTGCCGGTGGAGTTCAAGCCGCTCGGCAACCACATCTTCATGCCCAACCAGACCGGCTACCAGGACAACTCCGGCGAGTGGGCCAAGTTCGACCTGGCCGCGGCCAAGAAGACGCTGGACGAGGCAGGTTGGAAGGAGGCCGGCAGCGGTCAGCCGCGCACGAAGGACGGCCAGTCGCTGACCCTGCACTGGGTGGTCAACGACGCCACCCCGCAGGCCCAGCTGGACCTCGCGACCGCCGCCCAGTCGATGTGGCTGGGGGCCGGGGTCAAGGTCGAGATCGACAAGGTCCCGAGCAACGACTTCTTCACCAAGTACGTGAACCCGGGCAAGTTCGAGATCGCCAGCTGGCGCAACACCGACTCGTTCCCGCTCTCCAGCAGCCTCGGGAACTTCCGGCTGCCGCAGGGCGACAACGTGTTCGGCAACTACTCCAAGCTCGGCACGCCCGAGATCGACGCCCTGCTGAAGCAGGCCGCGGGGACGGTCGACCCGGTGGCGGCCGCGAAGCTGTACAACCAGGCGGACGCCAGGATCTGGGAGCTGGGCCACACCGTCGAGCTCTACCAGCGGCCGACGGTGGTGGCGACCCGCAAGGGCCTGGCCAACTACGGCGCGTTCGGCCTGGCGGGCGTGGACTACGCCAAGGTGGGCTGGGAGAAGTAGCCCGCGCGGCAGCACGCCGTGCGGCGGCGCACGGGGGCACGGCGGCACGGCGGGCTCTGGCGAGCAGCGCGGTGATCACGGGGCCGGTGGTGCGGACACGGTCGGGACGGCTCCGCCGCCCCCTGTGTCCCGCCACCGGCCTTGACCTTCCGCGTTGCCCGCAGGCCGCCCTTGTCGCCCGGTCCCTCCGGATCCCTCCGGACCAGCCCGGATCCGCTCGCTCCGACCGCTTCCGAGCGCTTCCAACCGGGGACGAATCTAGCGGTGCGATCCACCCGGGCGCGGCCCGCGGCGCGGGGCGCGCCCGGAAACCCGCCGAGCTGTCACCCGGTTCGCGCACCACGGCGTCAACTGGCGCTGACGGCACGGCAGAACGGACGAAACCGACGCGTCGGGCGTGCCGCGCCAGACCGCCCGGGGTGCGTGCGCGGGGGCCGGGCCGCTGCCAGGATTCGCGGGGACAGTGCAGCTGCCCCCAAGTCCCGGAGCCCCGCCCATGACCAGCGATTCCGCCGCGGCACCCCGCCCGCACCACGTCGATCCGCGCCCGGTGCGGCGGATGACCCCGCGCAGCCGGGACGAGCCGCACCGGGTGGCCACCCCGCTGGAGCTCTTCTTCGACCTCTGCTTCGTGGTCGCGGTCGGGCAGGCCAGCCGGGAGCTCGCGCACGACCTCGCCGCCGGCCACCACGCGGACGGCCTGACCGGGTACGTCTTCGCGTTCTTCGCCATCTGGTGGGCCTGGATGAACTTCACCTGGTTCGCCTCCGCGTACGACTGTGACGACGTCCCGTACCGGGTCACCACCCTGGTCCAGATCGCCGGCGTGCTGATCCTCGCCGCCGGGGTGCCCCGGATGTTCGCCGACCAGGACCTGGTGCTCTCGGTGGTCGGGTACGTGGTGATGCGCCTGGCCATGGTCACCCAGTGGCTGCGGGCGGCGGCCAGCGAGGAGGGCCCGGCGCGCACGGTCGCGCTGCGGTACGCGGCCGGCATCACGCTCTGCCAGATCGCCTGGGTGGTGATGCTGGCCCTGCCGCACGGCGTCCGGCCGTACCTCATCCCGCTCGGCATCCTGGCCGAGCTGTCCGTGCCGGTGATCGCCGAGCTGCGCACCCGGACCAGCTGGCACCCGCACCACATCGCCGAGCGGTACGGCCTGTTCACGCTGATCGTGCTCGGCGAGACGGTGGCGGCGGCGACCGTGGCCGTGCAGTCGGCGGCGGACGAGCACGAGGGGCTGGCCCGACTGCTCCCGGTGGCCGGCGGCGGCCTGCTGATCTGCTTCTCGGCCTGGTGGATCTACTTCGCCCGGTCCGTCCACGAGCACCTGCGCTCCAACCGGCAGGCGTTCCTGTGGGGTTACGGCCACTACGTGGTGTTCGGCTCGGCGGCCGCGATCGGCTCGGGCCTGGAGGTGGCGGTGGAGTCGGCGGTGCACAAGGCGCACATCTCGCCGACGGCGGCCACCGCGACGGTGACCGTGCCGACCGCGGTCTACCTGTTCACGGTGTGGCTGCTGCACGCCCGGCACGTCAAGAGCGGCGCCTCGCAGGCACTGCTGCCGATCGCCTCGGTGGCGGTGCTGGCCTGCACCGCGGCCGGCGGCTCCGGTGTCCTGGTGGCGGGCCTGGTGTGCGCGGGGACGGTGGCGCTCGGCGTGGCGCTGCACGCCCGCGAGGGCGGCTGAGCCTCGCGGACGGACGGGACCCCGCGCACCGGCTGGGCCCCGCGCGCCGGTTGAGACCCGTGGACCGGCTGGACCTCGCGCACCTGCTGGGCCCCGCGGACCGGCTGGGCCTCGCGGGGGTGCGGGCCCAGCAGGTGGTGCAGCACGCCCTCGTGCTGTCCCAGCCAGGCCAGGTAGGTCGGGTTGACCCGGGCGAGGTCCAGGTAGGCGGCGCGCAGCTCGCCGTACAGCGCGTCGAGCGCGGGCGGGCTGAGCGCGCGCGGCCGCCAGGCGAGCAGCAGCCGAACGGCCAGCGGGTCGCCGTGCACCGGCCGGACGACGGTGCCGGGTCCGGGGACGGAGGTCGGCTGGCAGGGGCGGACGGCCTCGCCGGAGGCGACCAGCTCGGCGGCGGTCGCGTTGTCGCGCACCTGGACCACCCGCGGGTTGAGCCCGGCCTCGGTGAAGACCCGGCGCATCGCCGCGTACTCGTGGTCGGCGGTCGGGTCCACCATCCAGGTGTCCTCGGCCAGGTCGGCCAGGTGGACGACGGGTGAGCCGGCCGCCGGGTGGTCGTGGGCGAGCGCGACGAACTGCGGCTCACGGGCCATCAGGACGCGGTGCTCGGCGTCCGGCGGCACCTTCAGCGGGAAGCCCTCGCTCTCGTGCACGAAGGCGACGTCCAACTGGTCGGCGGCGACCATCCGCAGCAGGGCGTTGGCGGAGATGTCCACGTGGATGGTGGTGTCCGTCTCCGGCAGCCGCTCGTGCACCCGGCGCAGCCAGGCCGCCACCGCGCGGCTGCCGACGCTGCCGATCCGCAGCCGGCGCTTGCGCTCGCTGCTCCCGGCCTCCCGGGCCTCCTGGCGCGCGGCGGCGACCAGCGCGGCCATCTCGGCGATCACCGGCCGGGCCCGGGACAGTACCGAGTGGCCGAGCGCGGTGGGCCGGCTGCCGGTCTGCTCGCGGGTGAACAGGGTGCCGCCGATGGCCCGTTCGATCCGGTGCAGCTGGGTGGTGAGCGAGGGCTGGGTCATGCCGAGGTGCAGCGCGGCCTTGCGGAGGCTGCCGGTGTCGGCGATCGCGCACAGCACCCGGAGGTGTCTCACGTCGAGCTCCACCTTGGGATCATAACGGCGCATCCCGGTCTCGCCAAGGACATGACACGCGCCAGGATCTGACGGCCCGACCGGACCGACCCTATTGGCTGGTGCTATCACCGGTTGACATCATCCGCCGGGCCCGCGCACTGACCGAAGCTCTGGGGCAGCAGGATTCATCCGGCGCCCCGCGACCGGCCCCCACCGGCCGCGGCATTCGCATACACGGAGCCCCCACATGAACCGCATCACGCGTACGCTCTCCGCTGCCCTCGGCCTGGCCCTCGCCGCCGGTGTGGCAGCCCTGCCCACGACGGCCGCCGCCGCGCCCGTCCAGGGCTACACCGCCACCAACACCTACGCCGGCTCGGCCGCCGAGGACGCCGACAACCAGGCGTTCTACGAGGCCGTGATGAAGTCGGCGCGCGCCAAGCAGGCGGCGACCCCGTACCTCAAGGTCGTCACCGTGACCTACGACGCCAGCAGCGCCCCGACCTTCCGCACCCAGATATCCCAGAGCGCGCAGATCTGGAACAGCTCGGTCGCCAACGTCCAGCTGCGCTCCGGCTCCGCCGCCGACTTCCGCTACTACGAGGGCAACGACTCGCGCGGCTCCTACGCGAGCACCAACGGGCACGGCGGGGGCTACATCTTCCTCGACTACGCCCAGAACCGCCAGTACAACTCCACCCGGGTCACCGCGCACGAGACCGGTCACGTGCTCGGCCTGCCGGACCACTACTCCGGCCCCTGCAGCGAGCTGATGTCCGGTGGCGGCCCCGGCACCTCCTGCACCAACCCCTACCCGAACTCCGCCGAGCGCAGCCGGGTGAACTCCCTCTGGGCCCGCGGCTGATCCGCTGAAGGCCGGTCCGGCCCGGTCGCTCCCCGGAGCGGCCGGGCCGGACCTGTCGGTGCCGCGTGCGAGCATGCGGGCGAAGCCCGCTCCGCCGACCCCGAGGTGCCGCCACCATGCCGCTGTCCGTCCCCGACCGCCTGGCCGACCTGCCCTACGCCCACCTGCTGCGGACCCACACCGGCCCGCTGCGCGCCGACGAGCGCTACGACACCGTCCACTTCGAGGGCGGGGAGTACCTCGACCAGTCGGCGGGCGGGGCGACCTTCCTGGAGTGCGCCTTCACCGGTGTCTCGCTGAGCGGGGTCAAGCTCCGCCGGGCCCGCTTCAACGAGGTCTGGGCACGGGCCGGCCGCTGGGTGGCCTGCGAGCTGGTGGAGAGCGAGTGGCAGGACAGCGCGCTCGTCGGCGGGGTGCTGGCGGGCGTGGCGGCGCACGGCTCGGCGCTGCGCCGGGTGGTGTTCCGCGGCTGCAAGCTGGAGGCGGTCAACCTGCGCTCCGCCGTCCTGCGGGACGTGGTCTTCGAGGACTGCCTGCTGCGCGACGTGGACTTCGGCGACGCGAAGCTCACCGATGTCTCCTTCCCCGGCTCCGGCCTGGAGGAGGTCCGGCTGCGCGGGGCGAAGCACACCCGCACGGACCTGCGGGGCGCGGCCACCCTCGGCCTCACCGACGGCCCCGAGGGGCTGCGCGGCGCGCTGATCAGCTCCCCCCAACTCCTCGAACTGGCGCCGCAGTTCGCCCAGGCCCTGGGCATCACCGTGCAGGACCGGTGAACGGTTCGTCCGGGTGTCCGCACCGACTTCCCGTTCAGCCCCCGGTCGCCCGGTGACGGCAGGGCGAACAGTCCGCCAACCCTGACCCGGCCCCCTGGTGGGCCCGCTCCGGTGGGGTGGAGGATGCTGCGCGATCGATGAGCCCCAACTTGTGTGCACAACATCGCCAGCGAAGGGACGGGCCGCACTGATGGCCGAGCTGAGTCGTAGGAAGTTCGTGACGTTGTCGGGCGCCGCCGCGGCGGGGGTGGCGGTGGCCGGCACCCTCGGCAACGGCCAGGCGCAGAGCGCGCCCACCGCGGTGGCGCCGTCGGCGGCGCTGTCGCAGACCGGCACCATCGCGGACGCGCAGCACATCGTCATCCTGATGCAGGAGAACCGCAGCTTCGACCACTACTTCGGGATGCTGCGCGGCGTCCGCGGCTTCGCCGACCGCAGCGCGATCCAGATCGCGGGCGGCAACAGCGTCTTCAACCAGCCCAACGGGCTCGGGCGGCAGTACCCGTGGCAGTTCAGCGCCACCAAGCCGGCCGGCGGCGCCGACCCCGAGCGCCTGGCGCAGTGCAACGGCGACCTCGCCCACGGCTGGTCCGACCAGCACCGGGCCTGGAACGGCGGCAAGATGGACTCCTGGGTCGCAGCCAAGGGCAACGTCCGCACGCTCGGCTACCTCACCCGCCAGGACATCCCGTTCCACTACGCGCTCGCCGAGAACTGGACCATCTGCGACGCGTACTTCTGTTCCGTGATCAGCGCCACCGGCCCCAACCGCACCTACCACTGGTCCGGTCAGATCGACCCGGACGGCAAGGCGGGCGGCCCGGCGTACGACGGCGGCGACGAGAAGGGCCTGCGCTGGCAGACCTACGCCGAGGCGCTGGAGAACGCCGGTGTGAGCTGGAAGCTCTACCAGAACGCGGCCGACAACTACGGCGACAACGCGTTGGCCTACTTCACCCAGTTCTCCGGCGCGCCCGCGGGCAGCCCGCTCGCCGTCAAGGGCATGGGCTCCGTCCCCAAGGTGACCGGCCGGACGCCGGACGACATCGTCGCCGCGATCCGGGCCGACGTCGTGAACGGCACGCTCCCGCAGGTCTCCTGGATCGTCCCCGACCAGGGCTCCTCCGAGCACCCGTACTCCACGCCCGCCGACGGCGCGCACTTCGTCCACAACGTGATCGACGCGCTGAACGCCAACCCGGACGTCTTCAACTCCACCGTCCTCTTCCTCAACTACGACGAGAACGACGGCTTCTTCGACCACGTCCCGCCGCCCGCCGCCCCGGCCGGCACGCCCGGCGAGTTCTACAACGGCACCAACATCGGCCTCGGCTTCCGCGTCCCGATGATCGCCATCTCGCCCTGGACCCGCGGCGGCTGGGTGAACTCCGAGGTCTTCGACCACACCTCGGTGCTGCGCTTCCTGGAGCAGTGGACCGCCGCCATCGGCAAGCCCGCCACCTGCCCCAACATCAGCGACTGGCGCCGCCGGGTGTGCGGTGACCTCACCGGCGCCTTCGACTTCGCCCACCCGGTCTACGGCCTGCCCGCCCTGCCCAACACCGACGCGGTGATCGGCATGTCCAGCTGCGGCCCGCTGCCCAACCCGGCGCCGGTCGACAACCGGCTGCCCGTGCAGGAGTCCGGCACCCGCCAGGCCCGCGCCCTGCCGTACCAGCCGAACGCCAACCTGGACCACCTGGAGACCGGCTCCGGCGGCATGATCAAGGTCTGGCTGAAGATGGCCAACGAGGGCACCGCGGCCCGCAAGTCGGCCCACTTCGCGGCGTACGCCAACGCCTACCGCAGTGGCGGCCCCTGGCAGTACACCGTCGACCCCGGCGGCAACCAGAGCGACTTCTTCAACTGCGGCACCGGCTACGGCAGCGGCCAGTACGACCTCTCGGTGGTCGGCCCCAACCGCTTCCTGCGCCGCTTCAAGGGCGACGCCACCAAGGCGGGCCGCAACGCGGCCGTCACCGCCTCGTACGCGGTCGAGCCGGGCACCGGGAAGCAGGCGCTCTACTTCCGGCTGGCCAACACCGGAAGCACTCCGCTGACCTTCACCATCGCCTCGAACAACTACCGGACGGACGGCCCCTGGACGTACCAGGTCCCGGCCGGCGGCAGCGTCAGCGACTTCTTCAACGCGGTCGCCTACAACAACGGCTGGTACGACTTCACCGTCACGGTGGACGCGGAGGCCACCTGGTCGCAGCGGTTCACCGGCCACCTGGAGAGCGGTACGGCCAGCGTCAGCGGCTGACACCGGGGCCGGACGGCCCGGCGGGGCCCCGGGGAGCCACGGACCGTGGACCTCCCGGGGCCCTGCGACCTCGGCCTCAGCCTCGGCCCCGCGCGTGCGCCCGGGGCTGCGGCACGGTGCCGAACCGCGCAGCGGATGCGCTCCGCCGCCCCCGGTGTGAGAGTGGGGGCAGCCCGGAAGTCGTCCGGAGGAGGAGTCATGGGCATCTTCGACAGGTTCCGCCACAAGGCGCACGACGACGCCGAGGAGGCCAGGTCCTCGCTCGGCGGGGGCCCGGAGCAGGACACCACCGCGATGACGGACGCCGCGCAGCGCGCCGCCCTCGCCCACGACGAGGCAGCCGACGCGTTCAGCGTCGACACGGAGAAGGCCCGCGAGGCGGCCCAGGCCGCCGACCTGGCCGAACACGCCGCGGAGGAGCGGGCCCGCGAGGAGATGACCGCCGAGGGCGACCCCTGGGACTGACCTCATCCGGGGCCGGTCCCATCCGGGACCGACCGCAGCCGGGACCGACCGCATCGTGACGCCGTAGGGCGCGCCCGCACGACGGGCGCGCCCCTCGTCGCGCCCGACCCGCCCGCGGCTGCCCCCGCGTGCCTCACGCCCGCGGCGGCAGCGGCGGGCGCCGCAGGTCCGGGCGCGGGGTGTCGTCCGGCGGCGGGACGGCGTCCGGGGCGTCCTCCAGGAGCTCCAGCGCCAGCCGCACCGCCGTGACCAGCTCGATGTGCCGCCCCCGGGCCCAGTCCCGCGGGGTGCGCAGCACGTGCACGTCCGGCTCCACCCCGTGGTTCTCCACCGACCAGCCGAGTCCGCCGGTGAACCAGGAGGCGTTCTTCGGCACCGAGATCTGCGTCCCGTCGCCGAGGGTGTGCCGCCCGGTCATGCCGACCACCCCGCCCCAGGTGCGGTTGCCCACCACCGGGCCCAGCCCCAGCAGCCTGATCGCCGCGATGACCACGTCGCCGTCCGAGCTGGTGGCCTCGTCGGCGAGCGCCACCACCGGCCCGCGCGGCGCGTCCCGCGGCCACCGCACCGGCTGCCGCCCCCGGCTGAAGTCCCAGGCGAGCACCCGCCGGGTGAGCTTCTCCAGGACCAGCTCCGAGACGTTGCCCCCGGCGTTGCCGCGCACGTCCAGCACCAGCGCGGGCTTGTCCAGCTCCCGCCGCAGGTCCCGGTTGAACTGCGCCCAGCCGGAGCCGCCGAGATCCGGGATGTGCAGGTAGCCGCACCGCCCGTCACTGAACTCCCGGACCAGGGAACGGCGTTTGGCCACCCAGTCCTGGTAGCGGATGGGCCGCTCGTCGGTCAGCGGGGTGACGGCGATCCGGCGGATCGGGCCGTCCGGACCGCTGCGCAGGGTGAGTTCGACGGTGGTGCCGCCGGTGCCGACCAGCAGCGGCTCCGGGCCGCGCAGCGGGTCCACCGGGCGCCCGGCCACGGCCAGTAGCTCGTCGCCGTCCCGCACGCCGTGGGTGGCGAGCGGGGCGCGGGCGCGCGGGTCGGAGGACTCGCCGGCCAGCACCCGGTCGACCAGCCAGCGCCCGTCGGGGGAGCGGTGGGCGTTGGCGCCGAGCAGCCCGAGCGGCTGCTGGGTGAGCGCGGGTCCCTCGCCGCGCCGGGACGGGGTGACGTACGCGTGCGAGGTGCCGAGTTCGCCGAGGAGCTCGCGCAGCAGGTCGGCGAAGTCGTCCGGCCCGGCGACCCGCTCCAGCAGCGGCTCGTACTGCTCGACCAGCGCGGGCCAGTCCAGCCCGGACATGCCGGCGTCCCAGAACTGGTCGCGGACGATCCGGGCCGCCTCCCCGTACGCCTGGCGCCATTCGGCGGCCGGGTGCACGGTGTGGGTGATCCGGCGCAGGTCGACGGTGGTCGCGGCGGAGGGCGCGGAGACCGGGACGATCCGCAGCGAGCCGCCCGAGTAGACCGCGACGGAGCCGCCGTCGCCGGAGACCGCGTAGCCGTCCAGCTTGTCGACCAGGGTGCTGCGGGTGCCCCGGGCCAGGTCGAAGTACTCCAGCGAGGGGCGCCCGGAGGTGTCGTCCGGACTGGCGAAGGTCTGTCCGAGGGTGCCGGAGATGGGCCAGCGCAGCCAGACCAGGCCGCCGCGCACCGCGTCGGTGGCCGAGTACTTGGAGGCGATCACCGGGAACTGCTCCAGCCGCCCGGCGATGCCCTGCGGGTCCACCTCGACGGTGCCGTCGCCGCCGCCGTCGCCGCGCGGGGCGCCGTCCTCGGCGGGGGCGGCGAACGGCGAGGGGGTGTCGGCGGTCAGCGGGACGAGGTAGGGGCGGCAGCCGAGCGGGAAGGAGAGGTCGCCGGTGTGCACGTCGTGGACGGGGTCGAAGCCCCGCCAGGAGAGGAAGGCCAGGTAGCGGCCGTCCCGGGTGAACACCGGCTGCTCGTCCTCGAACCGGCCGTCGGTGACCTCGGTGATCGCCGCGGGCCCGTCGGTGCGGGTGAGCCGGATCCGGCGCAGCGAGCGCCCGGCCACCGGCTGCGACCAGGCGATCCACCGCGAGTCGGGGGAGAAGCGGGCGGCGGAGACCGGGCCGTGGCCGGAGGCGGCCAGTTCGCGGACCGCGCCGTCGGCGGCGCCGACCAGCAGCAGCCGTCCGTCGGAGGCGGCGACGGCCAGCCGGGCGCCGTCGGGCGCGGCGGTGAGCTCCAGGACGCGGCCGAGCCGCCCGCCGGCGAGCAGCCGGTGCCCGTGCTGCGCGGGGGCGCCCTCGTGGCCGGGCAGCGGGACGATCTCGACCGCGTCCGCGCCCTGTGCGTCGGTGATCCAGGCGGCCTCGCCGGTGCGGCCGAGCACGACCGGCAGCCGGGTGCGCACGCCCGGGGTGTCGGCGAGCGCCCGGGCCGGGCCGTCCCGGTGGGTCAGCCAGTACTGGCTGCCGCGGACGGTGATCACCCCGGCGCGGCCGGTCTGGTCGCAGGCGAGGTCCTTGACGTGGGAGGCGGCGCCCACCTGGTAGGGCCGCCGCCCGGCCCGGGCGCCGCCGAGCGGCACGGGCAGCCGGCGGGGCGCGGGGGCGTCCAGGCCGTCCAGCAGCCAGAGGTCGCCGGCGTGCTGGTAGACGATCCGGGTGCCGTCGGTGGCGGCCTCGCGGGCGTAGTAGGAGGCGTGGTCGGTATGCCGGCGCAGGTCGGTGCCGTCGGGGCGGCAGGAGTAGAGGTTGCCGATGCCCTCGTGGTCCGACAGGAAGGCGATCCTGGGCCCGCCGGGTCCGTCGACGGGCATCGGGGAGGCGAGGTGGCCGCGGTGGTCGGGGAGGATCCGCTCGCCGTCCACCCAGAGCCGCCCGGTGGCGCCGCCCCGGTAGCGCTTCCAGGCGGCGGGTTCGTGCGGCGCCGAGCCGGTGAGCAGCACGGTGTGCGCCCGGCTCATCTGGGCGTCGCCGACCGGTCCCCAGGGCATCCGGCGCCCGGGTGAGCCGTCCGGCGGCAGCGCGTGCGCCCAGGTGTAGTGGCCGAAGGGCTCGTGGTGCGAGGTGACGGCGAGGACCTCGCCGTCCGGCAGCCAGCCGCGGACCCGGGTGTCCTGGCTGCCCCAGTGGCTGAGCCGGGCGGCCTCGCCGCCCCCGACGGGGGCCGTCCACACCTCGGGGGTCAGGCTCTGCCAGCTGGTCCAGGCGAGGGTCCGCCCGTCGGGGGAGAAGCGGGGGTGGCTGACCCGGGTGCGGTCGCAGCCGACCCGCCAGGCCCGCCCGGCGGCGCCGTCGGGGGCGAGCGGTGCGATCCAGACGTCGTCCTCGGCCGTGAACGCCAGCAGGTCCCCGCACAGGTGGGGGTAGCGGAGGTAGCCGGGCGACGTCACCCCTCCATGGTTCGACGGGGTGTCACTCCCGGCAACCGGACGCGGTCCTGGCCGGCCCGTCGCGGGCATGTCCCGAACACGCCCCAGCGGTCTGGACCATTGACACCGCCCGGCCGAATCCACTTCAGTGGTCTAGTCCAACTAGGGTGCGCGGTCGGGCCGAACCCCCCACTGGCACGTACCTTCGCCGTGCCCTCGGACGTCCCCCACGATCCGCGCCCCCGCAGGAGTCCCCCGCATGCGCAGAACAGCACCCGTACCCGCCGCCGCCCCGGCCCGCCGCCCCCGTACGCTGCTCGCGGCCGGAACCGCCTCGGCCGTCGCCGCCGCCACCATGGTCGGCCTCACCCTGGGCCTCGCGCCCGCCGCCTCGGCCGGGGAGTTCCTGGTCAACGGCGGCTTCGAGAGCGGCGCCCTGAACCCCTGGAGCTGCACCGCCGGCACCGGCAGCATCGTCACCGGCCAGTCGCACAGCGGCAGTTACGCACTGGCGGCGGCCGCCTCGGCGAGCGACAGCGCCCAGTGCACCCAGACCGTCGCGGTCGCCCCCAACACCACCTACACGCTCAGCGCGTACCTCAAGGGCTCGTACGTCTACCTCGGCGTGAACGGCGGCACCAGCACCTGGACGCCCGGCACCGGCGGCGCGTACCAGAAGCTCAGCGTCTCCTTCACCACCGGCGCCACCCAGACCAGCGCCACCGTGTACACGCACGGCTGGTACGGACAGGGCACGTACTACGCGGACGACGTCTCGCTGGACGGCCCGGGCGGGCCCTCGCCGACCGCCACCCCCACGGTGACCCAGTCGCCCACCGCGACGGCCTCCCCGACGGCGACGGCCACCGCCTCGCCGACCGCCACCGCGACCTCCTCCCCGACGGCCACCGTCTCCCCGACCACGCCGCCCCCCGGCGGCCACTCCCTGGTCGGCTACCTGCACGCCAGCTTCGCCAACGGCGCCGGCTACACCCGGATGGCCGACGTCCCGGCCTCGTGGGACTTCATCAACCTCTCCTTCGGCGAGCCGACCTCCGTCACCTCCGGTGACATCCGGTTCAACCGCTGCCCGGCCACCGAGTGCCCGACCGTCGAGTCCGACGCCGACTTCAAGGCCGCCATCGCGGCCAAGCGCGCCCAGGGCAAGAAGGTCCTGATCTCGATCGGCGGCCAGAACGGCCAGGTCCAGCTCACCACCGCCGCCGCCCGCGACACCTTCGTCAGCTCGGTCTCGGCGATCATCGACAAGTGGGGCCTGGACGGCCTCGACATCGACTTCGAGGGCCACTCGCTCTCCCTCAACACCGGCGACACCGACTTCAAGAACCCGACCAGCCCGGTCGTCGTCAACCTGATCTCCGCGCTGAAGACCCTGAAGGCCAAGTACGGCGCGGGCTTCGTCCTCACCATGGCCCCGGAGACCTTCTTCGTCCAACTCGGCTACCAGTACTACGGATCCGGCCCCTGGGGCGGCCAGGACCCGCGGGCGGGCGCCTACCTGCCGGTGATCTACGCCCTGCGGGACGACCTCACCCTGCTGCACGTCCAGGACTACAACTCCGGCTCCATCATGGGCCTGGACAACCAGTACCACTCGATGGGCGGCGCCGACTTCCACGTCGCGATGACCGACATGCTGCTCAAGGGCTTCCCGGTCGCGGGCAACACCAACAACGTGTTCCCCGCCATCCCCGCGTCCAAGCTCGCCATCGGCATGCCCGCCACCACCAACGCCGGCAACGGCTACGTGGCCCCCGCCGAGGTCAACAAGACCCTGGACTGCCTCACCAGGCTCGCCAACTGCGGTGCCTACGTGCCCAGGTCGGGCGCCCAGCCCGACCTGCGCGGCCTGATGACCTGGTCGATCAACTGGGACCAGTTCGGCGGCCGGGAGTTCTCGAAGAACTTCGACGGCTACTTCCACCGCTGACCCGCCGCGCCGGGCGCCGGAGGGGATCACTCCCCTCCGGTGCCCGGTGCTCCGCCGGATCCGGTCAGCTGTCCACCCGGACCGCCTCCAGGTACTCGGCGATCGCGTCCCGGTTGCGGGTGAGGAACCGGATCCGCTCGCTCATCCCCGCCAGTTCGTGCTCCAGGGTGGCGATCATCTCCGGGGTGGCGTCCGGGAAGTGGATGACCCGGGGCTTGTCCAGACAGGGCAGGATCTGTTTGATGATGCGGGTCGGCAGTCCGGAGTCGAGGAGCCCGCGGATCTGCAGCACCCGGTCGACCGAGGGCCCGTCGTACTCGCGGTAGCCGTTGGGGGAGCGGTCGGCCAAGATCAGGCCCTGCTCCTCGTAGTAGCGCAGCAGTCGCCGGGACGTCCCGGTCCGCTCGGACAGCTCCCCGATCCGCATGTGACCCACCCCACAGCCGAGCGCGTTGACCCTCACATCAATGTGAGGGTTCGAGCATAGTCGCCATGCGGACCACAGAGCTACCAACAGCCGCCGACCAGCGGCGACTTCCCGTACCGGCCCTGCTGGCACTGGCCACCGCCGTCTTCATCACGGCCCTCACCGAAACCCTGCCCGCCGGCGTCCTGCCCGCGATGAGCGCCGACCTCGGGGTGAGCGAGTCGGCCGCGGGCCAGTCGGTCACCATCTACGCCATCGGCACGGCGGCCACCGCCATCCCGCTCACCGCGGCCACCGCGGGGTGGCCCCGCAAGCGGCTGCTGCTCAGCGCGATGGCCGGGTTCGCCGCGGCCAACACCGTCACCGCCGTCTCCACCAGCTACCCGCTGACCATGGCCGCCCGGTTCGTCGCCGGGGTCGCGGCCGGCCTCGCCTGGGCGCTGCTCGCGGGGTACGCCCGCCGACTGGCACCGGTGCCGCTCCAGGGCAAGGCGATCGCCATCGCGATGACCGGCGCGCCCCTCGCCCTGTCCCTGGGCGTCCCGGCCGGGACCTTCCTCGGCAAGCTGCTCGGCTGGTGGGTGGCGTTCCTGATCATGACCGTCCTGGCCGTCGGCGTGATCGCCTGGATCGCGGCGGCCGTACCCGACCACCCCGGCCAGGGGCGGGCCGAGCGGACCCCGGTCCTGCGCGCCCTCGCCGTCCCGGGGGTGGTGCCGGTGCTGTTCACGACCTTCGTCTTCGTGCTGGCCCACACCGTGCTCTACACCTACATCGCCCCGTTCCTGGACCGGCTCGGGATGGGCGGTTCCACCGACGCCGTCCTGCTGGCCTTCGGCATCGCCTCCCTGGTGGGCATCTGGTTCACCGGTGCCCACATCCACCGCCGGCTGCGCACGCTCACCGTCGCGAGCACCCTGCTCGTCGCGGCGGCGGCCGGAGTGCTGGCGGTCACGGCCGGCAGCCCGCTGCTGGTCCACGTCGCGGCGGTGCTCTGGGGCCTCGGCTGGGGCGGGATCCCGACCCTGCTGCAGACCGCCGTCGGCGACGCGGGCGCCGAGCACGCCGACGCCGCCCAGGCGATGCTGGTCACGCTCTGGAACGCGGCGATGGCGAGCGGCGGGGTGGTCGGCGGCCTGCTCCTCGACCGCTTCGGCTCGGACACCTTCCCCTGGACCGTGCTGGCCCTGATGGTCCCGGTCCTCGCGGTGGTCACCGCCGCCCGCCGGCACGGCTTCCCGGCCGAGCGCGCCACCCGGTGAGCACCACCCGGTGAACGCGGCCCGGTGAACGCCGCCCGACCGCCGGTCCCCCGGGGTGCCCGCCGCGCCCCCCGGGGGACCGGCGTGTCCAGCAAGCCCGAAGCAATCCGCCGCGAAATGACGACCTATCATCCATCCATGGCCTCAGCTCAGTTGATCCGCATCGTCTCCCGTTCCTCGCCGATGGCGCTCGCGCAGGTCGAGCGCGTCCGGGCCGAGCTCGCCGCCCTGCACCCGGGACTGCGCACGGAGGTGGTCCCGGTGACCACCTCCGGGGACCGCTGGATGGGCGACCTGGCGCGACTCGGGGGGAAGGGCGCGTTCACCAAGGAGGTGGACGAGGCGCTGCTCGCCGGCGAGGCGGACCTCGCGGTGCACTGCCTCAAGGACGTGCCCGCCGACCGGCCGCTGCCCGCCGGGACGGTCTTCGCGGCCTACCTCCGGCGCGACGACATCCGCGACGCGCTGGTCCACCCGGGCGGACTCACCCTCGACGAGCTCCCGGGCGGCACCCGGATCGGCACCTCCTCCGTCCGCCGCCAGGCCCAGCTCGCCGCCTCGCACCCGCACCTGGACTGCGTGCCGATCCGCGGCAACGCCAACAGCCGGCTGGCCAAGCTGGCGGCCGGGGAGGCCGACGCGCTGCTGCTGGCGGCCTCCGGCCTGGAGCGGATCGGGGAGCAGGCGCGGATCACCGAGATCCTCCCGGTGGAGACGATGTGCCCGCCGATCGGGGCGGGCGTCCTCGCACTCCAGTGCCGGGAGGAGGACACCGACACCATCGAGGCCGTGACCGGCCTGGGCCACCGCGACACCTGGCGCGAGGCGACCGCCGAGCGGATGTTCCTGCACGTCCTGCAGGGCCACTGCAACTCGCCGATCGCCGGTTACGCCAAGGCCGAACCGGACGGCCGGCTCTCGCTGCGCGGCCGGGTGTTCTCCCCGGACGGCAAGCGGATCCTGGACGCCCACGAGTGGGCCGGCTCGCTCACCCCCGAGGACCTCGGCACCGCGACGGCCCTCGCCCTGAAGCGCCAGGGGGCGTCCGAGCTGATCGCCGCCATCCCGCACTGACCGGGCGCCGCTTCCGCTCCCCCACGGGGGGAGCGGAAGCGCCGGAAACGCCGGAAGGCCCCTTGCTCTCGCAAGGGGCCTTCCGGCTGTCTGTGCGCCGCCAGGGACTCGAACCCCGGACCCGCTGATTAAGAGTCAGCTGCTCTAACCAACTGAGCTAGCGGCGCCGGCTGACGGGGAAGACATTACCTGGTCAGCGGCGGAAACTCGAAATCGGGCCGGGCGGGGCCGGTCTTCAGGGCACCAGGACGACCTTGCCCCGGACGTGCCCGGTGCCGACCATGCGGTGCGCGTCGGCGGCCCGCCCCAGCGGGAAGGTGTCGGCGACCTCCAGCCGCAGCCCGCCGTCCTCCCAGAGCCGGACCAGCTCGGCCAGCCGGGCGGCCGTCCGCTCGGCGCGCAGGGCGCGCAGCCCGAGCCGCCCGGCGGTGGCGAAGTCGGTGATGGTGGCGATCCGGTCGCGATCGGCGACCAGCTCGACGGAGGCCTCCAGCGCGCCGTGCCCGGCCGCGTCGAAGGCCGCGTCCACGCCCTGCGGCGCCGCCGCGCGCACCCGCTCGACCAGGCCCTCGCCGTAGAGCACCGGGATCGCGCCCAGCTCGCGCAGGTAGTCGTGGTTGCGCTCGCTCGCCGTCCCGATCACCGTGGCGCCCCAGGCCCGGGCGAGCTGGACGGCGACCGTGCCGACGCCTCCGGCGGCGCCGTGGACCAGCACGGTGTCGCCCTTGCCGACCCCCAGCGCGGTGAGCCCGGTGTGCGCGGTCTGGCCCGAGGCGGAGAGCGAGCCGGCCTGCTCCCAGGGCATGCCGGCCGGCTTGGCGACCAGCTGCGAGCCGTCCACCGTGACGAACTCGGCGTGGCTGCGGAGCAGCCGGAAGCCCAGCACCTCGTCGCCGACCTTCCAGCCGGAGCTGTCGGGGCCGACCTGGTCGACCACCCCGGCGAACTCGTTGCCCGGGACCACCGGCGGCTCGACCACGACGCCGGGCGGGGTCCAGCCCTCCCGGACGGCCAGGTCGGCGGGCTGCACCCCGGCCGCGTAGACCCGTACCCGCACCTCGCCCGGCCCGGCCGAGGGGGTGGGCAGCTCGGCGACGCGCAGTACCTCCGGGCCGCCGAACTCGGGAACGGTGACTGCCTTCATGGGGGGTTCCTGCCTCTCAGTCGATACGTGATCCGCTCCTGTGATGATCGGATTTGAAGTGGGCTTGAGGTCAACCCCTAGGTCCTGTCCCGGTCGGCGTGTTGCGACAGCCGGGTGCATTGTCAGATTTATCCTTGGCGGCGGCCCGGACCCCGTCCGGCCGCGCACGTCTGATCGCCACCGAGAGGAACCTCCCCGTGGGCCAGCTGCCCCTGCTCTTCCTGGTGCTGCTCGCCTCCGTGGTGACCATGCCGCTCGCCAGCCGGACCGGCGTACCGCAACCCGTGCTGATGACCCTGCTCGGCATCGTCATGGCGGTGATCCCGCAGATCCCCGACATCTCCATCGACCCCGACCTGATCCTGCCGCTGGTCCTGCCGCCGCTGATCTTCGCCGTCGCCCGGCGCTCCTCGGTCCGCTACTTCCGGGCGAACGTCCGCTCCATCCTGCTGCTCGCCGTCGCCCTCGTCGTGGTCACCACGATCGCGGTGGCCGGCGTCGTCCACTGGCTGCTGCCCGCGCTGCCCGTCGCGGCCGCCGTCGCCCTCGGCGCCCTGGTCTCGCCGCCCGACCCGGTCGCCGCCGTCGCGGTGGCCGGCAGCGTCGGGCTGCCCCGCCGACTGGTGTCCATCCTGGAGAGCGAGGGCCTGTTCAACGACGTCACCGCGATCGTGATCTACTCGCTGGCCATCGACGCGGTGGTCTCCGACGACTTCTCCACCGAGCACGCCGTCCTGCGCTTCGTGCTCTCGGCGGTGGTCGCCGTCGCGGTCGGTGTCACCCTCGGCTGGCTCAACGCCAAGCTCGCCTCCTTCCTGGAGGACCCGACCCAGCAGGTCGCGCTCAACCTGCTGGTGCCCTTTGCCGCCTACAGCCTGGCCGAGGAGATCCACGGCTCCGGCGTGCTCGCCGTCGTGGTCTGCGCGCTCTACCTCGCCGAACGGGCCGCCGAGGCCGACGCGGTCTCCTACCGGCTGGTCGGCAACGCCTTCTGGGAGATCGTCGAGATCCTGATCACCGGCGTCGCCTTCGGCCTGATCGGCCTGGAACTGGCCACCGTCCTCAAGGAGGCCGGCACCGGCTGGACCGGCATGCTCGGTGACGCGGCCACCGTCATCGCCGCCGTGGTCGTGGTCCGGCTGCTCTGGCTGCTGCCGGCCGGCTGGCTCTCCAAGCGGCTGCGCGCCGGATCCGAGGAGGACACCCCGATCAGCTGGCAGGAGAGCGTGGTGCTCTGGTGGTCCGGGATGCGCGGGGTGGCCACCGTCGCCCTCGCGCTCGCCATCCCGCTGACCGTCCACTCCGGCGAGGGCTTCCCCGAGCGCGGCCGACTGGTCTTCATCGCCTTCAGCGTCGTCCTGTTCACCCTGTTGGTCCAGGGCCTCACGCTGCCCTGGCTGGCCAAGCGGCTGCACCTGGACATCGACCACGACAAGCACGAGCAGGCGGTCCGCCAGCTCTGGTGGCGGGCCGCCAAGGCCGGACTGACCCGGCTCGGCGAACTGGAGGAGCAGGACAATCTGCCCGCCGAGGTGGCCGACCGCCTTCGGGACCGTCAGCACGACCGGCTGGCCCGGCTCTGCCCGGAGAAGTACGCCGAGGAGGAGGCCTCCGAGGCGAAGCTGCGGCTCGGCCAGTGGCGCGCCGCGTACACCGTCGAGCAGGAGATGATCGCCGCCTCCCGGCGCGAGATACTGGCCGCCCGCAGCGAGCTCGGGGCCGATCCGGAGCTGGTCGACCAGGTGCTCCGCGGACTCGACCTGCGCTCCGAACGGAAGTGACGGCCCGTCCGGATCCGCGGCGCGAGCCGCGACCGGACGTGACCGAACGGAATGTGCGCTCCCGGTCCCGACGTTGCATAGGCTGACCCCGGGCAGGCCGTCAACGGAGTCGGCGCACCAGCCAGTACCCGCACGACCTCGCGAAACCCTCCCGCCTGGCCCTGCCGGTATCTGCACCCAGATGAATCGAGGAGCCACCGATGTCGGAGACCCGTGCCGACTCCCGTACCCCGCTGGACCGCACCCCGCAGTGGGCCGCCCTCGGCAAGCACCGGGCGGAGCTCGGCGAGACGCACCTGCGCGAGCTGTTCGCCGCCGACCCGGAGCGCGGCCGCCGCTACACCCTCCAGGTCGGCGACCTGCACGTGGACTACGCCAAGCACCTGGTGACGGACGAGACCCTCGCGCTGCTGCGCGAGCTCGCCGAGGCCACCGGCGTGGCCCGGCTGCGGGACGCGATGTTCCGCGGCGAGAAGATCAACACCACCGAGCGGCGCGCCGTGCTGCACACCGCGCTGCGCGCGCCCCGGGGCGCCGTCGTCGAGGTCGACGGCGAGAACGTGGTGCCCGCCGTGCACGCCGTCCTCGACCGGATGGCGGCCTTCGCCGAGCAGGTCCGCGGCGGTGAGTGGCGCGGCCACACCGGCAAGCGGATCACGGCGGTCGTCAACATCGGCATCGGCGGCTCGGACCTCGGCCCCGCGATGGCCTACGAGGTGCTGCGCTCCTACACCGCGCGCGACCTCGACGTCCGCTTCGTCTCCAACGTGGACGGCGCCGACCTGCACGAGGCGGTCCGCGACCTGGACCCGGCCGAGACGCTGTTCATCGTCGCCTCCAAGACCTTCACCACGATCGAGACCATCACCAACGCGGTCTCGGCCCGGGACTGGCTGCTCACCGGCCTCGGCGCCGGCACCGAGGCGGTGGCGAAGCACTTCGTCGCCCTGTCCACCAACGCCGAGGGCGTCTCGGACTTCGGCATCGACACCGCCAACATGTTCGAGTTCTGGGACTGGGTGGGCGGCCGCTACTCCTACGACTCGGCGATCGGCCTCTCGCTGATGATCGCCATCGGCCCGGTGGCCTTCCGCGAGATGCTCGACGGCTTCCACCTGGTGGACGAGCACTTCCGCACCGCGCCCGCCGAGGAGAACGTCCCGCTGCTGCTCGGCCTGCTCGGGGTCTGGTACGGCGCGTTCTTCGACGCCCAGGCGCACGCCGTGCTGCCGTACTCGCACTACCTGTCGAAGTTCACCGCCTACCTGCAGCAGCTGGACATGGAGTCCAACGGCAAGTCGGTGGACCGCGAGGGCAACCCGGTGACCTGGCAGACCGGCCCGGTGGTCTGGGGCACCCCCGGCACCAACGGCCAGCACGCCTACTACCAGCTGCTGCACCAGGGCACCAAGACCATCCCGGCGGACTTCATCGGCTTCGCCGAGCCGGTCGCCGACCTGCCGGCCGGCCTGGTCGCCCAGCACGACCTGCTGCTGGCGAACTTCTTCGCCCAGACCCAGGCGCTGGCCTTCGGCAAGACGCCGCAGGAGGTCGAGGCCGAGGGCGTGCCGGCCGAGCTGGTGCCGCACAAGACCTTCAAGGGCAACCACCCGACGACCACCCTGCTGGCCGCCAGGCTGACCCCGTCGGTGCTCGGCCAGCTGGTCGCGCTGTACGAGCACAAGGTGTTCGTCCAGGGCGCGATCTGGAACATCGACTCCTTCGACCAGTGGGGCGTCGAGCTCGGCAAGGTGCTCGCCAAGCGGATCGAGCCGGTGCTGCTGACCGGTGAGGGCGCCGAGGCGCTGGACAGCTCCACCGCCGAGCTGGTCGCCCGCTACCGCTCGCTGCGCGGCCGCTGACGCCGGCGGGGCCGTCGGCCGGGGAGCGTCCCGGCCGACGGCCCTTCGCGGGCCGGTCGCCGGGGGTCGGTCGCCTGTCGGGTGTCGGTCGGCCGCCGTTTGGTGCCGGTGAAAACGCCGGAAGGCCCCTTGCTCTCGCAAGGGGCCTTCCGGCTGTCTGTGCGCCGCCAGGGACTCGAACCCCGGACCCGCTGATTAAGAGTCAGCTGCTCTAACCAACTGAGCTAGCGGCGCCTGCTGACAGAGAAGACTTTAGCAGTGGCCCGCGGCCCCGCCAAAATCGAATACCGGGCGCCCGGCCCGGGCCCGGCCCGCCCTGGGCGGCCCGCCGGTCGGCCCGCGGGTCAGCCTGCCGGGAGCGGCTCCGGTGCGGCCTGCGGCAGCGGCTCGCGGGTCGCCCGGACGCAGGCCCAGAGCACCACCGAGGCGCCCGGCAGCCACGGCTCCCGACTGTCCGGGGCGACGATCCAGCGCCCCGAGCCGAGCCCGGGGGAGTCCGGGCTGTTCACCATCCGCTGCACCGGCGGGACGGTCACCGCGTCGCCCCGGCCGTGGCAGAGCAGCGGCGGCACGTCCCGGGCCCACTCCTCCCAGGCCAGCAGCCGGCGCAGCCGGGCCGCCGCACCGGGCTGGACGAACAGCAGCATGCGGCCGCGGTAGGTGGCGACCGGTCCGCAGCCGGGCCCGGACGTCCACAGCTCGTCCAGCACCCGGCGGCCGAACAGCGACGGCATGCTGATCACGTCGAAGGCGCGCCCGCAGGGCAGCACCGAGGGCGCCCACGGGCGTGACTCCCACAGGGCGCGCATACTGCGCGGGTACTCACTGGCGGAGGCGAGCCAGGCCTCCCCGGCCACGGTGACGTACTCCACGGATTGATACGTCCAGATGTCCACGCACAGCAGAGTGCGGTGTACCCGGGGTGGCCGGGAGGGAAAGTCCGGTTTGCCGGACAGCACGCCCGGCGGCGGAGTACCCTCCCCGGGCGCATATGCCAGCGGCGAGTTCCGCGCCCCCGTTTCCGCCCCTGGCCCCCTGAACCGCCGGCCCCTGTCCCCGGCTCCCGACCGCGGATCTCCACCCCGGTTCCCGCCGGTTCCCGCCCCCCGGCCCCGGTCGGGGCCGTCAGCCGTCGTCGTGGCGGCGGGGCTGGAGCAGGCCGCGCCCGTACTCGATCATCCTGGCCGCGTAGTCCGGGGTCCAGTCCGCCCGGTCGGCGATCTCGGTGTCGGAGAGCGCGTCGAACCGGCGGGTGTCCGCGAGCTGCGCGGCGGCCACCGCCTGGAAGTCGGTGGCCCGCTCGGCGGCCGCCCGGAACGCCAGGGCCAGCTCGGTGGAGCGGCGCAGCAGCTCGGACGGGTCGTCGATCGACTCCAGGTCGAAGAAGCGCTCCGGCTCCGGCTCGGCGGCCTGCGGCTCGAACAGCAGCTGCGCCGGGCGCAGGCGCCGGGCGGGCGCTTCGTCGGGGCCCCGGCCCGGGCCGGCCTGCGCGGTCGAACCGCTCTGGTCGGACGCCTTCGCGTGGGAGTCGGGCATGGACGGACACCTCCGGGTGATCGATGAGGGCGGACGACGGCTCCTGGGGAGGGCGCCGCCCGGTCGTGACCGTCGTCCATTGTCTCGCGGCGGTAGCCGGTAACGGAACGGTGCGATCGAGGCCGCTATTCCCGCCCGGCGCCCGCCCCGGCCGGCGCGCCGGGGGCGCGCCCCCGTGCGGTGGCCCCGCGGGCGCCCGCGGGGCCCCGGGGCCTCACAGCCGGACGCGGTGCCCGGCGAGGTGGTGCAGCACCTGGTGGTTGGCCTCCCAGCCGTCGGGGAACTTGACCGTGACGCCCAACTGAACCGGCTCGGTGGACGGGTGCTCGTCCAGCAGCTCGGCGATGCCGGCCCGGGCCACCACGATGCAGGCGTGCCGGTGGCGGGAGGCGAGCACGCAGAGCCGGCCGGTCTCCAGGTGGAAGGCGGTGGCGTCCGGCCGCCCGGAGAGCGGGTGCAGCACCACCGTCACGTCGTACTCGCGGCCCTGCAGCCGGTTCGCGGTGTCGACGGTGACCGCCGGCCCGGCCGTCGGATCGACCGGGACACCCGCGGCGACCAGCGCCGCCCGGACGGCCGCCGCCTGGTCCCGGTGGGCGGTGCCGACCGCGATCCGGCCCGGGGCCAGCGGGGTCGAGCCCTGCTCGGAGTGGGCGGTGATCCCGCGCTCCAGCAGCCGTCGGACGGTGGCCGCGACGGCGGCGACGGCCTGCGGATCGGTCCGGACGGTGTGCCGGGCGGGCAGCTCCAGCAGCGACCAGCCGTGCTCGGCGGCCCGGTCGATCGCCGCGTCCAGGGCGGAGCCGTCCGGGCGCACCGCGGCGGTGAGCCGGCGGTCCTCCGGGCCGGTCCCGGAGCGGAACGGCGTGTACGGGTAGAACGCGGCGGAGATCAGCGGCGCCGCGCTGGCCGGCAGCCGCCAGGAGACCGGCAGCCGGTGCGGTTCGATCTGCGGGTTGTGCGCGAGCAGGGTGACCACGGCGCTGCTCGACGGGTCGTAGGACAGGCCCGCCCACTGCTCGGTGCCGACCACGGTGAACGGGTCCAGCTGGCCCGGATCCCCCACGAACAGCGCCCGCTCGAACAGCCGGGCCACGGCCAGCAGCGCGTCCGAACGCATCTGGTACGCCTCGTCGACGATCGCGTGCCGCCAGGGCGCCTCGGCCTTGACCCACTGCCACTTGGCGGAGGTCGACACGACCACGTCCAGCTCGGCGAGGTCCGCCACCTTGTCGGAGGGGACGACGTTGGCGTGCCGCAGCACCTCGGGCCCGGGGCGGGAGTCCGCCGCGTGCAGCCGGCCGATGGTCAGATCCGGTGCCTTCTCGGCCAGTCGGCCGACCAGGTCGTCCACCTGGCCGTTGGTCTGGGCGACGATCATCAGCCGCTCGCCCGCCCCGACCAGCTCCCGGGCGGCGCGCACCACCAGGGTGGACTTGCCGGCGCCGGGCGGCGAGTCCACCACCACGCCGCGCGGGGCGCCCGGGGCCGGGCTGACGGTGGCCTCCAGGATCCGGGCCACGGCGGCGTCGGCGGCCGCGCCGGGGGAGTGCTCGGTGCTCATCTGCCGGGTCACTCCCACTCCTCGGTGGCCGCGGCCACGGGTTCGGCGGCGCCGGGCGGGCCGCCGTGCGTCCACGGGGTGTCGTCGGGATCGGGCAGCGGCGCGGACTGCCGGGCCGTCAACTCGAACAGGGTGAAGGTGACCCGCTCACCCGGCTCGGGCAGGCTCCCCGGCTCGGGCTCCTTCTTGCGGCCCATGCCGGACAGCACCCGCAGGGTGATGGTGCCCCCGGCCGGGTCGACCGCGGCGATCCGCGCCTTCTGCGCCGACGGGCCGTGCACCCGGTGCGCCTCGCGCCCGAGGTCGGCGTGCGGGTGGTCCTCGGTGCGGACCGTCACCAGCGGGCGCGGTTTGGGCGAGCGGCCCGAGGTGTCGTAGTCCGGCACCACCTCCGTCACCACCCCCGCGAACGCCTCGCCGGCCAGCCGGTGCTCGGCCATCGCCAGCGGATCGTCCAGCGCCTCCTGGACGTCCAGGCGGACCTGCTCGCGCTCGCGCTGCGCCAGCTTCCGGGCGGCCGTCACGGCGTCGTCCTGCCGGGGCTGCGGCGGCTCGCCGGCCGCCAGCCGGTCCCGGTGGCCGGTGTACGACCAGCGGTCGCCCGTCCAGCGCTCCTCCAGGTGCCCGGCCGGCGGCAGGGCGCGCAGCAGGTCCAGGCCCTGCCAGACGTCGTGCCAGGTGGGCAGCAGCACCTGCTCCAGCGCGGCCCGCAGCTGCTCGACGGCGCCCCGGACCGCGCCGCGGGCCCGCTCGGCGTCCTGCGGACCGTCGGCCCCGGCGGCGTGCGACAGGGCGGAGGCGGCGGCGTCGTAGCGGGCGATCGCCGGGCCGAGGACCAGCTCGTCGAAACGCGGGTCGGTGGCCGGCCCGGCCGGCGGGTGGAGCAGCTGGCCGTACGCGTCGCGGGCGGCCTCGGCCCGCTCGGCCGCCTCGGCACCGGTCAGCCCGGCCGGCGGTGCGTGCCAGGCGAGCTGGGCGGCCAGGTGCTGGTCCTCCAGATGGCTCTGGCCGGTCGCCCAGTGCCGGGCGAGCAGGCCGGTCATCGGCAGCAGCAGGCTGGTGCCCGGGACCTGCGCCCGGTCGGTGAGGTGGGTCAGCCAGCGGCCGAGCAGCGGCACCCGGGCCGGCGCCGGGTACGGGCCCGGATCGTCGTCCTCGATGGTGCGGCGGAACCGGGTGGAGCGGCCGAGCAGGGCCAGGTGGTGCACCCCGGCGCTGTTCGGGACGACCAGCTGCGGCGCGTCGGCGCACAGCTCGCGCAGGACCTGGGTCTTCTCGCCCGTCTCCGGGTCCTTCTCGGAGCCCTCGATCTGCTCGACCTCGGTGGCGAAGGACTCCAGGTACGGCAGCAGGTCGGCGGCCAGCTCGGCCAGGAAGTCGAAGCGCAGCGTGCGGTTGAGCGGCTGCGGGACGAGGTGCAGCCGGGGTGCGGACCGGTCGGTGCCGAGCAGCACGGCCAGCGGCGCACCCGCCTCGCCGGCCGCCGTCAGCGGGACGAGGACCATCGGACGGTCGGACAGGTGGCGGTGGCGGACGGTGGCCAGCGGCTCGGCCCGTCCGCTGCGGACGGCCTCCAGCCGGGCGAGGGTGCCGAGCAGGCTCATCGGACGGCCCCGGCGGCGCTCGCCCCCACGGGGCGCCCCAGCGCCTCGGCGCGCAGCGCGGCCGCGTACGCCAGTCGGGCGGCCGCCTCCTCGGTGCCGTCGCCGGTGCTGGCGGCGAGCGCCGCGGTGACCGTCCGGATGCTGCCGAGCTCGCCGCGCACGCCCCGGCCCAGCTGCTCGACCCGGTCGTCGCAGCGGGCCCGGGACCGGCAGTGGAAGCCCAGCTCACAGGTGGAGAGGCAGTCCGGGCTGTAGGCGGCGGGCACCGCCTCGACCGCCTCGGCCAGCGCCTCGGCGGGGCGGGTCGGCGCGCCGTCCCGGCCGGGTGCGAGGTCGAAGGTGGCGCCCGGCGGCAGGGCGTCCAGCAGCCGGTCGATGCCGGTCATCCGGCTCAGCTGGCGGCGGGTGGTGGCCAGCTCGCGGCGGACGTCGACGGCGACGGCGGTGGGCCGGTTGCCGAAGTCCTTCGGGCAGACCAGCAGCACGCTCAGCCGGGGGCTGCCCGGCAGCCGCTGCTCGCTGTACGGGTCCGGGTCGACCGGGCGGCCGGCCAGGGCGGCGGCGGTCTCCTGGAGCGCCAGCACGTACACGGCGGCCTGCCGGGCGGCGGCGCCGACCTTGGCCGGGTCCGCGCTGCCGTCCAGCACCGGGAAGGACTTGATCTCGACCACGGTGCACCGCCCGCCGTGCACCACCACGGCGTCCGGCTCCAGGTAGGCGGAGCTGCCGGCCACGGTCAGGCGCAGCAGCGGGTGGTCCAGCAGCGTCCAGGTGTCCGGATCGGCGGCCGCCTCGGCCAGCGCGGCGGCCGTGCGCTCGGCCCGGACCGCTGGTCCCGAGCGGCGCAGCAGGTCGGGCACGGCGAGCGGGGCGCCGCCGTCCGCCGGGAGGCCGAGGTGGCGGCGGAGCGGCTCCAGCAGGGACGCGTACCCGTCCGCCTTCAGCCGGGACTCGAAGATCACGCCGCGCGCGATGGCGAACGGCGACTGCCCGAACGGTGCGGGGCGGCCGAGCCGGGCGGCCAGCGCCGACTTGTCGACCCCCGCGGCGTCGAGCACGGCGCGGCGGTGGCAGCCCGGATTGGCTGCGAGCGCGGCGAGGGAACGGGCGTTCAGGCTGCGCTGCGGTGCCGGACCGCGCAGCTCGGCGAGCCGCTGGGCGAGCGGCTCAAGGTGTCCGCCGGGCTGGACATTCGTCGAGGCGTTCATGGTGCGGCCCAGTGTCGCACCCGGGTCCGACAATCCCGTCCGGACCGGCCGGATCGGGCGATCTCCGGCCCCGGAGGGCGGGGTGGTGCGGTGCCCCGGGGCGTGGTGGTGCCGTGTGGGTGCGCGGTGGTGCGGCCCGGGCGGGTGCCCGGATCCGGTGCGGGATCGTGGGGCGCCCCGGGGTGAGGGATCATGGAGCCCGGTGCTCAAGGGTGAGACCGACCGTTGCCACCGCCCCGTTGCGAGGAGCCTTCCCATGCCCGCCCGAATCGTGCTGGTCCGCCACGGCGAGACCGAATGGTCGGCCACCGGCCGCCACACCGGCCGCACCGACATCCCGCTCACCGAGGAGGGCCGGGCGATGGCCCGGGCGCTCGGCGCCCGGCTGGCCGAGGCCCCCTGGAACGGACTGCCGGACGCGCTGGTCTACACCAGCCCGCTCGACCGCGCCAAGGAGACCTGTGCACTGGCCGGCTTCGGCGACCGCGCGGTGGACCGCCCCGAGCTGCTGGAGTGGGACTACGGCAGCTACGAGGGCCGCACCGGCTCCGACATCCGTGCCACCGACCAGCCCGGCTGGCTGATCTGGCGCGACGGCGTGCCCGGCGGCGAGAAGCTCGGCGAGGTGGCCGCGCGGGTCGACGCCTTCCTGGCCGGCCTCAACGACGAGCACGGGGTGCCCGAACCGGACACCACCGTGATGCACGGCGCCGACCGCGACGTGCTGCTCTTCGCCCACGGCCACCTGCTGCGCATCCTCACCGCGCGCTGGCTCGGGCTGCCCCCCGAGTACGCCCAGCGCTTCAAGCTCGGGACGGCGGCGCTCTGCGTGCTCTCCTGGGAGTACGGCGCCCCGGCGGTCGAGGTCTGGAACGACCTCGGCCACCTGGAGGGCCTGAAGCACTGACGGCCGGTCGGCCCCGGCACCCGTGCCGGGGCCGACCGTCGTCCGGGTGGCTGTCCGGGGCGGCTGTTCAGGCGGCCGCCGCCAGGTCGTACTCGGTCAGGAACCGGCCGACCTCCGGCACGGCGGCGTGGCTGCGCAGCCGCTCGGCGGTGTCCGCGAGCATGCTCCGGATCCGGGCCGAGCGGACCTCGCCGAACAGGGCGACGGCGGCCGTGCCGTGGCCCGCGGCGCCGGCCAAGTCCCCCCGGCCGAGCCGGTCGTGGGCCAGCTCGGCGGTGTAGAGCACCCGGTTGCGGACGAAGTGCGGCTCCTGGAGCGCTATGGCCAGCCCGGCCCGTTCGCTGGCGCGGTCCCAGTCCCCGAGGGCGGACCAGCACTGCGACTCCAGCCCGGCGATCTCCGCCTCGCCGAAGAAGGACATCCACTCCGGGTCCGCCTCGGACGGGCCGAGGTCGAACAGCCGGTACGCCCGGGCGAGCGCCCGCTCGCAGGCGGTGCGGTCCTGGAGCAGCGCCCAGCCGCCGGCCTCGCGCATGGCGAGCAGCGAGAGCAGCCGCTCGGAGTCGAGCTGCCGGGCGGCGGCCTGCCCCGCCTGGGCGGCGCGCAGGGCCTCGCGGGGGCGGCCGGCGTCCCGGGCGAGGAAGGCGCTGTTGCAGAAGACGTGCGCCTCCAGTGCGGCGTCGCCCGCCATCCGGGCGGTGGCGAGCGCCTCGGCGTAGAGCGAGCGGGCCTCCGCCAGCCGGTTCGAGTCGTGCGCCAACCAGCCCACCGAGATGGCCAGTTCGCCGGCTCCGGCCTGGAGTCTGCGCTCGGTCTCGGTGCTGTACTCGCCCTCGTCGAGCAGCACGTAGGCGGTGCGCAGCGACTGCCCGGCCAGCTCGAACAGCGCGTCGGCGCCGCGCGCGTCGTCGGCCAGCCGGATGTCCCGGACGGCCTGCTCCACGCCCAGTACCTCGGCGGTGCCGATGCGGCGGGGCGGCGGCACCGGCCCGGGCCGGCCGGGCACGAAGGCCGTCCCCGGGTCGAACAGGGGGGTGCCGGGGCCGAACCGGGTTGCCACGGCGCCGGATTGGGCCGGGATGAGCCCGCTCGGGGCGGGCCGCCCGGGGGCGGCTGCGGCCGACCGGTCGATGCCGATCACGGTGGCCAGCGCGGCCGAGCCGCCGGCCAGGAACGTACGGCGACGCACGTCGTCGTTCTCCTCGTCGAAATGGTGCGATCCGTCGGGCCCCCGGGGCGCCACGGGCCTCGGCGGGAGTGGCCCGCCGGGTGGGGGCGGTTCCGCGTACGGCGAGGCAGCGTACGGGAGTTGTGTGGAGAACGGTGAGCGCGGGGCGGGCAGGGACGGGAACTGCGGGTGGAGCAGGGGTGCCGGGGCGTCCGCGCCGACCTCCGCCGGGCGGCGGCGGACGGCGGTGCGGGGGGCGAAGCCCAGGTCGGCGAGCGAGCGATCCGGCCACATGTGCCGGAAGACGCGCTCGTAGGCGTAGTTGGGACAGCGGATCTCGCCGGCCTCGACCCGTCCGACGTAGCGGGCGTCGCAGGACACGTGTTCGCCGATCTCGCGGGCGGCCCGGCGGACGGCCAGGGCGAACTCGCCCGGCGAGCGGTCGCCGCGCAGGGCGCGCATCACGGTGTTGGGTGACGGGCGGTTCGGCTCGGCCGGTGGGGTGGCTGCCATGGTGCGCTCCGTGGTCGTGCGGGGGGTGCTGCGGGGGTACTGCGGGGGTGCTGCGGGGTGGGTGCCTCAGGGTGGGTGCTTCAGGGTGGGGCGGGGTGGTGCGAGTGGTCGTGCGGGGTGGTGGTGCGGGTGGGGCCGACGTGATCCGGGGTGGGGGTGCGAACCGGGCCACGGGTGTGCCCGGTGAGGCCGGATGGGGCTCCGGGTGCGCCACCGACAGTACCCGCAGTCACCATCCGGGCACAGCGAGTTCCTGGTGGATGTGCTGTCAATCCGGTGCAAAACGGGCGCTGTTGCCGAGATCTGCCATGAAATGCCATGCCTTGCTGTAAGGCGCCCCGTGGCCTGTGGAGTGGTCGCCGCGTTGTCCTGATACGTGGAAGCCCCCGCCGTCGCCCAGGCCCGCCGCCCGTCGCGGCGCCCCCACCGCCCGGGCGGTCCCGCTTCCGATCCGACGAGGTGACAGGAGTGCCTGTGATGGCCACCGGAGTGCCGCAGTACCACCGCCTGGTCGCCGGAGGGGTGCTCGCCGCCGCCGTTCCGGCCCTCCTGCCCGAGTCCGCCGACGACCGCTCCCCGTGCGGCGGCGGCGCGGTCCGCCGCCCCGGCGGGGCCGGCCTGCCGGCGCCCGGTGACGCCGCCGCGGTCGTGGCCGCCTACGACACGGTCACGGTCGCACTGCGGCACGGCCTGGAGGCGGTCGACATCCTGCGGCTGCGCCGGGCCTGCGGGGCGGTGCTGCAGAGCAGGAACGGCAGCACCGTCTCCTTCCTCGTCCCGGCCGGCACCTCCGAGACCTGGCACCTGCCCGGCAGCTCCTGTACCGCGGGCGCCCTGATGCCGCCTGCCACCGACCCGCGCTGGGTGATGCCCCCGACCGGCGCCGACCTCGCGGTCCGCCCCACCGACTCCTGGGTCCTCCGCTCGGCCCTCTGCGAGGCCGCCTGCACCCTGACCGCGGGCGGCCTCGGCCCGTTCTGAGACCCCGCCCGGCCCCATCCGGCCCCCGCTGCACCCCGGCCGAGCTGCGAGGACCTTCAGGGCCTGCGGCGATAATGGTCGGCATGGGACGGAAGAGCAGGGCCGATCGCGGCGCGGACCGAACACGTACGGCCGCGGAGCCACAGCCCGCGCTCACCGGTCCCGGCGGCCGCACGCACGCGCAGGGCCCGCTCACCCGTCCCGTCGACTCCGGGCTGGCGGAGCTGCGCCCCGACCGCGACCGCCCCGGCGCCTGGTCGCTGCTGATCGACGGCGCCCCGCAGTCGATGGTCGACCTCGCCGACCCGACCCACCTGGGCTTCGAGTACCAGCGCCGCCTCGGCCACCTGATCGACCTGGTCGCCCCGGCCGGCCGGCCGCTGACCGTGCTGCACCTCGGCGGCGGCGCCCTCACGCTGGCCCGCTACGTCGCGGCCACCCGGCCCCGCTCCCGCCAGCAGGTCGCCGAGATCGACACCGCGCTCACCGAACTCGTCCGCACCGAACTCCCGTTGGAGCGCGGATGGCAGATCAAGGTGCGCGGCTCCGACGCCCGCAGCGTCCTGGAGCGGACTCCCGAGGGCAGCGTCGACCTGGTGATCACCGACGTCTTCTCCGGCGCCCGGGTGCCGGCCCACTGCACGACCGTCGAGTTCACGGCGCTGGCCGACCGGGCCCTGGCCCCCGGCGGCTGGTACGCGGTGAACATCGCCGACGGCGCGGCCCTGCCGTTCGCCCGTTCGCAGATCGCCACCCTCGGTGCGGTCTTCCCCGAGCTGTGCCTGGTCGCGGACCCGGCCGTACTGCGCGGCAAGCGCTTCGGCAACCTCGTCCTGGCCGCCGCCCACGTCCCGTTCCCGTTGGCCGACCTGGGTCGCAAGGTGGCCACCGACGCCGCCCTCGGCCGGGTCGAACACGGCCGCGCCCTGGCCGACTTCGCCGCCGGCGCCACCCCGGCCACGGACGCCGGCGCGGCCCCCTCCCCGACCCCGCCCCCGGGCACCTTCCGATAGGGCCGGTCCGACGGCTCCCGCCGCGTGGCGTCCGTGCCGGGCCGCTCAGTGTCCGCGGGGCAGCCCCCGGTGCTTGCACATCGCGGCGCCGGTGAGCAGCAGCCCGGCCGCGATGGGGGCGAGGACGGCGGCGCCGGTGCCCGAAGTGCCGTGTACGGCCGTCGCGGTGGCGGCGCCGGTGAGTGCGAGGTCCTCCGGGGCCGCCGGGCGGTTCGGCGCCGCCGCCGGGCCTGCCCCGGAGCCGCTCGGGGCCGGACGGCCGTGGGTGGCGCGACCCGTTCGGTCGGCGGCCTCCTGGACGGGCGGCGGAGCGGCCGGGCCGCGCTGTTCGCCGGGGGGAGGGGCGGGTCGTGCCGCGCCGGGGCCGGTCCGCCCCGGGGGCTCGGGCGGTCCGGTCGGGCCGTTGTCCCGGGAGGCGCGCGACTCCGCGGTGCGGGCCTGGTCCGGAGCCGTGTCCAGCAGTCCGGAGGCGATCGCGAACGCGTCCGGGACGGCGGCCCGTTGGCCGGGCAGGGGCAGGCCGCCCGCCCTGATCCGGTCCTGCAGCAGATCGTCCACCGGCGCCGTCGCGTCCTCCAGGCCGGGTACCGGGAGGGCGGCGGGGGAGGCCCCGGCCGTGGAGCCGGTCAGCTGTCCGAGCAGTCCGGGGGAGCCGGCCTGGCCGGGAGAGGGCGAGGGTGGTTGTCCGGTGGGGAGTGCGGCGGGGCGCGCGGGCGCCGAGGGGCCGGGTCCGCCCGCTTCGGCGGCGCGTTCGGCCGGTTCGCCGTCGAAGGTCCGCCCACTGCCCAGGGTCCGGCCGACGGCGCGGCTCACCGGATCCGGGAGCGGGTCGGCCGCCGCCGCGTACGCCCCGGCCACCCCCAGCCCCCAGAGCTGTGCGAGCAGCGCCCCGCCGGCTGCGACGGCGCGTGGGCGGGGCAGCCACCGGCCGGCCGCGCGCCCCGCCCCGCTCGCGCCGCTCGTACCGCCGACACCGCGTCGGGCGGCTTCCAGGGCCTTGGTCGCGTGATTGGCTCGCACGTGAGTTGAGAACGAGCGGACGGCACCCGAGGTCACGGCCGCCGCCCCGGACTGCCGCTGCGCCGGGGACCGGGCCGGGGCGGCGTCGGTCCGCCGCCGCCCCGACCCGGCCGGTGCTGCGGGCCCCGGGTGATCAGGAGTTGGGGCGCAGCGTCCAGATGACGGTCATGACGCCGGTCACGGCCCCGTCGGCGCGGGTGATCTCGACCGTGACGGGGAACTCCGGGCGCTCGCCCTTGTCCAGCTCCGCGACGATGTCGGCGGCCGGGCGGCCCAGCACGGCGGTCGCGGTGACCACGCCCATCGCCAGCTTCTTGTACGCGATCTCGGCGCTCACCGCGAGCGGCACGGCACGCGAGAGCTGGTCGCCGAAGGCGCTCAGGACGATGCAGCCACTGGCCGACTCGGCGAGCGTGAACATCGCGCCGGCGTGCGGTCCGCCGACGTGGTTGTGGTACTCGGGCTGGTCGGGCAGCTGCAGGACGGCCCGCTCCGGGGTGGTCTCCAGGTACTGCAGCTTGAGCGTGCGCGCCATCGGCACGGTCGAGTCGAGCAGCTGTCCGATCGAAGGTGTGGTCATGGCAACGATGTTACTAGTGGGTAGCTTCCGAGGGAACCTCCCGAGGCGCTCGGCCCCGCCTTCGGGCCCGGCGTTCCCTCGCGCCTCCCGGGATCTGAGGGAACGCCGAAACGCCTGAGGGGCCGATCTCTTCAAGAGATCGGCCCCTCAGGCTCTGGGGTGAGTGACGGGACTTGAACCCGCGGCCACCTGGACCACAACCAGGTGCTCTACCAACTGAGCTACACCCACCATGCGTCCGGTCCGTTCCCGCTCTTCGCGTTCCCGTTCCGACAGGAAGAACTCTACAGGATCCGAGAGGGTGCTCGCGCCAGGGTTCCGACCAGGGTTCCGATCGGGCGGGAGGGAGTGCTCGGCCGCCCCGTCCGACACCGTCCGGAGGGCTCCGGACGAGGGCGGGCGGGGCGGCGGCGGAGGGTCAGCCCGTCGGCGCCTGGTACTTCTCGGCGATCGCCCGCGCGGTGTCGGTGTCCGGGCCCGGCTGGGCGACGAACACCGCCTCGCGGTAGTACCGCAGTTCGTCGATGCTCTCGCGGATGTCCGCGAGCGCCCGGTGGTTGCCGCCCTTCTGCGGGCTGTTGTAGTACGCCCTCGGGTACCAGCGGCGGGCCAGCTCCTTGATCGAGGAGACGTCCACGATCCGGTAGTGCAGGTGGCCCTCCAGGGCCGGCATGTCCCGGGCGAGGAAACCGCGGTCGGTGGCCACCGAGTTCCCGCACAGCGGCGTCTTGCCGGCCTCCGGCACCTGCTCGCGGATGTAGGCGAGCACCAGCGCCTCGGCCTCGGCGAGCGTCACACCGTGCTCCAGCTCGTCGAGCAGACCGGAGGAGGTGTGCATCGCGCGCACCACCTCGGGCATGTTCGCCAGCGCCTCGGCGGGCGGTCGGATGATGACGTCGACACCCTCGCCGAGGATGTTCAGCTCGGAGTCCGTCACCAGTGCCGCGACCTCGACCAGGGCGTCCCGGTCGAGGTCGAGGCCTGTCATTTCACAGTCGATCCATACCAAACGGTCATTCACGCCACTCACCCTACGGCGCGATCACGCGCCGCGGGCACCGGTGGAGCCGAGCGAGGTGTCGCCGTCCGGCCCTCCGGGGCGTGCTCGTCCTGGTCGTGGCCCTCCGCCTCGTGGCCCTCGTGGACCTCGTGCGGTGCGCGGACCGGGTGCCCGTCCCGCGCGGAACGGCTGTCCCGGGCCTCCCGGGCGGCCTCCGGAGCCCCGGCGCGGCCGCCCTGCGGACGGACCTGGGCACCGCGGCCCTGACGGGCCCGGCCCTCCGGGGTCGCGGGGGCCGACGGCGCCGGCAACCGGCCGGCGGGCGCGCCGTGCCCTCGGCCGCCGCCGTTGGCCGAACCGCCGGAACCGGACTCGTCCACCGGGCGCTCGGGCGTGCTGCGGTGCCCCTGGCCCTGGCCGCGCGCACCCGGTTGGGGGTGGCCGTCCTCGGCCGCGGCGTGCTCCGCCGTGCGCGGCGGACGCCCCGCCCCGGGACCGGCCTGCGCCGGGACCAGCGGCGGACGGGCCGGACCGCGGCCCGATCCCCCCGGCTGGCCGGGGTGCTGCTGGTGCGCCGCCGGCTGGTGCGGGTACGGCTGCGCCGCGCGGGCGTGGAACGCCTGCGAGGGCTGCTGAGCGGCGTGCCCGGGGTTGCCGGACGCCGGCTGGAGCGGATGCTGGCCGTGCTGCCCGCCCGGCCCCGGGTACCCCGGGTGCCCGGACTGCCCGGGCACTGCTCCACCCGCCGCGGCGGCCGCCGCGTGCGAACCGGCCGACTGCGGCGCCGCGCCCGCCAACCGGAGGTCACCGGGGTACGCCGCCGGGGCCGCGGTCTGCGGCCCGGGGCGACGTGCCCGGTAGCTGGTCCGGTACGCGGCAGGCGAGACCCCGAGCTGGCGCCGGAAGTGCCCGCGCAGCGCCACCGGGGACCGGAAGCCGCAGCGGCGGGCGACATCGTCCACCGACAGTTCCGACGTCTCCAGCAGCCGCTGCGCCTGGAGCACCCGCTGGGTGATCAGCCACTGCAGCGGGGCACTGCCGGTGAGCGTGCGGAACCGCCGGTCGAAGGTGCGCCGGCTCATGTACGCGCGAGCCGCCAGCACCTCGACGTCGAACTGCTGGTTGAGGTTCTCCAGCGCCCAGGTGACCACCTCGGCCAGCGGGTCGTTGCCGATCTCCTCCGGTAAAGACTGATCGATGTACTGGGCCTGTCCTCCGCCGCTGCGGCGGCTGGGCACCACGAGCCGGCGGGCGAGCGCGTTGGCGGCCTCGGCGCCGTGGTCGCTGCGCACCACGTGCAGGCACAGGTCGATCCCGGCGGCGGTGCCGGCCGAGGTCAGGACGTCGCCGTCGTCGACGAACAGCTCCCGGGGGTCGACGTGGACCCGGGGGTAGCGCTTGGCGAGGGTCGGCGCGTACATCCAGTGCGTGGTCGCCGGGCGCCCGTCCAGCAGGCCGGCGGCGGCGAGCACGAACGCGCCGGTGCAGAGCCCGATGATCCGCGCGCCCTCGTGGTGGGCCTTGCGCAGGGCCGTGATGGCCTCCACCGGCGGCGGCTGCGAGATCGAGCGCCAGGCCGGGACGACGATCGTGCCGGCCCGGGCGAGGGCCTCCAGCCCGTACGGGGCGGAGAGGGTGAGGCCGCCGGTGGTGGCCAGCGGGCCCTCCTCCCCGGCGCAGACCAGCAGGCGGTAGCGCGGCACCCCGGCGTCCTGACGGTCGACGCCGAAGACGGAGAGCGGGATCGAGCTCTCGAAGATCGGGGCACCGCCGAAGATCAGCACCGCGACGGTCTCCCGCCGGCGCCGGCCCGAGAGCTTCCGGGGCGCGGCCGCCATCACGGGGACCGAGGGCCCGTTCGAGCCGGACCCGGCCGTCGTACCGTGGCCCGCTCCGCCGTGGCCGGCCGGGTTGTGGCCGGGGGCGCCGGCTCCGGGGGCGCCGAGTCCGAGCGGACCCGACGGGACGCCGCCGACCGTCATGCCGACGGACGGGGTGCCGAGCGCCGAGGCGCCGACCGGGCCGCCGGAGAAGGCCGGGTAGCCCGCGCTCGGCGCGGCGTGCGCCACAGGTTGGCCGGTAACCGACGGGCCGCCGCCCGCCCCCGCGCCGACTCCCTGGCCGGATCCGGGATTGACGAACGGTCGGTTGACGGACCGTCCGCCGTGCTCCGGGGAGCCGGAGAAGGGGGATGCCCCGAAGCTGCCGGAGGCCCCTGTGGCGGATGTGACGGATGGGACGGAAGATGCCGCAGAGGTGTACGAGGCGGCGCTGGAGGTGCCGGAGGTGCGGGGGGTGGCAGCGATGGCTGGGGCGCCGGTGCTTCTCGCGGGACGACCCGTGATGCCGGTCGCGGCCTGGCCGCTGTCAGGACCCGCGTCGCTCCTGCTCACCCTGCTCAAGGCGCTCAAGCCCCCTCGGTGGTGTGGTGTGGTGGTGCGGCACTGCTGGCCAAGATCGAATCTATCGGGTGGACCGTTGCCGTTGTGACAAGTTCACCATCCGACGCTATGTCGACATGGCAATTTGGCGTGATGCATTCGATCACGAAGCGTGGCACCCGTCGACCCTTCTGGGAAGGGGGCCGGTGCAACGGTGGCTGGTTGTCGCGGGACTGGTCCTGGGGCGCCCGGCTTCGGCGGACCCGGCCGGCGGGTCTGGGCTGCGGGTTTGCCCAAGGGCGAGGGAGCCGCGCGAGATTGACCGAAAATCGGCGGTGCACGGGAGGGCGCACGCAGACGAAGTGTGCGCCGCCCTGGCTTCATCCGGCCAGTGCCGGGGCCCGTGACCGGCTGTCGGCCCGGCGCGCTACCGTCCTGCTGTGAACACTCGCAGCCGGCTCGAACTGGCCAACGACAACGCCGCCGCGTTCTGGCTCGCCCAGGCCCGGGCGCACGGCTGGCAGCAGCTCGCCCGCCCCGGGTTCACCGCCGTTCGCTGCGCCCGCACCCCGACCGATGCCCATCGCATCGTGGTCACCCGACCGTACGGCGAACCGGCCGGGCTGGAAGAGGAATTGGCGGTCCTGTTCAAGGAGTGGTCCACCGTCGGGCTCACTGTGGAGGACCCGTACGGCGGGCTCGACCTGGAGCGTTTCGGCTGCTCGCACGGCCCGGCGATGGCGGTCATGGTCCGCGAGCCCGGCCCGCTCGACGCCCGCGCGGCGGGGGAGGGTGCGCGTGGTGGCCGGTCCCTGACGGTCGATGAGGTGCTGGACGGGGACGGGTTCGCCGAGGTGGAGCGGGCGGTGGTCGAGGGCTTCCCGATCCCGGCCCGCCGGCCCTGGACCAGGGGCGTGATGCTGCCGGAGCCGCTGCTGCACCAACCGGGACTCCGTGCCTGGCGCGGCCGCGTCGACGGCGTGACGGCCGGAGCCTGCCTGACCTACGACGACGGCCGCGCCACCGGGGTGTACTGGGTCGCGACGCTTCCCGACCACCGCTCCCGGGGCGTGGCGCGCGCCGTGCTGGAGGCGGCGCTCGCCGCGGCGCACCCCGACCGCCCGGCGACCCTGGTGGCCACCGCGCTCGGTGAGCCGCTCTACCGCAAGCTCGGCTTCACCGAGCAGGGCCGTACCACCTGGTGGACCCGCTGACCCGCTGACCGGGTGCCCGGGCGGTCCGGGCGGTCCGGGCGGGCCAACCGCGCGGCCCGGTAGCCGGGCTTGACCGGCCGTGGCGGAGCCCGGCTACCGGGCGACCGCCGCGGCGACGGTCTGTGCAGACACGGCCGGGCGCAGGCCCGGGCCCGGCCGCATCAGCGAGACCGACGAGACCGGTGGCGCGGGAGGCGACGAGGGCTGCGTGGGCGGCGCGGCGAACCTGGTGCGCGCGGGGCGCTCAGGGCGCTCGTGGCGTTCCAGGTGGTCGTGGCGTTCGGGGCGTTCCGGGTGGTCGAGTTTGGGCGGGGCGGCGGACCGGGCGCCCCCGGCAGGTGACCTGTCGCCCGGCTCGGCAACTTCGCCGGACCGGTTTCGGACAGCGGATCTTGTCGAGGAGCCGGGTGCACCGCCCCCCGCCGACTGCGCGGCGGAAGGCGCACGCGGGCCGTCCGGGGCGGACAGTGCGATACGCGCGCTGGGCCGTGCGCTGCTGGGCGCTGCCGCCGTACCGCTCCTGTCCCAGGTACCGACCGGTGCGGCGCCGGCCGCCCTGCGCTGGAGCGGGCCGCCGGTCCGGATCCCCGGGCGGGCGCCGGGGGCATTGCGGGCGGAGAGCACCTGCCCGACGGCCTCCGGAAGCCCGGCCGCCTTCAGGGTCGGCCGATAGCCGGGCTCGGCCCAGGGCCGCCCGTGGTGCAGCCAGACGCTGCGCAGGCCGGCCAGCTCCGCGCCCGCGATGTCGGCGGGGGCGTGGTCCCCGACCATCCAGGTGTGCGAGGTCCAGTCGCCGGTGGGCGCGACGCCGCAGCGCTGGGCCGCGATCTCGAAGATCAAGGGGTCGGGCTTGAGGCACTCGGCCTCCTCCGAGATCACCCAGCCGTCGACCAGCGGGCCGAGTCCGGTGCGTCGGATCTTCTCCAACTGCGGTCGGGTGCTGCCGTTGCTGACGATGCCGAGTGTCCAGCCGGCGGCCCGTGCCGCCCGCAGCGCGTCGATGTGTCGGGACGGGCAGTGGATGTGGGAGTTGATGCCGCGTCGGTAGTGCGCGAGCAGGAACTCCATGGACTCGTCCAACCCGTAGCGGCGCTGGGCGGCGGACAGTACGGTGCTGCGCGGCACGTAGCCGCCGCCGTCGATGGTGACGAGCCAGTCGAGGTCGGCGGGCGGCAGCCTCCGTTCGGCCAGAAAATCCTGAGCCCAGGCCCGGAAAGCGGCATCCCTGGGGAGCAGCGTGTTGTCGAGGTCCAGCAGGAGCAGGGGCATGCCGAGCATGGTGTCAGCGGCTGCGCCTATGCATCTGGCAAATGCCAGAGACGGTCGTCAACCCGTACGAATTGGCCGAAACGGCTACCAGGGCGGAGGACGGCGCCCAGGAGCGGGGTGACGGGTGGGGCGTAGGAGAGCCGGTGGGGCAGGCGGAGGCTCTCCAGGCGGCCCGCCCGGTGTGAGCCTCGGCCACATCGTGCGGCGGCGGTCGGCAACGGATCGTTGCCGATCAATGACAGTCCGGTCACGGTGTCCCGGTGGCCTGTTGCCATGTCCCGGCCTGCTCAGTCAAGCTCCAGAGAACCTCCTTCAGCCAGAGGGGGCGTGACCGCCTGCCGATAGGGGCGCATTGCTGTCCGCGGGCGCATCCCCCATTCGCGGGAACACAGTCGTTCCGGGGCTCCGCCGCTGGGCTGAGCCCCGCGCCCGTCGTACTCTGAAAGGAATAGGTCACATACGGTGGTGCTCGGCGCAGACCGACGTCGTCCCGTGGGCGGGCCTGCTGCCCGGGCAGCGTTGTCCTCTCCTGTCGGCCCATCTCCCTCGAAGAGCCGTGAGCCATGGCTGGTTTTGAGTCCTTCCGACCGGTTGAACCGGACACGGTCCGCAGTGCGGGCGCAGTGGCCGGGGCAGACGCCGTCGACCGTGACGACCTCGGTGGAGACCTTGATGGAGACCTCGGTGGAGCCACGCGTTCCCGGGGCCGTTCCCGTTCCCTGCGCAACATCGCCCGCCGTGGCCGCCCCGGTTCGCGCCAGCGGCGGGACGAGCAGCGGGCCGGCTCCGCGGAGGCCGAGATGACCGGCCGCCTCGGCCCCGGTGCGGACCGCTCGGGAGGCTCCGGGCTGCCGGGCGCGCCTGGCGAGCCGGCGGTCCAGGAGGCGCCCGTACGCCCCTGCGATCCGGCTTTCCAGCACGGTGTGGTGGTGGGCTTCGACGGCTCGCTGTCGAGCGAGCGGGCGCTCGCCTACGCGGTGGGCATGGCCCGGCGCTCACAGTGCGGGCTGGTGATCGTGCACGTCGCCAACCGCCTGCCTGCCACGGTCTGGGCGGGCTGTGAACCTCCCGTCTTCGTCGACCTCCCGGATCACCGGACCGAGGTCCTCGGCCTGGAGCTCGCCTGTGCCGACTTCCTTGCCGGCGTGCCCTGGATCCTGGTCGAGCGCGGCGGCGACATCTGTCACGAGATCGAGGAGGTCGGCCGCGAGTACGCCGCCGACGCCATCGTGGTCGGCAGTACGCACGGCCTGCTCGGCAAGATCTTCGGTTCGGTCTCGGGTCGACTGGCCCGTCGCGCCAACCGGCCGGTCATCGTCATCCCCTGACGTCCCTTCCGGCCGCGGGGTGCCGGCGGATGGGCGCGGGGGTGAGGAATGAGGGGCGCGGTCGGATCGTGCCCGCAGCGGTGGTGAGGCCCGGCCCCGGGGTCGGCCGGTGTGGGCCGTCGGTGCGGGCCGTCGGTGCGGGCCGTCGGTGCGGGCCGTCGGCGCTGCTGGCATGAGTACTCGTACGTGCTCGTGAGTGCTGGGGGTTGGTAACTCCCTTCCGTGTCAGGGTTGGTGACCGGCCGTCGGTCGGGGGCCCGGAGTGGCGGGCCCCCGACCGGGCCGGAGCGGAGCTCAGGACTGGATGCCGAGCTCCCGGGCGATGAGCATCCGCTGGACCTCCGAGGTGCCCTCGCCGATTTCGAGGATCTTGCTGTCGCGCCAGAACCGGGCGACCGGGAATTCGTTCATGAAGCCGTACCCGCCGTGGATCTGGGTCGCCTCGCGGGCGTTGTCGACGGCGGCCTCGGACGAGTACAGCTTGGCGATCGCGGCCTCCTTCTTGAACGGTTCGCCGTGCAGCAGCCGGGAGGCGGCGTCCCGCCAGGCCAGGCGGGAGGTGTGTGCGCGCATCTCCATGTCGGCGAGCTTGAACTGGATGGCCTGGTTGGCGCCGATCGGCCGGCCGAAGGCCCGGCGGGTGCCGGCGTAGAGGACGGACTGGTCGACGCACCCCTGGGCCAGGCCGGTGGCCAGGGCTGCGATCGCGATGCGGCCCTCGTCGAGGATCCGCAGGAACTGGGCGTAGCCTCGGCCACGCTCGCCCAGCAGGTTGGCCGCAGGAACGCGGCAGTCGGTAAAGGACAGTTCGCGGGTGTCGGATGCGTTCCACCCGACCTTCGAGTACTTCTTGGAGACCTGGAACCCCGGGGTTCCCGTGGGCACGATGATGGAAGAGATTTCGCGCTGTGGCGAGGAGAATTCGCCCTCTTCACTCGAACGAGCGATCGGTTCGGTGAGCGCGGTGACCGTGACCAGCCCGGTGATCTCGGTGCCGGAGTTGGTGATGAAGCACTTGGTGCCGTTGATGACCCACTCGTCGGTGGCCTCGTCGTAGCGGGCCGTGGTGCGGGTCGCGCCGGCGTCGGAGCCGCCCTCGGGCTCGGTCAGGCCGAACGCGCCGAGGAGTTCGCCGGAGGTCAGCCGGGGCAGCCACTCGCGCTTCTGCTCCTCCGTCCCGAAGCGGTAGATCGGCATCGCGCCGAGCGACACCGCCGCCTCCAGGGTGATCGCGACCGAGGAGTCGACCCGGGCGAGTTCCTCCAGGGTGAGGCAGAGCGCGAAGTAGTCGCCGCCCATGCCCCCGTACTCCTCCGAGAAGGGCAGGCCGAACAGGCCCATCCGCCCCATCTCCCGAACGATCTCGTAGGGGAACTCGCCCTGCTCGTAGAACTCGCCGATCTTCGGCGCGACCACGTCCTGGGCGAACTCGGCGACGGTGCGCCGCAGTTCCTCGTACTCGCTGTTCAACCGGTGATCGAGCATGGTGATCCTCCTGGAGCCCGGCCGGGGGTGGCCGCGGGGCGTGATCGGGATGACCGGCGTCCGTCCGATGGTGTGACGGACCACGGTGTGGTCGGAAGGGAGGCGGGGGTGCCGCGTGGACGGGGTGCCGTGCGGACGGGGTGCACCGGCCGGGCTCCGGGGCCCGGGGACCGGCCGGCGGCAGGGTCGGGGAGGTCAGCCCCGGTCGGCGCCGAGCAGCGCCTGGACGGTGCGGGACGGGCTCGGACGGCCGAGTCGGCGGGCCATCCAGCCGCTGGTGGCGACCAGGGCGCGCAGGTCGACGCCGGTCCGGATGCCGAGGCCGTGCAGCATCCAGACCAGGTCCTCGGTGGCCAGGTTTCCGGTGGCGCTCTTGGCGTAGGGGCAGCCGCCCAGGCCGCCCGCCGAGGCGTCGACCGTGGCGATGCCGCAGCGCAGCGCCGCCAACGTGTTGCTGAGCGCCTGGCCGTAGGTGTCGTGGAAGTGCACGGCGAGCCGCTCGGTCGGCACGCCCGCCGCCGCGAAGCCCTCCAGCAGGGCGGTGACCTGGCCCGGGGTCGCCACGCCGATGGTGTCGCCGAGGCTCAGCTCGGTGCAGCCCATCTCCAGCAGGCGCACGCCGAACCCGATCACCTGGGCGGCCGGGACCGGGCCCTCCCACGGGTCGCCGAAGCACATCGAGAGGTAGCCGCGGACCCGTACGCCGGCGGCGGTGGCCCGTTCCACGACCGGTTCGAACATGGCCATCGCCTCGTCGGCCGACCGGTTCAGGTTGCGGCGGGCGAAGGTCTCGGTCGCGCTGGCGAACACGGCGATGTCGGTGGCGTGGTGGGCGAGCGCGCGGTCCAGGCCGCGCTCGTTGGGCACCAGCACCGGCAGCCGCAGCCCGGGGTGACGGGCGGGCAGGTCGGCGAGGCGCGGCACGAGCTCCTCGGCGTCGGCGAGCTGCGGCACCCACTTCGGGTGGACGAAGCTGGTGGCCTCGACCGTGCGCAACCCGGCGTCGGCGAGCCGGGCGATGAACTCGGCCTTGACCTCGACGGGCACCAGCGAGCCCTCGTTCTGCAGCCCGTCACGCGGCCCGACCTCGTGGATCCGGACCTCCTCGGGCAGCCCCGGGGCGCCGACCGCGTCCGGCAGGCCGAGGTCGAGCGCGTCGGGCTCGGAGGCGGGGGAGGCGGCGGTCATGACCGCACCTCGGCCGCCACGGTGGTGCCGGCCAGGGGCGACGCGTCGGCGGACCCGGCGTCCGGGGCCCGGCCGGTCGGCTCCTCCGCTGCGGGGGCGACCACGACCAGCACCTCGTCCATGGCCACGGTGGCTCCTGCGGCGACGCGCAGCTCGGCCACGGTGCCGTCGTGCGGCGCGGCGATCACGTGTTCCATCTTCATGGCCTCCAGGACGAGCAGGGCCTGGCCCTGACGGACCTGTTCGCCGGCCGAGGTCTTCACGACGGTCACCGTCCCGGGCATCGGGGCGGTGAGCGCGCCGTGGTGGGCGGCCCCGGCCGAGGTGCTCTCGCCGACGGCGTCGTAGGAGTGCACGGGCCAGGCGTCGCCGTCGATCCCGAGCCAGGTCACCGGGCCGGTGGCGACCGGGCCGGCGGCGTTGTCGGTGGTCTGCGCGAACGTCGTCTGCAGACCGTCGACGGTCAGGTGCAGACGGCCGCCGACGCGTACGGCCCGGGCGCGGTGGACCGGACCGGAGCCGAGCCGGAGTTCCACCTCGGGAGTGACACCCGGGGGAATGTCAGTGGCCTCGGCTACGTTGCTCGCAGTGATCGGACGGACGCGCACCGACACCGGTTCCTGGCCGGGGGCCCGGAGTCGGTGAGTGGTCCAGGCCGGATCGCCGCCCATGCGCCAGCCGGAGGGAAGGGAGAACGGATCGGTCCAGCCGACGGTGTCGGTGACGGGAGCGAGGTCCAGGTGCCGTGCGAGCGCGGCCGCGTAGTAGAGGAGGTGGACGGGCGTCGGCGCCTCGGGCGACAGCGGACCGGAGCCCTCGCCAGAGCCCTCGACGGAGGCTTCGGCGCGGGATTCGACGGAGATCTCGGGAGCGGATTCCGGAGCGGATCCGGAAGCGGCCAGGGCGGCCGGGGAGTAGGGCGAGGCCAGCATCGCGGGGTGCTGCTGCGCCGTCTGCTCGACCAGACCGGTGTCCAGGCGGCCGGCGGCGACCTCGGGGTGTGCGAGCAGTCGTCGCAGGAAGCCGGTGTTGGTGGTCACGCCCAGGATCCGGGTGTCCGCCAGCGCGGCACGCAGCCGGCGCAGCGCGGTCGGGCGGTCGGGCCCGTACGCGATGACCTTGGCGAGCATGGGGTCGTAGGAGCTGGTGATCACGGTGCCCGGGGCGACACCGGAGTCCACCCGGATGCCTTCGCCCTGCGGCTCGTCCAGGACGAGGATGCGGCCGCCGGTGGGGAGGAAGTCCCTCTCCGGGTCCTCGGCACAGATACGGGCCTCGATGGCGTGGCCCAGGAAGGAGACGTCCGGCTGGGTGAAGGAGAGGTGCTCGCCTGCGGCGATCCGCAGCTGCCACTCGACCAGGTCCAGCCGTCGGGGCCGGGCCGTGGCGGTCCCGTCGGCGTCGCCTCCGGCGGCACTGCCACCGATGGCGATCGCGAGTTCGGTGACGGGGTGCTCCACCTGGAGACGGGTGTTCATCTCCATGAAGAAGAAGTCCCGTACCCCCTCGGCGGGGGTGGGGGAGTCCGGGTCGAGGCCGGGGACGATGAACTCCACGGTGCCGGCCCCGGTGTAACCGCAGGACTCGGCCGCCCGGACGGCCGCTGCGCCCATCGCGGCGCGGGTCTCGGCATTGAGGAGAACGGAGGGTGCCTCTTCGATCAGCTTCTGGTGGCGGCGCTGCAGGCTGCACTCGCGCTCGCCGAGGTGGACGGTGGTGCCGTGGGCGTCGGCGAGCACCTGCACCTCGATGTGGCGGGGCCGGTCGATCCAGCGCTCCAGCAGCAGGGTGTCGTCACCGAAGGCGGTGCGGGCGACGCGCCGTGCGGCGGCGATCTCGGTCGGCAGCTCGGCCGGGTCCCGGACGAGGCGCATGCCCTTGCCGCCGCCACCGGCGGAGGGCTTGAGCAGGACGGGGTAGCCGATCTCCTCGGCGGCCGCGACGAGTTCCTGGTCGGTGGGCGCGGTGGCCTGGCTGCCCGGGACCACCGGCACGCCGGCGGTCCGTACGGCCTCCTTGGCGTTGATCTTGTCGCCCATCAGCTCGACCGCGGAGGGCGGCGGCCCGATGAACGCCAGGCCGGCGTCGGCGCAGGCACGGGCGAAGGCGGCGTTCTCGGCGAGGAAGCCGTAGCCGGGGTGGACGGCCTGGGCCCCGGTGCGGCGGGCGGCGGCGAGGATCTGGTCGGTCCGCAGGTAGGTCTCGGCCGCGGAGCTGTCGCTGCGGTCGGCCGGTCCGAGCCGTACCGCGACGTCGGCCTCGCGGACGTGGGGTGCGTCGGCGTCCGCGTCGCTGAACACGGCGACCGAACGCACACCGAGCCGCCGAAGGGTGCGGATCACCCGGACGGCGATCTCGCCACGGTTGGCGACCAGAACTGTGTCGAACATGGGAGGCGTTCCTCCGGGTCGAGGGGAGCCGTACGAAGGAGGTGGTGGAAGGGCCGGCCGCGCGTCGGGCGCGGCCGGCGGTCGCATCCGGAAACCGGAGGTCACATCCGGAAGACGCCGTACGGGCCGGGCGGCGGGAGCGGCGCGTTGGAGCAGGCGGTGAGGGCGAGGCCGAGGACGGTGCGGGTGTCCATCGGGTCGATCACCCCGTCGTCCCAGAGCCGGGCGGTGGCGTAGTAGGCGTTGCCCTGGCGCTCGTACTGCTCGCGGACGGGGCGCTTGAACTCCTCCTCCGCCTCGGTCGGCCACTGTTCGCCGTGGCCCTCCAACTGGTCGCGGCGGACGGTGGCCAGCACGGAGGCGGCCTGTTCGCCGCCCATCACGGAGATCTTGGCGCCCGGCCACATCCACAGGAAGCGAGGCGAGTAGGCCCGGCCGCACATCGAGTAGTTGCCGGCTCCGTACGAGCCGCCGATCACCACGGTCAGCTTCGGGACGCGGGTGCAGGCGACGGCGTTCACCATCTTGGCGCCGTTCTTGGCGATGCCGCCCGCCTCGTACTGCCGGCCGACCATGAACCCGGTGATGTTCTGCAGGAAGAGGAGGGGGATGCCCCGCTGGTCGCACAACTCGATGAAGTGGGCGCCCTTGAGGGCGGACTCCGAGAACAGCACGCCGTTGTTGGCGACGATGCCGACGGGGTGGCCGTGGATCCGGGCGAAACCGGTCACCAGGGTCGCGCCGTACTCGGCCTTGAACTCGGCGAACCGGCTTCCGTCGACCAGTCGCGCGATCACCTCGCGGACGTCGTAGGGCGTGCGCGGGTCCACCGGGACGGCGCCGTAGAGGCCGGCCGGGTCGACGGCGGGCGGCTCGGCCGAGGTGAGCGGCCAGGGCCTGGCCGGGCGAGGGCCGAGCCCGGCGACGATGGTGCGCACGATCGAGAGCGCGTGGGCGTCGTCCTCGGCCAGGTGGTCCGTCACTCCGGAGGTGCGGGAGTGGAGGTCGCCGCCGCCGAGTTCCTCGGCCGTGACGACCTCGCCGGTGGCGGCCTTCACCAGGGGCGGCCCGCCGAGGAAGATCGTGCCCTGGTTGCGGACGATGACGGCCTGGTCGCTCATCGCCGGTACGTACGCGCCGCCCGCGGTGCAGGAGCCGAGCACGGCGGCGATCTGCGGGATGCCGGCGGCCGAGAGGCGGGCCTGGTTGTAGAAGATCCGGCCGAAGTGGTCGCGGTCCGGGAAGACCTCGTCCTGCATCGGCAGGAAGGCGCCTCCGGAGTCCACCAGGTAGATGCAGGGGAGGCGGTTCTCCAGCGCCACCTCCTGGGCGCGCAGGTGCTTCTTGACCGTCATCGGGTAGTACGTGCCGCCCTTGACGGTGGCGTCGTTGGCGACGACCACCACCTCGCGTCCGGCGACCCGGCCGATGCCGGCGATCACGCCGGCCGCCGGTGCGGCGCCGTCGTACATCCCGTCGGCCGCCAGCGGGGCCAGTTCCAGGAAGGGGGAGGCCGGGTCGAGCAGGGTGTCCACCCGGTCGCGGGGGAGCAGCTTTCCGCGCGAGGTGTGCCGGGCCCGGGCCTTGGCGCCACCGCCGAGGGCGGCCGCGCCGAGCTTCTCGCGCAGCTCCCCGACGAGGGCCCGGTGGGCCTCGGTGTTCGAGCGGTAGGCCTCGGAGCCCGGGTCGACCGCGGTGCCGAGGCGGGGCGCGGGAGCGGTGGCTCCCGGTGGAACGGCTCCGGACCCGGCAGCCCCGGATGCCGCGCTGCCGTTGACGCCGGCGGATGTACCGGCGGTTGAGATGACCATCCCAAGAGCTCCCTTGCCCTCGGCACCGAATGGGCGGTAGGGCCAGGTGGGCCCTCGACCGTCACGTTAATGAGCGTTAACTCGTGCCGCCCAGGTTAACGGCCGATAACCCGACTGTCTACGATGGGCAGCATGCCGAACGTGCCAGCCGCCTCCGCGCTCCCACGCCGTGACCAGATCCGCAAGGAGGCCGCCCGGCTGTTCGCCGCCCGGGGCTTCCTGGGGGTGGGGGTCGACGAGATCGGGAAGGCCGTCGGGATCAGCGGCCCGGGGCTCTACCGGCACTTCGCGGGCAAGGACGCGATGCTCGCCGACCTCCTCATCGGCATCAGTGAGCGCCTGCTGGAGGAGGGGCGCCGCCGGGCGGGCGGCGGCGACGGCGCGGTCGCCGCGCTGGACGCGCTGATCAGCGGGCACGTCGACTTCGCACTCGACGACCGCGACCTGATCACCCTGCACGACCGGGAGCTGCTGAACCTCAAGGAGGAGGACCGGCGCAAGGTCCGCCGGCTCCAGCGCGGCTATGTCGAGCTGTGGGTGGACGTCGTCCGGGAGGCCCACCCGGCGCTTGCCGAGCCCTCCGCCGAACCCGTCGCGCGGGCCGCCGTGCACGCCGTCTTCGGGTTGATCAACTCGACCCCGCACAGCCTCGGCCCGAACCCCGTCCAGGGCGAGCGCGTCGGACTGCAGCGCGACGGCATGGCCGCCCTGCTGCACAGCCTGGCGCACGGCGCCTTCTCGGCGGCCGCCGAATCCGCAGGCCGGAGCTGAGGCGGGGCCGGAATCGGGGCGGGCCCCGCCCGGATCCGGCCTAGGTCCAAAGAAGGGCGACCTGCCGCCCCGCGGGCGGTGGGCGTTCGGCGCGTGGTCGGCCACGCTGGTACCAGGCGGCCCGGGCGGGCCCGCCCGGGAATCACCGCAGGCCGCGGGCTGTTGGCTCCTCAGCCGGGGTGGATTCCCCCGGTCCGGTCTGACCTGAAACCGATGGCGGCCACCCGACGGAATGGTTAGCATCCCTAAATATGCCTGAGACTCACGGATCTACGGTGGAGCTGTCCCCGAGCGGCGCGCGAACCGGCACCCGGGCCGGCGCGCGGGGTGGTGCGAACACGTCGACCGCGGCCCCCGGTCCCGGTGGCCCCGGCAGCCCCGGTGCTGCCGATGGCGCCGGCGGTTCGGGCTGGCTCCGGCGGCTGATCGGCTACTGCTGGCGGTCCCGGCGGAGCGTGCTGCTGGCGTTCGGCGCCTCGCTCGTCGGCATGGCCGTGACCTCGCTGGTGCCGCTGGTCACCAAGTTGATCATCGACGACGTCATCACCGCGCACACCCGCTCGCTCGCGCCCTGGGCCGTGGCCCTGCTGGTGGCGGCCGCGCTGGTGTTCGCCTGTACCCAGGTGCGCCGCTACTACGGCGGGCGGCTCGCCCTCGACGTCCAGCACGACATGCGCAGCGACCTGTTCCGCTCGCTCGGCCGACTGGACGGCCACCGGCAGGACCGGCTGGACACCGGCCAGGTGATCGGCCGCGCCACCTCCGACCTGCAGCTGATCAACGGGCTGCTCTCGATGCTGCCGATGATGACCGGCTACCTGCTGATGTTCGTCATGTCGCTGGCCGTGATGGTCTGGCTGTCGCCGCCGCTCACGCTGGTCGCCCTGGTGATGGGCCCGGCGCTCTGGTGGCTCTCCACGCTCAGCCGCAAGCGGCTGTTCCCGTCGACCTGGGCCGCCCAGCAGGAGGCGGCCGCCGTCGCCGGCGCCGTCGACGAGGCGATCGGCGGCGTGCGGGTGGTCAAGGGCTTCGGCCAGGAGGCCCAGGAACAGGACAAGCTGGCGGCCGCCTCGCAGAACCTGTTCGCCGCCCGACTGCGCTCGATCCGGCTCAACAGCCGCTACAACCCGGCGATGCAGGCGATCCCGGCGCTCGCCCAGGTCGCGGTGCTCGCGTTCGGCGGCTGGCTGGCGGTCGACGGCCGGGTCTCGCTCGGCACGTTCGTCGCCTTCTCCACCTACGTGGCCCAGATGACCGGCCCGGTCCGGATGCTGACCATGGTCATCACCGTCGGCCAGCAGGCCAGGGCGGGCGTCGAGCGGGTGCTCCAACTGATCGACGAGCGTCCGCTGGTCCAGGACCGTCCGGACGCGGTCACCCTCGACCTCACCGCCGGGCCCCCGGCGGACGGGGCCGCAGACCCGGGCCGCACCGTCGGCCCCCGCACGCCCGACCTGGCGCTGGAGTTCGACCAGGTCGAGTTCCGCTACGACCCCGAGCACCCCGCGCCCGTCCTGCACGGGCTCAGCCTGAAGCTGGCCCCGGGCGAGACCCTGGCGCTGGTCGGCGCGTCCGGCTCCGGCAAGTCGACCGTGGCGCAGCTGGTGCCCCGGTTCTACGACCCGGCGGCCGGCGCCGTCCGGCTGTACGGGCACGACCTGCGCGACCTCACCCTCGACTCGGTCCGGGCGGCCGTCGGCATCGTCCCCGAGGAGAGCTTCCTGTTCTCCGAGACGGTCCGCACCAACATCGCGTACGGGCGGCCGGACGCCACCGACGAGCAGATCGTGGCAGCCGCCCGGGCCGCCCAGGCGGACGAGTTCGTCCGCGAGCTGCCGAACGGCTACGAGACCAAGGTCGGCGAGCAGGGCCTCACCCTCTCCGGCGGCCAGCGCCAGCGCATCGCCCTGGCCCGGGCGATCCTCACCGACCCGCGCCTCCTGCTGCTGGACGACGCCACCTCGGCGGTCGACCCGCAGATCGAGGCGGAGATCCACGACGCCCTGCGCTCGGTCATGGCCGGCCGGACCACGCTGCTGATCGCCCACCGCCGCTCCACCCTGCAGCTCGCCGACCGGATCGCCGTGCTGGACCACGGCCGACTGGTGGACATCGGCACGCACGAGGAACTCGACGCCCGATGTCCGCAGTACCGGGCCCTGATCTCCGATCCCGAGGCCGGTCGCACCGGTCCGTCGGGCGCGGCCGCACCGGCCGCCCCCGAAACGATCCCCGCAGCCCCCACCCCCGCCGGACCCCCCACCCTCGCCGGACCCCCCGCCCCCGCCGGACCAGCCGAAGCCGGATCCCCCAGACCCCTGGCCTCCGAGCGCCACGCCACCCCGGCCGGCGCCACCCCGGCCAGCGCCACCGCGGACGAAGCCACCCCGGTCGGCGCAACCCCTGACGAGACCGCCCCGGACGGGACCGCCCCGGACCAGGCCGCGCACAGCGCCCCCGCCATGCCCACCCGGGCGCTGGCCAAGGCGGCCCGCACCGCCGCCCCCGACCTCCTGGCCCAGGTCGCCGCGCTCCCGCCGGCCACCGACACCCCCGAGATCCCCCGGGACCGTGCCGAGGCGGGAGACCCGGACTTCAGCCTCCGCCGCCTGCTGCGCCCCTTCCGCCGCCCGCTCGTCCTCGCCCTGCTGCTGGTCGCCCTGGACGCGGGCGCCGCACTCGTCCTGCCGATCCTGATCCGGCACGGCATCGACCAGGGCGTCAGCAAGTCCCTGATGGCGGGCGTCACCACCGCGGCGCTCGCCGCCCTGGTGGTCGTCCTGCTGGACTGGCTGGTCCAGAGCGCCGAGAACCGGGTCAGCGGCCGCACCGGCGAGCGGGTGCTCTACACCCTCCGCCTCAAGATCTTCGCTCACCTCAACCGGCTCGGCCTGGACTACTACGAGCGCGAGCTGTCCGGCCGGATCATGACCCGGATGACCACCGACCTGGACTCGCTGACCTCCTTCCTGCAGACCGGCGTGGTCACGGCCGTGGTCAGCCTGCTCACCTTCTTCGGCATCTTCGCGGCGCTGCTGATCATCGACCCGGGCCTGGCCCTGGTGGTCTTCGCCGTGCTGCCGCTGCTGGTCGCGGCCACGCTGGTCTTCCGCAAGAAGTCCAAGGCCCAGTACGAGATCTCCCGGGACCTGATCAGCACGGTCAACGCCGACCTCCAGGAGAACGTCGCGGGCATGCGGATCGTCCAGGCGTTCCGCCGCCTGGACACCAACACCGACCGCTTCGTCGCCCGGGGCGTCGCCTACCGCGACGCCAGGGTCCGGGCGCAGCTGTACATCTCGCTGTACTTCCCGTTCGTGCAGTTCCTGTCCAGCGTCGCGGCGGCGCTGGTGCTGATCGCCGGCGCCGCGCGGGTCGAGGCGGGCACGCTCACGGTCGGCGCGCTGGTCGCGTACCTGCTGTACATCGACCTGTTCTTCGCCCCGGTGAACCAGCTGTCGCAGGTCTTCGACGGCTACCAGCAGGCGGCGGTGGGCCTGGGCCGGATCCGCGAGCTGCTGCGCACGCCGACCACCACCGCCCAGGCGCAGGCCCCGGTGCCGGTGCCGGGCGGGCTGCGCGGGGAGATCGACTTCGAGGACGTCGGCTTCGCCTACAACGGCGGCGCGGACGGCGCCCCGGAGGTGCTCGCCGGCGTCAACCTGCACGTACCCGCCGGTCAGACGGTGGCGCTGGTCGGCGAGACGGGGGCGGGCAAGTCGACCCTGGTCAAGCTGGTCGCCCGGTTCTACGACGCGACGTCCGGGTCGGTGCGGGTCGACGGGGTCGACCTCACCCGCTACGACCTGGCGCAGTACCGCCACCGGCTCGGCGTCGTGCCGCAGGAGGCGTACCTGTTCGCGGGCACCGTGCGCGAGGCGATCGCGTACGGCCGGCCGTCGGCCACCCCGGCCGAGGTGGAGGCGGCGGCCCGGGTGGTCGGTGCGCACGAGATGATCGTCCGCTTGTCGGGAGGATACGAGCACGAGGTCACCGGGCGCGGGCGGAACCTCTCGGCGGGCCAGCGCCAGCTGATCGCGCTGGCCCGGGCCGAGCTGGTCGACCCGGACATCCTGCTCCTGGACGAGGCCACCGCGGCGCTCGACCTGGCCACCGAGGCGGCGGTCAACCACGCCGCGGACCGGCTCAGCGGCGGCCGCACCACCCTGGTCATCGCGCACCGCCTCACCACTGCCCAACGTGCCGACCGGATCGTCGTCCTGGACCACGGCAAGCTGGTCGAGGACGGCACGCACACCGAGCTGCTCGCCCAGGGCGGGGTCTACGCGCGGCTCTGGCAGGCGTTCATCGCCGACGGCCACCCGGCACCCGAGCCCGAGCGCATCGCGGGGTAGACCGGACAGCGGGCCGTCAGGGCAGCCGGACAGCCCGGACAGCGGGCAGTCAGGCAGCCCGGGTCGACGGTCAGGGGAGTTCAGGTGGCGATCAGCGAGGACAGCAGCCCGGACGCGTCGACCCCGCGCGGCAGATCGCTCACCTGTCCGTCCCCGACCTCGACCACCCGCCAGCCCGAGCCGTCGGCCCGTTCCGCGAGGTCGGTGGTGACGAAGCGGCAGCCGAGCGTCCGGACCAGCGGGCGGACTTCGGTGAGGTCCGGCTCGGCCGGGTGGTCGGGCGTGTCCGGGTGCGGACCGACCAGCACGGGCTCACCGTCCAGCCACCAGACCCGGGCCTCCACCGTCCGCCGGTCCCGGGCCGCCGGGCCGCCACTGGTGGAACCTCCGGCCGCGGACCGTCCGGCCGTGGATCCCCCGACCACGGTCTGCGCGAACTCCTCGTACCGGCGCAGCACCACACCGCCCGCCAGGAACTCGCCCTGCAGCTCGACGAACCGATCCACCACCCGGCCGACGGCCGCCAGGTCCGCCAACTCGGGCACGTAGCAGGCCTCGTGCCAGGCGTCCTTGCGGGACTTCACGTAGTCCTTGACGACGGCCGGGCCGCGGCCGCCGAGCCGGGCGACGGCTGCTGCCAGCTCCCCGTGGCCGGGCGCCGCCGCCCCGCCAGCCGCCGCGCCCGCCTCCGAGGCTGCCCCGCCCGCGGCAGCCGGTACCGGAATCCAGACGCTCGACGGCGTGGCACCCTCGAACACTCCGTACCACCCGGGCAGTTCGTGTGCCGACGCATAACCGGCCGGGCTGGTCAGCAGGGTGGCGCCGCGTCCGGCCAGGGCCCGGGCGAACGCCGCGTAGCCGGCGGAGGGGAGCATCCAGCCCCGGTACCAGAGCGGGCCGCAGTCCGACGGCACCCGCCGCACCGCCTCCTCGGCGCTCCCCGCCAGCAGCGCGTCATGGTCGACGAGGTGGTACTCGCCGCCCAACTCCCTGAGCAGCCGGGCCTCCCAGGTGTAGTGCGGATCGGGGCGGCGCGGGTTGAGCGGGTCGGCCGGGAAGAGGATCGCGGGTACGGGCATGGGCGTCAGGGTACGGCCAACGCCGGTTCCCGGTCCGGCCAACGCGGCCCGGCACCGGGCCAATTCGGTCGACGGTCCGGTGCGGTGCTGCCAGAGTGTCCCGATGCGAAACCCACTGCGCGGTGCGAAGCGGACCCTGAGCCGGAAGCGAACCCCGAGACAGGCGGCCAGGACGGTGGTGCTGGACGGGAACGGCTCGGTCTTCCTGCTCCGGTCGGACAACATCGAGGTCGGCGTGCACTGGACGATGCCGGGCGGCGGCCTGGAGGCCGGTGAGACGCCGTGGGACGGCGCGCGCCGCGAGCTCTGGGAGGAGACCGGCTGGACCGACCTCGAACCCGGACCGCTCCTCTGCACCTGGGAGCACGACTTCACCTGGCACGGCATCCCCGTCCGCCAGCACGAGCACATCTACCTGGCCGACGGTCCGCACCGGGGCCCGGTCGGCGACGTCAGCGAGATGCACGCCACCGACGGCATCCTCGACTGGCGCTGGTGGACCCCCGCCGACCTGGCGGACCCACGGGCCGATCCGCTCTGGCCGCCCCGGCTCCCGGAGCTCCTGGCCGGGGTGCGGGCGGGCCGGCTCGCCGGCGAGCGCGAGGTGGTGCCCGTCGACCTCGGCTACGTCCCGAACGCCCCGCGACCGTAACCGCCCCGCCGCCGGGCCCCCGGCCTCGCTGCCGCCGGGTGGCGCGGCCGGGTCAGGCGGGTCGCCCGCCGCGTCGGCCCGGCCGCCCCGCCGGGCCGACGCGCCAGCCGTGCAGCTCCAGCTCCCGGTCGTGCAGGGCGCCGGGGTTGATCAGGACCGACAGCTGCGTCTCGGCGAGCTGGTCGAAACGGAGGCCGGTGGCGTCCAGCAGCAGCTCGGTGGGCACCGAGACGGCGATGGCGGCCCGCCAGGCGGGCAGTACCACCAGGCTGGTGCCGCGGCCGATCCGGACCGGCTCGGCCGACACCCGGACGGGGCGGCGCTCCTCCGGTCGACCGGTGGCCTCGGGGAGGTTCGGGGTGCCGCCGATCAGGATGCCCAGCGGTGTCTCGACCGGCGGCCCGACCGCGGTGGGTGAGGCCGGCCTGGCTTCGGCCGTTGCGGGCGGCCCGCTCGGCGGAGCACCTGCACCGGCCCCCGTCCGACCCGACTCGGCTGCGGTGGCCGATGTCAGGGCGGCCGCGGTCTCCGGGTGCATCCGGCGCAGCCGCCGTGACGGCGAGGGGCGCTTGGACAGACCGGTGCGCAGCTCCTCCGAGGCGGCCCGCAGGACGGGGACGGCCTCCTCTTCGGTGGACTCCGCGGCCGGTCGGAGCCGGGTGAACCCCTCCGCACCGCCGACCGGGGCGCGGCCTTCGGCCAGCAGGGCGTTGACCTCGGCCACCGGTCGGCGGCAGGCGGCGGCGAGCTCGTCGACCGAGCGACCCTGGGCGTGCGCGGTCCGCAGCCGTCCGGCCAGTCCGGCCCGCAGCCTGGCGGCCGTCCGCCCGCCGTCGCCCGGACCGTCGCTGTCGCCCGGACCGTCGTCGACACCGCCGCCGGCACCGCGACCGTCGCCGACGCCGCCCTCGGTGCCGGTCGCCGCCCGAGGGCGCGGCACGGAGTCATCGCGTCCTGAGCCCGCGGAACGCCCCGGGCCTTCAGCCCGCCCCGCGCCCGCAGCGGGACCCGAACCGGCAGCACGCTCCGAGCCCGCCGCGCGCACCGCGCCGGACGGTCCCGGCTCGGCGGCCGCCGCCGCGATCGAGCAGAGCGGGGCAGCGGCACCGGCCGAGGACCGGCCCCCACCGGGATGCGCGGAGAAGCCGGTCGCGGTGGAAGTCGCGGTGGCACCGGACCCGGAAGGGCCGGGTGAGGACGAATCGGGTGCGGTCTGGTCGAGCGTGGTCATCGGCACGAGCCCTTCGGGGTACGGTCCCGATGATCCTCCCGCACCCCGCGACGAGCTCCAAGCGCCCGCCGCACGGTTGTGGGCGACGCCACCGGGCCACCACCACACGCCAGGCCCCCGACCAGGCCCCCCGACCTGGCCCCGCCCCTGCCTCGCCCCGTCCCGGACCGGTCGGTTCAGGCGCCGGGCGCGACGAAGCCCTTCAGGTCGGCCAGCACCGCGTTCGCCGCCATGACACCGAGTCCGAGGAACCACGTCTCGTCCGAAACCGGCCGCGCCTGACCGGACTTGACCCCGCCGAGGGTCTTCCACAGCGCCCCGCCGAGCACCGCGTCCTGGTTGGTGGAGCTCGGAGAGCCGTACACGCCGTAGAAGATCCAGTCGGCGTCGGCCTTGTCGATCTGCTCGGCGCTGATCTCGACGGCGAGCTCCTTGACCTGCTCGATCTTCGGCTGCGGCAGCGGCACATCGGTGAGGATGGTGCCGATGAAGGACAGCTCCGCGTAGAGCCGGGTCTTGCCCGGCATGAAGCGCAGCGGGGTGATGGTGGGCCGCTTGTCGCCGAGGCCGGCGCCGATCGCGGCGGCCGCGCCCTGGTACGCGTCGAGCTGCGCCCGGGCCTCCGCCTCCAGGCCGAACGGGCTCGCGTTGAGCTGGAAGTTCTGCTTCCAGGGGTAGCCGGGGCGCATCGCGAAGACGGTCGGCGCGATCTTGGAGAGCTGGGCGTACTGGTCCTGCGCGCGCAGCTGGCTGCCGAGGATCAGATCGGGCTTGAGCGCGGCGATGGCCTCCAGGTTGAGGCTGTTGATGGTGCCGACGTTGGCCGGGCTGCCGGCCTTGTCCCTGAGGTAGGACGGCATGCTCTTGGAGCCGTCGGTGTAGACGACGCCGACCGGCTGGATGCCGAGCGAGACGACGTTGTCGAGCTCGCCGGTGTCCAGCACCACGACCCGGACGGGCTTGGCCGGGATGACCGTCTCGCCCATGGCGTGCCGGACGGTGCGCGGGTAGACGCCCGGGGCGGCGTCCGTGCCGAAGCCCTTCATCTTCTCGATCACGGCGGCGTAGTCGTCGCCGCCCTGCTTGACCGACTTCTGGTTCGGCGAGGAGCCGGACGAGGCCTGCGCGGTGCCGCCCGCCGACCCGCCCGGGCTGTCCGATCCGGCCGACCCGCCCGAGCTGCCGCAGGCGGTGAGCAGCCCGCCGAGGCCGAGGACGACGCCGCCGCCCAGGCCCGCGGTGAGGAGGCTGCGCCGGGAGGTGCGGTGGACGGTCTGGCTGCCGGGGGTGGGGGACACGCGGCACTCCTTCGGGGTCGAAGTTAGGTGAGGCAAACCTATCTGAACGTCCCGCGGGGTTGATCCCACCCCCTTCCCGGCCACGATGAAAACGTCTCAAAACATGACATAGGGAGCAAATCAATTAGGTAACGACCCTTTGAAATAAAGGTACACGCCCTGGAGGTCCATGCATCCACCACCCTTGAGTGGGCTGTGGGGCTTGAATCGAAGAGAGTGGTTCAGATCACCAAGAGTTGGCCTACTCAACCTTCGGTACCCCCGCCTAGGGTGCGCTGGTGTTTGATCAGCAGCTCTCAGAGCACGGAAGCAGCGGACGGGCAATGGCGCCCGGCGCTCCGGCGGGTGCCCCGGACAGTGGCATCAGTGGTGGCGTCCCCGATCCGGGGACCACGGGGGCAGCGGGGGACACGGCGGGGGACAAGGGCCTACGGGGCAACTCGGTCGGCCTTCTGGGCAGCGTGGTCCTGGGCGTCTCCACGGTCGCCCCGGTCTACTGCCTGACGGCCACACTCGGGCCGACGGTCACCGCCGTCGGCGTGCAGATGCCGGCGGTCTTCCTGGCCGGCTTCCTGCCGATGCTGCTGGTCGCCTTCGCGTACAAGGAGCTCAACAAGGACTTCCCGGACTGCGGCACGTCCTTCACCTGGACGGTCAAGGCCTTCGGCCCCCGGCTCGGCTGGATGGCGGGCTGGGGCCTCACGGTCGCCACCATCATCGTGCTCTCCAACCTGGCCGGGGTGGCGACGGACTTCCTCTACCTGATGCTCGGGGAGATGACCGGCAGCAGTTGGGTGGCGGAGCTGGACCAGAACAAGGCCGTCCACCTGCTCACCGTGGTCCTGCTGATCGCCGGCGCCACCGCGATGAGCTACCGGGGAATGACCGCGACCAAGTGGTTCCAGTACAGCCTGGTCGGCCTCCAGCTGGCCGTGCTGCTGCTGTTCTCGGCCATCGCCATCGGCAAGGCCGCCTCCGGGGACCTGCCGGACTCGATCGGCTTCTCGGCCTCCTGGCTCGACCCGCTCCAGGTCAGCTCGTTCAGCGCCTTCACGGCCGGCCTCTCCCTGTCGATCTTCATGTACTGGGGCTGGGACACCTGCCTCACCATGAACGAGGAGACCCAGGGCAGCGCCAAGACCCCGGGCCGGGCCGCGATGATCTCGATGGTCACCCTGGTCGGGTCGTACCTGCTGGTCGCGATCGCCTCCCAGATGTTCGCGGGCGTCGGCAGCACCGGCAACGGTCTCGGCAACCCGGAGACCGCCGACAACGTCTTCGCCACGCTGGCCCGGCCGGTGCTCGGCTCGCCGTGGAGCATCCTGCTGTTCCTGGCCGTCGTCGCCAGCGCCGCCGCGAGCCTGCAGACCACCTTCATCCCGGTGGCCCGCACCCTGCTCGCGATGAGCGCCTACCGCGCCGTCCCGCCGCGCTTCGGCAGCGTCCACCCGCGCTTCCGCACCCCCGGCTACGCGACCGTCGCGGCCGGCGTCGCCACCGCCGCGTTCTACGTCGGCATGAGCCTGATCAGCGAGGACGTCGTCCAGGACACCATCCTGGCCCTCGGACTGATGATCTGCTTCTACTACGCGCTGACCGCCTTCGCCTGCGTCTGGTACTTCCGCCGCTCTCTCCGCGGCAGCCTGCGGGACCTGGTGCTCAGGGGGGTCGCCCCGCTCCTCGGCGGCCTGCTGCTCAGCGCCGTCTTCCTGCAGACCCTCACCGACGCCTGGGACCCGGAGTACGGCAGCGGCGCCGTCCTCGGCATCGGCTCGGTGTTCGTGATCGGGGTCGGCATCCTGCTCCTCGGGGCCGTCCTGATGACCTGGTACGGCATCCAGCGCCCGGAGTTCTTCCGCGGCGAGACGCTGCGCAAGGACACCCCCGCGCTGGTGGTGGAGGACTGACACCGTCGGGGGATCGGCGCTATCCTCCATGGCATGAAGCGCTTCGCAGGTCTCAACTGGTGGCCGTCCTAGGACGGCCACCAGTCACGCCTGACCAGGGCCGTCCGGATGGACGGCCCTGTTGCGTTCTCCGCGGGACGGGCCCCACCCGGACGGTCGACCATGATCGCCGCACCGAGGAGAGCCCGATGACCGCCACCGCCACCGCCACCCAGGCCCACGGCGCCCCTGCCCCCGCCGCCCCGACCGGCACCGCCCCAGCCTCCACCGCCCCTGCCGCCGCTCCCGGCACCGCGGCCCTCGACGAGGCCGTCCGACGCGACCCGGCCGGCCACCGCGTCCTCACCGGGGACCGCCCCACCGGCCCGCTCCACCTGGGCCACTACTTCGGCACCCTGCAGAACCGGGTCCGCCTCCAGGGCCTCGGCGCCGAGATGTTCGTCGTGATCGCCGACTACCAGGTGATCACCGACCGCGACATCGCCCACCGCCTCGCCGAGCACACCGAGAACCTCGCTCTCGACTACCTCGCCACCGGCCTCGACCCCGAGCGCGCCACGATCTTCCCGCACAGCGCGGTCCCCGCCCTCAACCAGTTGCTGCTGCCCTTCCTCAGCCTGGTCAGCGTCGCCGAACTCGGCCGCAACCCCACCGTCAAGGACGAGATCGCCCACTCCGACCAGGCCGCCGTGAACGGGCTGATGTTCACCTACCCCGTCCACCAGGCCGCCGACATCCTCTTCTGCAAGGCCAACCTCGTCCCCGTCGGCCAGGACCAGCTGCCGCACCTCGAAGTCGCCCGCACCGTCGCCCGCCGCTTCAACGAGCGCTACCCGCGCCCCGACGGCGCCCGCGTCTTCCCCCAGCCCGAGGCCCTGCTCTCCGCCGCCCCGCTGCTGCTCGGCACCGACGGCACGAAGATGAGCAAGAGCCGCGGCAACGCCGTCCCGCTCTCCGCCGACGAGGACACCACCGCCCGACTGATCCGCGGCGCCAGGACCGACACCGATCGGCGGATCAGCTACGACCCGGCCGGACGGCCGGAGGTCTCCAGCCTCGTCCTGCTCGCCGCGCTCTGCCAGGGCCGCCCGCCCGAGCGGATCGCCGAGGAGATCGGTGACGGCGGCGCCGCCGCACTGAAGCGCACCGTGACCGAGTCCGTCAACGAGCACCTCCGCCCGATCCGCGCCCGTCGCGCCGAACTCGCCGCCGACCGCGGCTACATCCGACAGGTGCTGCGCGCGGGCGCCGAGCGGGCCAACGCCGTCGCAGACGCCACGCTCACCGAGGTCCGGGACGTGATGGGATCACTCTGAAGGCCGCGGGGCATACCTCCTACGGGAGGCACCACCGGCCCTGAGCGAACCTCACCCCACCCTGGAAGGAACCCGGTCATGGACCAGCACCCGCCCGCACCCGGCCGAGGGCTGACCCGCCCGCCGCACCTCCGCCCCGGGGACCACGTCGCCGTGGTCGCCCCCAGCAGCCCGATCGATCCCGAGCGGCTCACCGCCGGGTCCGCGATCCTGCGCTCCTGGGGGCTGAGGGTGACCGTCGCCCCGCACGTCCTCGACACGCATCCCGTCCTCGGCCACCTGGCCGGCACCGACGCCGACCGGGCCGCCGACATCCAGGCCGCCTGGCTCGACCCGGACGTCGACGCCGTCATCTGCGCCCGGGGCGGCTACGGCGTGCACCGCCTCGTCGACCTGCTCGACTGGGACGCCATGCGCGCCGTCCCGCCCAAGGTGCTGATCGGCTTCAGCGACGTCTCCTCCCTGCACGAGGCCTTCGCCCAGCGGCTCGGCGTCGTCACCCTCTACGGGCCGATGAGTGCGGGCGCCTCCTTCATCACCGACGGCCCGACCGCCGAACACCTGCGCCGCACCCTGTTCGACCCCTCGGCCACGACCGTGCTCACCTCACCCACCGCCACCGCCCTCGTCCCCGGACGGGCCCGCGGCATCACGGCCGGAGGCTGCAGCCATGTCCTCGCGGCCGAGCGCGGCACGCCCGCCGCCCGCCCCTCCTTCGCCGGCAGCATCCTGGTCCTGGAGGACGTCAACGAGCACCCCTACCAACTCGACCGGATCCTCACCCAGCTGCTGCGCTCCGGCGCCCTCGACGGCGTCGCCGGTATCGCCCTCGGCTCCTGGGAGGGCTGCGGCCGCGCGGACCGGGTCCGGGACGTCATGCTCGACCGCCTCGGCCCGCTCGGCATACCCGTCGTCTGGGAGCTGGGCTTCGGCCACTGCCCGTCCACCCTCACCGTCCCGCTCGGTGTTCCCGCCCTGCTCGACGCCGACGCCGGCACCCTCACGCTGGAGGTCCCCGCCCTCAGTGCCCGCTGAGGCCTGGCAAGGCCTGGCAAGGCCCGCCGTGCGGCGAGGGCCGATGAGTAGGGTGCGGCCATGAACGAGGACACCCTCACCTCCCTCGCCCTCGGCCTGCTCCGCGGCCCGGGAAGCAACTCCCGCACGATCCTCGGACTTGCCGGCCCGCCCGGCGCCGGCAAGTCCACCCTCGCCCGGCACCTGGTCGCCGAGGTCCAGCGCGTCGAGGGCCCCGGCAGCGCCGCCTACCTCCCGCTCGACGGCTTCCACCTCTCCGCCGCCCAGCTCGACCGCCTCGGCCTGGTCCACCGCAAGGGCGCCCCCGAGACCTTCGACGCCCACGGCTATGTCGCCCTGCTGCGCCGGGTCACCGCCGACCGCTTCCGGGACATCTACGTCCCCGACTTTGACCGCGACCTCGACGAACCGGTTGCCGCCCGCCACGTGATTCCACCGCAGGCCCGTCTCGTCATCACCGAGGGCAACTACCTCGCCTCCGCCGAATCCCCCTGGTCCGAGGCCCGCCGACTGCTCCGCGAACTCTGGTACGTCGATGCCGAGGACGCCGTCCGGGAGGAGCGGCTGCTCAGCCGCCACCGGGCGGGAGGCCGGGACGAGGCCACCGCCTGGCACTGGGTGACGACCAACGACCACCCCAACGGCGAGTACGTGAAGGAGAGCCGCTCGCTCTGCACCCGGATCGTCCGGGCGGAGGGTTTGCCTGTGGCCCGGGATGGGCGTAGTGTTCTCTAGTCGCTCGGCTGGGAGCACCGGACACGCATTGGCGCGGACGGTCCCGGGGCGGCCAATCCACTGAAACACCACTTCCCGGTTCGGGCTGGGTCGCGTCCTGTCCTTTTGGCTTCGCGGCTCGGGTTGAATTCGACGTGCGCGTTTATATGGATTGTGGCCGGATTCGCTTTTCGAAGCGGGGCTCGGCTAAAGTGGGAAACGTCGGACAGGCCGTCAGGTCGGTTCGGTGAAAGCCTCCCGAGGCCGGGGAGCGCGGAAAGGCACTGCAGAGCGATCTGGTAGAGTCGGAAGCGCCGAAAGGCCGAAGGACAGCGAGTCAGGGAAGCGAAACTCCGGAAAACGGAGCGGAAAACATCTGGTAAGCTGGAAACACGAAAGAACGAAGCGCCCGGAGGGCCTGCTGGAAGGCAGACCGAAGGAAGTGTCCGTTCCTTGAGAACTCAACAGCGTGCCAAAAGTCAACGCCAGATATGTTGACATCCCCGGCCTCAGATCATCTGGGGTTGGAGATTCCTTTTGAAGTAAAACACTAGCGAGGACGCAGTGCGCGGGATCACCCTATTCCGGTGGTTGCCGTGCCGCTCGACGCGGGTGCGGCTCGATTACGAGCAGACATTCACGGAGAGTTTGATCCTGGCTCAGGACGAACGCTGGCGGCGTGCTTAACACATGCAAGTCGAACGGTGAAGC